>CAZZBU010000081.1:0-17483 GCA_964652315.1 uncultured Bacteroidales bacterium
ATGGCGGAGAGTTCGCCGAAGGCAATAAAACATGAGGGTTCCACAAGTAATTGAGTAGTAACGTTTTTTGGTTACACTAATTAATTATAAAACAAATGTTTAATCTAATTTTATTCTTGTGAAAAGCTACAGTAATACATATATTTTTCTTTTCTCAGCAGGGCTGGTAATTGTGGTTGCTGCGGTGCTCTCTTTTGCTGCCACAAAGCTTAAGCCGCTTCAGGAAAAAAACATCGAGATAGCAAAAAAGCTGGATATACTTAAATCCATTTATAAGGCTGAAAATATTGCGGAAGAAACAGATAAGCACAGTTATGTTGAAAGCCAGTATGAACAATACATCACCGAATCTTATGTGATTGATGTTAACGGTGAACGCAAAGAAGGAGTAGATGCCTTTGGGGTAGATCTTAAAGTAGAGCTTGCCAAGGAACCACAGGAGCGAAACCTGCCCATTTTTGTTGCTGAAGAGAACAACGAAAAAAAATATATTATTCCTGTTCGGGGAAAAGGCCTGTGGGGCCCGATATGGGGGTATGTTGCACTCAGGGATGATTACAACACAATTTTTGGGACTACCTTTGATCATGATGCAGAAACGCCCGGACTGGGTGCTGCAATTAATACCGGAGGTTTCCAGGCCCAGTTCAAAGGCAAGAAAATTTTTGAAGACGAAGAGTTTGTAGGTATCAGGGTGGTGAAAGGAGGTGCTCCTCCTCAGGATGAGCACGCTGTTGATGCCATTTCAGGTGGTACCATCACCAGCAAAGGCCTGGAAGATATGCTTACAGATGTGCTTGGTAATTATGTAGCTTATTTTAACGCGAATAAAAATTAATTATGAGTAAGAAGGAACCTTTATTCTCAACGAAAAATTTAAAGCTCCTCCGTGAGCCTCTAAATAAAAGTAATCCCATCACCGTACAGGTTTTGGGGATATGTTCGGCACTGGCTATTACCGTTCAGCTCGAACCTTCCGTGGTTATGGCTATTTCGGTTGTTGCTGTCATGGGCATTGCCAATGTGGTAATCTCCCTTATGCGCAACATGATTCCACCACGAATCAGAATTATCGTTCAGCTGGTGGTTATTGCTTCTCTCGTTATCCTGGTAGATGAAATTTTAAAGGCTTATGCTTATGATGTAAGCAAACAGCTCTCCGTATTTGTGGGACTTATTATTACCAACTGTATTATCATGGGCCGTCTGGAAGCTTTTGCCATGGGTAACAAACCCTGGCCTTCCTTTCTCGATGGTATTGGTAATGCCGCCGGTTATGGCTTGATCTTAATTATTGTGGCTTTCTTCCGCGAGCTGTTTGGCTCAGGTACATTATATGGCTACCAGGTTGTTCCCGAAACATTTTATGATTTCGGATATAAAGACAACGGATTAATGATTTTACCTCCCATGGCACTCATTACCGTGGGAATTATCATCTGGGTTCAGCGTTCAAGAAATAAGGAATTAGTAGAAGAATAAAATTTGCTCAAACCATGGAGAATTTAGTTAATATATTTGTAAGATCTGTATTCATAGATAACATGATCTTTGCTTACTTTCTGGGTATGTGTTCGTACCTGGCAGTATCAAAGACAGTGAAAACTTCTGTTGGCCTTGGAATAGCTGTAATTTTTGTTTTGGGTATTACAGTACCTGTGGATTATCTTATCGAAAAATACATTCTTAAAGAAGGCGCACTGGTTTGGATAAGCCCCGCTCTGGCCGATGTTGATTTGAGTTTTCTTTCCTTTATCATGTTTATTGCTGTGATAGCCTCTATGGTGCAGCTTGTGGAAATGGTAATCGAAAAGTTTTCACCGGCCCTGTACAGCTCGCTGGGTATCTTCCTTCCGCTTATCGCGGTGAACTGTGCCATTCTTGGTGGTTCGCTTTTTATGCAGGAACGTGAGTATACCAGCATAGCCGAAGCCACATCCTTTGGGTTAGGATCAGGTGTTGGTTGGTTTCTTGCCATTGTTGGTATCGCGGCTATACGTGAGAAAATCCGTTATTCTAATGTTCCTGCCCCTTTGCGTGGCTTAGGCATCACGTTTATTATTACCGGATTAATGGGTATTGCTTTTATGAGTTTCATGGGAATAAAGTTGTAACTAGTTAATTAAAGACACAAATGATATTACTTACTTCACAACTGGGAGTTATCTTAATAAGCATTTTGGTTTTCCTTGTCATTACCCTTACCCTGGTCGGCGTATTATTGTTTGCCAGAAAAAAGCTGACTCCTCAGGGCAATGTCACCCTCAAAATTAATGATGAGGAAATGGAAGTATCTCCCGGCAATACACTCCTCTCAACACTTTCTGCTCAGAATATATTTCTGCCCAGTGCATGCGGTGGTGGTGGAACCTGTGCCATGTGTAAGTGCCAGGTTATAGAAGGTGGTGGAAGCATTCTGCCAACTGAAACCGGATTTTTCACACGCAAAGAACAACAGGACAACTGGCGTCTGGGATGTCAGGTGAAGGTGCGCAACGACATGACCATCAAGATTCCTGAAGAGATTATGGGCATCAAAAAATGGGAATGTGAGGTTGTTTCGAACCATAACGTTGCAACCTTTATCAAAGAGTTTGTTGTTAGATTGCCAGAAGGTGAAACAATGGACTTTCAGTCAGGAGGATACATACAAATTGATGTTCCAAAAGTGGAAGTTGATTTTAAAGATATGGAAGTGGAAGAACAATTCCGCGACGAATGGGATAAGTTCGGTATGTGGGATCTGAAAATGAAAAACAACGAAGAAACATTCCGCGCCTATTCCATGGCAAACCATCCTGCAGAGGGCAATATCATTATGCTTAACATTCGTATTGCCACGCCACCGTGGGACCGTGAAAAAGGACGGTTTATGAATGTAAACCCCGGTGTTTGTTCTTCATACATTTTTTCCAGAAAACCTGGCGATAAAGTAACCATTTCGGGACCTTATGGTGAATTCTTTATCAAAGATACTGACAGGGAAATGGTTTATATTGGAGGCGGTGCAGGAATGGCTCCACTGCGCTCACATATATTTCACCTGTTTCATACCCTCAAAACCGGACGAAAAGTTTCATACTGGTACGGGGCACGTTCAAAACGGGAGATATTTTATGAAGAACACTTTCGTGAAATTGAAAAGAAATTTCCTAATTTTAAATTCAATATCGCCCTCTCCGAACCAAAAGAAGAGGATAACTGGAAAGGATATGTAGGATTCATTCATCAGGTACTGTACGAAAACTACCTGAGCAAGCATGAAGAACCCGAAGAAATAGAATATTATCTCTGCGGGCCTCCCGTGATGAATGATGCGGTTCAAAAAACCCTCTATGATTTAGGTGTTCCCGAAGAAATGATTGATTTTGACGATTTCGGTGGATAAAATAATTTCAAAAGCCTCGAAAGGGGCTTTTTTTATTTATAAAGATATATGAAGTTTTATAAAAATTTTGCCTTTTTTGTACTGGCTTTGCTTGTCCTTTCCATAGTAGCCGTAATTAGAACACGCAATACCCAACCCCCGGTTTATCATAAAGTAACCGGTTTTACCCAGGGAACCACCTTTAGCATTACTTATGAAGATAACGGAGTTGGAGATCTTTCAGTGTCGATTGATTCAGTATTACGGGCATTCGATTTATCGCTGTCAACCTACATTCCAAATTCACTGATATCAAAAATCAACAGGAACGAACAACTAACAGTTTCCGATCCATTGTTCCTGGAAGTTTTTAATGTAGCCCGGGAGGTTTTTGAACAAACCAATGGTTATTTTGATATAACTGTTGGTCCTTTGGTTAAGGCATACGGGTTTTTAAACGATAGTGTCATTGCTCCCGATAACCACACCATCGACAGCCTCCTGCAATATGTGGGTTTTGATAAAATTCTCATTCAGGATGGACGAATCCTTAAAGAAAATCCGAATATACTACTCGATGTAAACGCTATTGCACAAGGTTATTCTGTGGATGTGATGGCCTCCTTTCTTGAATCTAAAAAAATAAAAAACTATCTGGTGGAAATCGGTGGTGAAATTAAAGCGAAAGGTGTTAATCCCTCCGGCGTTACGTGGAGAATAGGATTGGACAGGCCGGTTGAGAATAACAATGTTCCCGGACAGGATTTGTTTGTAAAAATGAAACTTGAAAACATGTCACTTGCTACTTCAGGAAACTACAGGAAATATTATGAAGAAGCGGGTATTAAGTATACCCATTCCATTAATCCAAAAACCGGCAAAACTGTAAGCCGGAACCTGTTAAGCGCAACGGTATTTTCCAAACAATGCATTACAGCCGATGCTTATGCTACAGCCTGCATGGTCGTGGGTCTTGAACAAGCCATTGAATATCTTGAAAGGATACCTGAAATATGGGGTTATTTGATTTACAGTGACGAAAAAGGGAATTACCAGGTATATATTTCACCTGAAACCAGGGAGTTTTTGTTGGACTGATCAGGGGTATTTGATATTTTTTCAGCAAAACTATATCTTTACAACCCAAAATTCATTGTTAACACTTGAGGCACAATTGGTTTATCTCCGGATATTTTAAACGGCTTTTCAGCTAATCTGTTTTTGATCTGTCAGGTGATATATTTGTGTTAATCAGATTTTATTATGGATACTACGGATATTTTAATTTCTATTCGAAAAATAGTACGGGCAATTAACCTGGAATCCAAACGAGTTCAAAAAGAATACGGTGTGAGCATTCCACAAATCCTTTGTTTGAGCTTTCTGCGGGAATCTAATAATTTTCAAAACACGCAATACAATATTCGTGAATTTCTTAACCTGAATCCCAGCACGGTTACCGGTATTATTAACCGGCTCGAAAAAAGGGGCCTGATTGCGCGATTGCCAAAAACCGGCGATAAGCGTGTTACCAATATCAGCCTGACTTCTTCAGGTGATCAGTTGATTAAAAAAATTCCGCCCCTGCTGCATGAACAACTTGCCGAAAAACTGGATAACTTGAATATGAATCAAAAAGAAGTTTTGTACAGCGGCCTCAACAAGCTTGTTGAATTGCTCGATATTAGCGGGGTGGAGGCCTCTCCCGTCCTTACCATGGAAGATGATTTGGAATAAACAGTAGTTTCCTGAAATGTTAAAAACAATCCGAAGCCAAACACCTTTTAAATTATTTCGTATAAGAAACAGTTATATTTAAGGTTTTTATATCTTTTTTTATATTTGATGGAACAATGTAAATATATGATTGAAAATCAAGGTTTTGTATATATTAAATCCTGTTGTTGCATATAATTTTCGAGATTTTATTTTTGTATATGTCAAAAATTTTGCGTAATTTTGTTTCTATAGAAATTATTAATAGTTAATCGTTAGCTGGTTAATAAAATTTCATTGAAAATTCCTTATATCATTATGTAACACTAACCTGACTGGCAAAATCGTCAGAATGGAATTGATATATTCAATAAAAACCATATTTACTTTAATTATTTTTCTCAACTATGGAGAATAAACTTAAAGACGAAAAAATGAAGATTTATGATGAAGTTCAGCAGGAAATTGCTGAAAAGATTAGTCCGGAGGCAAGGCTTAAGGATTGGAAAAACTGGAAATGGCAGTTAAAAAATTCAATCCGGGACCTGGAAAGCTTTGAAAAACTGCTTGACATAAAATTCAGTGCAAAAGACCGGAAAATTTATGAATCAACGTTAGAAAGGTTTCCACTTTCGATAACACCATATTACCTGTCGCTAATCGACAGGGAGAACCTGCTCAATGATCCGGTTTTCAAGCAATCATTTGCTGACAGCCGGGAACTGAATATATATAGCTATGAGATGGACGATCCTTTATCAGAAGACCAGGACAGTCCGATTGAAGGCATCACGCACCGGTATCCTGACCGGGTGTTGTTTCATGTAAGCAATGTATGTTCCATGTATTGCCGCCATTGCACCCGAAAGCGTAAAGTTGGCGATAACGATTTTATCCCTTCACGGGCACAATTGAAAAAAGGCATAGAATATATAAAAAGCAATCCGGGTGTCCGTGATGTATTATTATCTGGTGGAGATCCCCTGATGTTATCCGATGATTATTTGCGCTGGCTGCTAACCGAAATCAGAGCCATTGAGCATGTAGAAGTCATTCGCATAGGTACCCGTATGCCGGTTGTTTTGCCATACAGGATTACAGATGAGCTCGTATCCATGCTCAAAGAATTTCAGCCTTTATGGATAAACACCCATTTCAACCATCCAAAAGAGATTACCTCATCCTCAAAAGAAGCCATACGAAAACTCGCTGATGGTGGTTTTCCTCTGGGAAATCAAACTGTGCTTCTGGCCGATGTAAACGATTGCCCCAGAATTATGAAAAGCCTGGTACATAAACTGGTACAAAACCGGGTAAGACCTTATTATCTGTATCAGTGCGATTTGTCAGAAGGACTTTCGCATTTTCGAACCCCGGTGGGCAAGGGCATTGAAATCATTGAAAGCCTTATTGGACATACCTCAGGATTTGCTGTGCCAACCTATGTTATTGATGCTCCGGGTGGCGGGGGTAAAATACCTGCCATGCCTAATTATATCATATCATGGTCTACCAATAAGGTAGTTCTCCGGAACTACGAAGGTGTAATAACTACTTATAAAGAACCTGATGATTATAAACAAACAACCTGTGACCGTGATTGTAAGAATTGTAATCTCGATCTTGAGCTTGGTGAAGGACAGGAATTTAAAGCGGTTGGTGTAGACAGGCTCCTGGCAGATTATGACGATACCATTTCATTAATCCCGGAAGAAAATGAACGATATCAGCGTAGAGACGAAGAGTGATATAATTGAAGAATACGGGAATTCTATTATTCATCATGGAAAACAGAATAACCGCATCTACCTTTTAAAGTATGATTTTAAGGATGACCAGCAAATGCTGCTGGACAGGCTTATTAAGCTGGCAAAGGAAAACGGTTATACTAAAATAATATCAAAGGTGCCAGCCAAAGTGTTGCCTGGCTTTTTAAATGCAGGATTTCATATTGAAGCTTATGTGCCCGGATTTTATTATGGTACTGATGATGGATTTTTTATGGCTTATTTCCTAACAGAAGAAAGGGGAAAGCCTGAACTAGATGTGATGAATGCTTTTCAGGAAGCCCTGAAGAAACAATCCAAGGCCTGGGATTTTGCCGCTGAGGGCGAAGAAGAGGAGATGCGATTATTAAAGAATACCGATGTACGTTCCATCACAGAATTATATACAAAGGTATTTAAATCGTATCCTTTTCCCATTCATGAAGAAGACTATGTGCTTGAAACCATGAAAACCCATGTTGATTATTATGGGATTTTTGAAAATGGAGAACTGATTGCCGTGTCATCAGCAGAAAAAGATCCTGGGTATGGTAATGCAGAAATGACAGACTTTGCTGTAAATCCGGATTACAGGGGGCGCAACCTCGCCGGAAAGCTGCTTCACCTTATGGAAAATGAACTGAGAAAACAGGGAGTAAAAACAGCTTATACCATAGCCCGCCTGCATTCCATACCTATGAATGTCACCTTTCTGAAATCAGGATATAGATACTCCGGCACACTGGTAAGAAATACAAATATCTCCGGAGCAATTGAAAGCATGAATGTTCTTTATAAATCATTGATTTAACTATATATAGATTGACTATGAGTAAAACAAAAGAAGAATTAAACACAACACAGGAAGAAATAGTTGAATACCTCGAAGAACATGAAGTAAGCTCATTGGGAGAGATAGCCAGATCATTGAAGCTTTCTTCAGACAAAGCGCTGGATAACGTACAGCAGCTAAAAGGTAAAGGAGTGGTTGATAATACAAAGAACCCGCCACTTTATAACCTGAATACACGTTAATTCACCTGTATTTTTACCGGATTACCTGCCTTTAACCACCTTGTGTCATGCACTGGATCGATATTACTATTTTTATTGTTTACATGGTGGCCATGCTTGGCATTGGCCTGTTTTTTTATTACCGGAATAAAAGTCACGAAGATTTTCTTGTTGGTGGACGCAAGATGGGAAGCCTGCATATCGGCCTGTCTGTGGTGGCCACAGATGTAGGTGGTGGCTTTTCTATAGGCCTTGGAGGATTAGGATTTGTGATGGGCATTTCCGGTTCATGGATGCTCTTTACAGGCCTTGTTGGTGCATGGCTTTCTGCTGTGCTGTTAATACCAAGGGTATATAAGCTTGCCGAACGGAAAAATATGATATCATTTCCCCAGGTTATTCGCCATTATTATGGTGCCCGTATTGCCATGCTTGCAGCCATTATTTCAGCCGTTGGATACCTCGGTTTTACAAGCTCCCAGATATTGGCCGGAGCTAAACTGGCATCCGCTTCCTTTTCAGCTATTAATCTTAACCAGGCACTCCTTATAATGGGGGTAATTGCCCTGGTTTATACGGTATTGGGTGGCCTGAAAGCGGTTATATACACCGATACCGTACAATGGATTATTCTTATGCTTGGGCTGACGCTGGTTGGTATTCCCGTATCATTAAAGCAAATAGGCGGCATGGAGGCCATTTTTGAGATGTTGCCCAAAGAGTTTTATTCTCTCAACAATGTTGGGCTGAAAACACTGGCCAACTGGACGATTACAATTTTGCCCATCTGGTTTATCGGCATGACCCTTTATCAACGCATTTATGCCACCCGTAGTGAAATAAAAGCAAAAAGGGCGTGGTTTGTTGCCGGACTTTTCGAATATCCTGTGATGGCATTCCTGGGTGTATTTTTGGGGTTAATCAGCCGCGTAGCATTTTTGCAGGGACATTTTGCCGACATGGGGCATGTGGATCTGGCTTCTTTTGACCCTGAGCTGGGATTGCCTCTGCTTTTACGCACCCATCTGCCCATTGGGTTAATGGGCATCATGCTCTCCGCATATTTTTCAGCCATTATGTCTACAGCCGACAGTTGCCTGATTGCAGCATCTGGAAATATTTTTGCTGATATTATGCGGTTCCAGAATTCAAAAAACCGACTGTTAAAATCGCAAATCGTTACCCTGATTGCCGGAATTATTGCATTAATTATTGCCTACAGCCTGCCAGCAGTTCTTGATATGATGCTGCATTCTTATGCTGTTATGGTTTCTGGGTTACTTGTGCCTACGGTAGGTGCATTGTTTTTTAGCAACAAAAACTCCATGGCTGCATTCTGGGCCATGATTTTAGGAGGTGGAGGCACCCTTTTGCTTATTAACATGAAAACAGCATTACCCTTTGACCTCGATCCGATTTTTTACGGCCTTTCATTATCCTTTTTGGCTTTCATTGGGATTACATTCTTTACTTCAATAAAATATTTAGCCCGCTAAGTGAAGTTGGCATCTTCGCTTAATGGGTATTTCCAATAAATATTTTTTTACCAACGCACCGATTTGTGATAATCCAATTTCACCGGTGATTGTTTTGCCAAAAAAAACATGCAAGGTATAGTTAATTTATGCGGTGACTGAAAATTTTCAGCATTTACATTGCTTCCTGAACATGCCAGTGACCCCATGACCTGGCAACGATGAAAGATTAAATTGCGGATAGGTCTGTTAAGGGTTCGGCATAGCGTCCTTGCTATGTCGGAGAAGCCCCGGCATCTTGCCGGAAAAACAGATATTGTAAAACATTGAGATACCATCAGGCCAGAGGCCTTGTTTGCAAGGACGTAGCAAGGACGCTACGCCTAACCGCCCTGATGTTTTGTCATCGGTTATTCGAACATGCTACTTTTATCGGGGGCTGTGCCGTCGAGGATTTTTTGAAGGCACAAGCGCCATGCTTGCGCCATATTGAGGTCGATCGGGGTTAAAAAAAGTAATTTATACCGTGCTATAGCGTAACCCAGGAATTATTATTCTGGTGCGACTTCAACACCCCCTCGATAAACTTCATCCCACGAACGCCATCAACGATGTTGGGAAATTCTGCTTTTTCATAAGGCTCACCCTTAATGGCTTTTGCCATGCCCTTAAGCAGGTTGCCAAATGCATCAAACAACCCTTCCGGATGGCCACAGGGGAAGGTATACCCCATCTCAGCAAATTCGCTGTTATAGGCATTGCCTGGTTTTAAGATCCTTCGGGGTTCACCTTCAACCAGCATGGTCAGGTAATTCGGATTTTCCTGCTCCCAACGGAGACTGGCTTTAGAACCATAAACCGTAATGATGATGTTGTTTTCTTCACCGGTGGCAATCTGACTGGCCCGGATAACACCCTTGTAATTGGCATCAAAACGCAGAAGCACCGTGCCGTCAATATCCAGCTTCACATCAGGCAATAACGTGTTCAGGTCGGCAAGTACTTGTGTAACTTTCTGTCCTGTAGTGTATTCAATCAGGTTAAAGGCATGCACTCCAATATCCCCCATACAACAGGAATTCCCGGCTACATCAGGGTCCAGTCTCCACGTGCTGAGATGGGAACCTGCTCCATGAATGATGGGGTTGATCCAGCCCTGGTAGTATTGGCCGTCAATGCGTTGAATGTTACCTATTTCACCTGACAGAATCATATCACGCATTTGCCTGACCATGGGATAGCCGGTATAGGCATGTGCCAGTCCAAATACCAGTTTCTTTTGTTCTATAATTTGTTGCAGCTCTTCTGCTTCTTTTGAGGTTACTGTTACCGGTTTTTCACAAAACAGGTGATAGCCGCTGTTCAACAGTTTTTTAGCAGCATCATAATGAAGGTAATTTGGAGTTACAATGGATACCACCTCCATGCGCTCACCATCTGGTAAGGCATTTTCCTTTTCAATCATTTCATCCACGTTCATGTATACCCTTTCCATGGGTAGCCCTTCAAGTGCGGCCAGCGTTTTGCTTTTCTCAATATCCGATGAAAAGACGCCACCAACCAGTTCATATTGATTTGTGATTCGGGCGGCAACACGGTGTATGTTTCCTATAAATGCTCCGGGCCCGCCTCCAACCATGCCTAATTTTAGTTTTTTCATTGTTTAGTTCAATTTATTAGTTATCCATTATTTTCTGTTTCACAAACCTGGTCAATCAGGATTTCAGTTGTTTTTTTTGTCTTCGAATGCTGCATCAAAGGCAACATTCGATGGCATAAAATCAATTTTCCTGACATATTCAGCAGCTTCTTTTGCACCCGCCTCACGGTCCATGCCGCTGTCCTCCCATTCTACAGAAAGCGGCCCGGTGTAGCCAATGCGGTTTAGGGCGCGAATAATTTCTTCGAACTGGATTTTTCCCCGGCCCAGGCTGCGAAAATCCCAAAACCTTCGGGGATCCCCAAAGCTGACATGACCTCCGAAAACGCCGGCCTCTGTCGGTGTGTCCGACCATCCAACGTCTTTCATGTGCACATGGAAAATTTTTTCCCTGAATTTATAAAGGAAAGAGACATAATCCACGCCTTGATAGCCAAAATGGCTGGGGTCATAATTAAACCCGAAAGCAGAATGATTATCCAGTTCCTTTAATACCCGCTCTGCTGATGCAATGTCAAAGGCTATTTCTGTAGGGTGGGCTTCCAAAGCATATTTTATGCCCATTTTTTGGTATTCATCCAGAATGGGTTTCCAAAGTGCCGCAAATTCGGCATAACCCTCATTAATGATTTCTTCTGAAATGGGAGGGAAGGGATACAACATGTGCCAGACCGGACTGCCGGTGAATCCGACCACAGTATCCAGCCCCATGCGTTTGGCTGCTTCACCGGTTTTAATGATTTCCTCTGCTGCACGCTTGCGTATTTCATCCGGATTGCCATCTCCCCAAATATAATCCGGAAGAATTTCCTTGTGGCGTTTGTCAATTCTGTCAGCGACAGCCTGACCAACAAGGTGTGTGGAAATTGTAAATATTTCCAGACCGCACTTATTTAACTGCTCCAACCGGTTATCACAATAATCCTGAGTAGCTTTCTTTACTTCAAAGTGATCACCCCAACAAGCCAGTTCCAAACCGTCATATCCAAAAGATTTTGCTTTTTCACATATCGTGGAAAATGGTAAATCAGCCCATTGGCCGGTAAAAAGTGTTACTTTTCTTCCCATGGTAATAGATGTTATTAGTTAGCATTTCATTTACCAAGATATAAAGAAAAAATGACGTTCGCCGCATTGCAGAGGATTATTTTATGGGGCAAAATATCCTTTCAGGGAGAGAAATGATATTCATGGAAAAGCAGGAATTATTTGGTAGTTGTCTGGCAAGACGATGCTGCACCACACCCGCAGCTGAATTCATTGTTTCCGTCTGATGCTGCAGAAGCTCCGCATGTACCTGTAACACTGGGTTTTTTATTGAAAAACAATTTAACTGCCAAACCGGCAAAGATAATGACCAGTAGTACTATGGATATAAGTATTATTTTAATAATTTCCATTTTTCAACCTTCTTTTAAAATGCAACTTTTAATTTTTCCGGGTTGATGTTTGCTGCCTGCTTTTTCTGCCACTTCCTGTATTTCGCCATTTCTTCGCATCTGGCGCATTTGATGCCTTGTTGTGCGAGAAATTTATTTCCACCTACCGAAGTATTTGGGAATTTTCCGTTTTTCTGTAAAAATATCCTGATGCCCAGCGCCAGAAATCCTAGTGCTGTGAGCACCATTGCAAAAGCAACAAGTATTAAAAAACTCTTCATACATTAATCTTTGTGTGCAAAGATAATGTATTTTCGTCACCCGTATATGATAAACATTAGCAGTGGGTGTTTGTTTACTGTACGGATTATTTTTTAATTTTAGCACAGGAATATGTTTTTAACCGAACAAAAGGTATCAAATAAGGAAATGACATTCAGTGAGTTTAGAAAAGAAGTGCTGGGTGATTACAAACTTGCTCATATCGGTCGCCAGGTAAGTATTCTTGGGCGAAAGGAAGTGCTTTCAGGGAAGGCTAAATTCGGAATATTCGGCGATGGAAAAGAGATTGCACAAATCGCATTTGCCAAACAATTCAAAAATGGCGACTGGCGTTCAGGTTATTATCGTGATCATATTTTTATGATGGCTGCGGGGCTGATTACTGCTGAGGAGTTTTTTGCACAGTTATACGGCGACACGGATTCCAAGAGGAATCCCGGCAATGGCGGTCGTAATTTCAACAATCATTTTAGCACACGGACCCTGAATGATGACGGGACCTGGAAAGACCTCACAGCGCAGAAAAATTCTGCCGCTGATTTATCCCCTACAGCCGGTCAAATGCCTCGCCTGATTGGTTTGGCACATGCCTCCAGGCTTTTTAGAAATGTGCCGGAACTGGCTGTTTTCAAGGAATTATCAGAAAATGGAAATGAGGTTGCCTTTGGTACCATTGGCGATGCCAGTACATCCGAGGGGCATTTTTTTGAAGTGATGAATGCTGCTGCGGTAATGCAGATACCCCTTGCAATGGCTGTATGGGACGATGGCTATGGGATTTCCGTTCCACGAGAGGTGCAAACAGTGAAATCAAGCATCTCTGAGGCGCTTAAAGGATTCGAAAAAGAAGCAGAATCCAATGGAATACAAATCCTTAAAGGCAGGGGGTGGGATTACCCCGGGTTGTGTAAACTTTTTGCCGAGGGCGTTAAGGTTGCCAGGGAGCAACATGTTCCCGTATTGTTTCATATTGACGAAATGGTACAACCCCTTGGACATTCCACTTCTGGTTCACACGAACGATACAAATCGCCCGAAAGGTTAAATTGGGAAAAGGAATATGATCCCCTTGTCCAAATGCGAAAATGGATCATCGATAAAGATATAGCTACATCTTCAGAGCTTGATAGCATAGAAGAAAATGCCCTTAACGAAGCAATGGAAGCCAAAAACCGGGCCTGGAAGGATTATACGCATCCCATCCTGAAAGAACGCGACAGTCTTATCCGGGTGGTGGAAGGTAAAAACTGTATATGCAAACATGAGGGCATCGATAAGATTGCTGTTATTACCAAAAATCTGAAGCAAATAAAAAATCCCATTCGAAAGGATGTTATTGCGGCAGCGAAAAAAATACTCCGTTATGTTTGCCACGATTGTGAGATCCGGAAATCCTTTCAAAAGGAATTAATACAATGGCTCAACCTGCAAAAGGTAGAAAACTATGAGCGCTATAATGACAGGCTACATGTGGAAAATGAGTATTCAGCCTTGAATGTTGAAGTAATAAAACCGCAATATTCTGATAATCCTGAGATGGTGCACGGGCGCATCATCCTCAGGGATAATTTCGACAGGTTGTTTGAGAAATATCCTAAGCTGGTTACATTTGGTGAGGATTCAGGGAAAATTGGCGATGTTAATCAGGGACTGGAAGGGTTGCAGGAAAAATATGGTGAATTGCGGGTAAGCGATACCGGAATCCGTGAAGCCTCCATCATCGGACAGGGTATTGGGTTAGCTCTTAGAGGATTACGTCCCATAGCCGAAATTCAGTATTTCGATTATCTCCTTTATGGGTTGCAGCCGGTTAGCGACGATTTGGCCACCACGCATTGGCGGACAAAAGGCGGACAGTCAGTACCCCTGATTATCCGTACACGGGGCCACAGGCTTGAGGGAATATGGCACAGCGGCTCTCCACTTGGAATGGTGATTAATGCCATGCGTGGCGTGTTTGTATGTGTTCCACGCGATTTCACACAGGCTGCCGGCATGTACAACACCTTGTTGAAGGCCCAGGATCCGGCCCTTGTCATTGAACCACTGAATGGTTATCGTCTGCGCGAACTTTACCCGGAAAACATTGGTGAATATACCGTTCCCCTGGGTGTCCCAGAAATAGTTGAAAGTGGCGGTGACATTACCCTGGTTACTTACGGCTCATGCGTACGGATTGCCAGGGATGCCGCAAAACAACTTCGTGAGTTAAACATACATGTCGAAATAATTGATGTACAAACCCTGCTTCCTTTTGACATCAATGAGAGCATCGTGGAATCCATTAAAAAAACCAACCGGGTGATTTTCTTTGATGAAGATGTTCCGGGTGGAGCTACCGCTTACATGATGCAAAAGGTGCTTGAAGAACAAGGCGGCTGGAAGTTTTTGGATGCCGCACCGCGCACCATCTCCGGAGAGGAGCACCGGCCGGCTTATTCAACAGATGGGGATTATTTTTCAAATCCGAATGTGGAAGATGTATTCGAAATTGTGTATCAAATTATGCACGACGTGAATCCGGAAAAATACCCGGCACTCTATTAATAATCCATCCGTTCTTCTTCGGTAAAATCCGGATGTGGTTGCTCCCCCTCCTTATAATATCTGATTTTATATCCCAGATAAGCTATTATAATTGACACTATCGGGCTAAGGATATTAAAAAAGCAGAAGGGCAGATAACTCAGGGTAGGTACTCCCAGTACTTTTGCCTGTGTTGCACCTCCGGTATTCCAGGGTACCAATACCGAAGTCACGGTACCTCCGTCCTCCAGTGTACGGCTTAATACTTCCGGTTTTAAACCTCTGGCTTTAAACGTTTCTGTATACATTCTTCCGGGTACCACAATGGCTATGTACTGGTCGGAGGCTGTGATGTTGAAAAAGATGCTGGTACCAATGGTCGATGCAATGATGGAACCGGTGGAATTGGCCAGGCTGATGATGCCTTTTGAAATCTTTACCAGTAATCCTGCAGCTTCCATTACCCCTCCGAATATCATGGCCGACATAATAAGCCAGATGGTATTCAGCATACCTGCCATGCCACCGGTGCTGAACAGCCTGCTGATAATTTCATTTTGGCTCGTTATGGTTACCTCTCCATACATGGCTTTCATTACAGCAATATAGGATGATTGAGCATAGTTTCTGCCTTCACCGGCGATGTTTTCAATAATATGGGGTTGAAAGATGATGGCAAAGATGGCCCCCAGCAGTGTGCCGAAAAGCAAAGCAGGCAAGGGTGATACCTTGGCGATGATTATGGCAATAAGAATTACAGGGACAAGAAAAAGCCAGGGCACGATCACAAAGTTTTCTTCGATGGCTGCAAATACATCTTCAATATTGGTCTGTACCGAAGTAAAATCATAGGTAAAACCGATAACCAGAAAAATGATCAAAGTTAGTAGCATTGCTGGTATAGTAGTAATTGTCATATACCTTATGTGGGTAAACAAATCGGTTCCTGCCATGGCCGGTGCCAGGTTGGTGGTATCTGAGAGCGGCGACATTTTGTCACCAAAATAAGCTCCGCTAATAATAGCTCCGGCTACCATGGCTTCATTAATACCCATGGCTTTTCCTATTCCAAGCAGGGCTACACCGATGGTTGCAATTGTAGACCATGAACTTCCGGTGACCATGGAAACCACGCCGCTGACTATCACAGCCGTAAAAAGGAAAATTTTTGGATGAATGATCTGTAATCCATAATATATCAGGGCCGGAACCACACCACTTATAAGCCAGGTGCCTGCCAGGGATCCTATGAGCAAAAGGATAATCATGGCAGGCATGGATGTGCTGATGCTCTTTACAATGCTGGTACGTACACTTTTCCAACTGGCTCCATGTGCATTGGCTATCACCGCAGCTACTCCGGCAGCCAGGATAAGGGCAATCTGGTTGGATCCGGCAAGCGTGTCGTCTCCAAAAAATATTACATTGAGCGTTAAAAGGGCTATTAAAAATAAAATAGGAATGAATGCCTCGATAAGGGTTGCTTCTTTCTTTATCCCACCCATGATTTGTTCAAATTATTTTCCCGTGCAAATTTCTTTTCTGCTGTATTATGTTTAAATTTACTTGACGACTTCATAACAGGTCAGGCACGTTTGATAATAGCTGCAAACATACAAAATAAAAAGCCGAAACGCGAAAGGCATTTTAACATTAAGGAACAATTTTTGTTTGTGGTTAAGATAGACACTTTAAAACACTGGCTTATGGAATTTGAATACGACTTTTTCAAAATAGATAAGGCTCTGGCAAAACCCAAGAAAGGAAAGATTCTTATCAGTGAGCCTTTTTTGAACGATACCTATTTTAAGCGTTCCATTGTGCTGCTTACCGAATACTCATCAGAAGGGTCGGTTGGATTTGTTTTGAATAAACACATTCAACTTTCCATTGACGAGGTAGTAAAAGATTTCCCAGCCCTTGATTCTCAGGTTTCAATTGGTGGCCCGGTACAAACAAATACTTTACATTACATTCATACACTGGGTACAATAATCCCCAATTCGGTGCATGTATTTGGCGATATTTACTGGGGAGGGGATTTTGATGTGATAAAAGAAATGGTATCCCTTGGAGCTATCCCGGCTGGCCAAATCCGTTTCTTCCTGGGTTATTCAGGATGGATGGCGAAGCAACTCGAAGGAGAGCTTGAACGCAATTCATGGGTGGTAACCAATATTGACCCTAAGAAAGTTATGGAACGGGACAATAGCATGTTTTGGAAAGAAATTCTGAACAACCTGGGGGATAAATACAGGGTGTGGACAAACTTTCCGGTTAACCCAACGATGAACTAGT
>CAZZBU010000082.1:0-17457 GCA_964652315.1 uncultured Bacteroidales bacterium
GTCAGTTGTATTTCCATACGTATGTGGGGGTTCAAAATTGTTGCTCGCATTACCATCATCAAAATTCCAGTGATACTGGCTTATGCCTCCCTGCGATTGATTATCGATGACCAGTGGGAAGGGCGAGCAACTGTCCTGATTGGCCAGGTTATAGTTGGCTTTGATGAAGGCATACACATCCACGCTTTGCCAGGTAGTATCGCTACAACCATAAGGATTGGTAGCTGTTAACAGAATATCGTAGGTAACATCGTTTGAAGTTGAGTTTTCAAACAGTTTGTTAAAAGTTGCAGCACTGTTGGAAGACGAACTGTTATCCCCAAAATCCCAGTCATACGTGAGGCTTCCGCCGGTGGAATTATTGCTGATTTCCACCTGCAGGGGCTGGCAGCCTTCATACCGGTCAAGTGAAAATGCCGGTACCACCTGTGGAAATACGTTTAAATCCTTTTCCATTACCGAAACGCATCCCTGAGCTGTGGTTACAGTAAGGTTGATGGTGAAGGTTGTGTCATCGTCAGGTAAAGTATTGGTATAAGTGTGTGAGATATCAGACCTGGTGCCGGTATTTAACATATCCCCGTCGCCAAAGTCCCAGTCAAAAACCGAACCTGTTGGCGCCACCGATGAATTGTAGATGGTTGTGAGCAACGGTGAACAATTGTTCTGATGATCAACCGTGAATTGTGAACGCACATACGGATGTACCGTAATGGGTATGCTGAGGGTGTCACGGCACAAGTACTCTGAGCGGGCGATAAGGGTAGCGTTATAGATTGAATCCTTGTCGCTCCGGTTATAGTAGGTATGATTAAGCGATGGGGTAGTCGATGATGTACCATCATCAAAATCCCAGAAATAGCTAAGATTATAACCTACAGAACTATTTGAGAAATTTATGGGCACACTATCACAGACAACAGTCTGGCTGGGATTGAATTGTGCATGCACCTCCGGATAAACCACAATTTTCCGGTCAGGAACGGTGTCGTAACAGCCTTCGTCGTTGGCGGTTATCAGTCCAACAACAATGGTATCCGGTGTCTCCTGAGTGGGATCGGTATACAACATATTCATCGGGCTGTATGAATCCGTGATTCTGGTACTATCGAATGTAGATGGAGAATTATAAAAATGCCAGCGGAAGGTGTCTACCCCGATGGAATTCTTGGGATCGATGGTGAGGTCCATCGGTGAACAGCTCACAGAATGGTCGGTGGCGAAATGGGCTTCGATAACCGGATGAACCCTAATACTTGTAAACGCTGTATCCCTACAATAGTAGGGCGATATTGCAACAAGTTGTACATTATAAACTGAATCTTTATTTCCTGTATTAGTATAGAGATGGGTTGGACTTTCTTCAACAGAAGAACCATTATCCCCAAAACTCCAATCATATTTATCAAGGTTACCCGATGAATTATTAGTAAAATCTATTAAAGTTGAATGGCAAACTGCGGTATCTGATGCTGTAAAGTCAGCATTGATTTCAGGATAGATACGTACCTCACGCGTTAAAACCCTGCTGCAATATTCATTATATACAATTTGTTTTATAGTATAATCAATCGCTGTATCTGATTTATTTCTATATAAATGTGGTGCTGGTATTGAATCATTCACAACCGGTGTTCCATCTCCAAAATACCAGTCATATCCATCAGATGCTCCCACTGCTTCATTGGTGACATTCACCTCAATAGGGGCACATCCCTGAGTAATATCAACAGAAAAATTGGCCTCAAGTGGATTAGAGACCTGAATGATAATCTCTGCTGTATCGGGTGGTGCACAGGAAGCACCATATACAACAACCTGATATTTTTCAGTTGTTTTTGGTCGACACACTGGGTTGGAGGAATAAGGGTCATCCAGGTATGTTGCAGGAATCCACTTATAATTAACCCCCCCTGAAGCAATTAGTTGAATAGAATCGCCATAACATAATTTTGCACCAGGTTGAATGAGCTCTTCGATAACACCACCATCAGCCTTTACTGTAGCGTAATCCGAAAAATAGCCATATTCACCTCCATTGCTGGAACCTGCATTTAAAAATCCCATATGGAAGATATCGATGGAATTACTTAAGATATAAGAAATCGGTTGCTCTTGGATTTCGGCGGTCATATCCAGAGTGGCAGCCCACATGTTTGTTTTTACTTCAATCCAGCTAATCGCTGGTAAAGGAATGACGTCTCCATTACTATTCACAAGTTCAAATGCCTCTTTTGCTCCATTTCCGTTATCTCTTATCATTATATTGATCAGAAAGTCTTTGTTAAGCCTGGATGATCTGGAAAAGCCTACCTGGGCAGATCCGGTACATCGCGTAATGGAAGGCAGTATTGCTCCCCCAATTTCGCAACCTCCACCTGAACCAGTCACATGCAATACATATACAGGTTTATCAGCATTTACATAGGACACCTCTTCTGTTGCTGAAAGTCTGTACCTCCATGTTTCTCCTGCTTGTATTGTCTTGTCCGTATATGTTCCTGCAATTACATCAGTTACTCTAACATTTGTGCTATTTTGCGTGCCTAGTATGTAAATTCTATCCCAACTGTCATTATTATCTCTTAAGTCTCCTTTCATCACCACATATTCCATTCCAACAAGCTCTTCACGCACACCATTTTCATCAACTGCTTCAAGTGGTATCGTTTGATCACCAACCAAATCTTTACATCCATCACTTACAACTGAGTCATCCTTTAAAGTTACGGCTATGCGTTTACTTCCTTCAACTCTTAATCGGGTTCCATCAAGCCTGTTACCTGGTGCTTTGCTATAATTGTCCGGTACCAGGGAGTAGGTTTCACCCTTATCTAATGTAATTGAAAACGAATCGCCAACCGCTACTCCTTCATGTCCTTCGATGGTATTGGAAGGATAGACCCATATAGTGGTACCATCTTCCACTGCAACCATATCTATAGCGGAATATGTTCGCTCTGGGGGAGAAGCACTTAAATCATCATATTCTCCATTTTGTTTATAATCCTGAAATGAACAATAAAACTCATCCCCAAGGGCATTTTTACCTTTCAATGCGAAAATGTCATTATTAAAATATTCCTCAACTTCGTAATAAACTGTTATCAGGCTTGAAGATTGAATGTGCAAGCCTTTATTCAACACCTGTGCTGCTGGTTTATTTTCTACATTTTTACGCATCAAAGCATTAACCGGATCAGTTAAATCATTTTCCCATAAAGCTACCCGTTCACTGGAGTTGGCTGGTATAGTAACCGTAATTTCCTGGAAACCATCAGGATTTGTAGTTCCATCATATTCATTAGCAGGTTGTGTGATAGTTACTGTTGCAGGCAAATCCAAGGTGGTAATTTTCAGACTTACCGGAGCTGCACCGGGTTCTGTAGGAGAGCCGGAAACATTCCACCAGTGTTCTGCAGATACTGCCGGTGCAACAAACCAAAACTCATCATCTGTTTGGCCAGATAATGTAAAAGTAGTGAGCAATAATATGAGTAATAAAAGTATTTTTTTTGTACTTTCCATATTCCAATAACATTCGTCAGGGTAAACTTTTTTACGTACAATCCAGATAAATGTTACTAGTTTTAGGTCAAACAGTTTTACGTACTTATGCCTAATAGAAAGTCCTGATACAATAAATATTGGTAATAACTTCTTATGCAGTCAAAACTTCAACAGATTTTTAAGTTTCTCGATTAAATGCTCCTGTTCCCATAATATTCCTATATCACTGCTTTGAAACAATATTTAGATTTTTAACGTATTAAGGAACAAATCCATGTAACCTAAATGATACGTAGAATACTAAAAATTATATTTCTAATGCTGGGTATTGTATTTTCAACCAATGCTCAGGATTTACCCTTTTTCGAAGGATTTGAAAGTGGCCTTATCCCAACCGGATGGTCAGAACAGAAAATCGTCGGTAATACTTCCTGGCAGTACCAGGAGGGTGGATATTCCAACAATCCAGATCCCTTAACCAAGAAGCCACCACATGCTCATGAAGGACTTTTTAACGCCATGTTTCAGGTTAACGCTAACGGACCTAAAACCAAACTAATAACCAGACCCCTGGATTTAGAATTTGGCATTAAACCTAAACTTACTCTCTGGCATGCCCAGTACCCATGGGGTGGAGAAACTGAATTTGATAAAATCAACATATATTATCGCTCACATATTGATAGTTCATGGAATCTTTTATTAAAACTAGATGAAGTTACAGAAGGTTGGGCTCAGAAAACAATATTCCTTCCGGATAGCACTTTGTCAAGCACTTATTACCTTGCATTTGAAGGGGAATCAAATTGGGGTTGGGGAGCCTGCCTTGATAATATAGAAATAGTGGAAACCGGTTTTATTCCAAAACATATTGTTGATGTAACCTATCATGAAAATAACCAGGAATACCTTGCCACAGACACAAAAAACAACCCACTTTATCGCATCGATATTGAAGTCTTTGGTAATTCAGGCAATCTTCTTTTAGATTCACTTATATTACAAGCCGCAAACACATCAAATGAAGACATTGATAGTATTAGAATATTTTGGACTGAAGATAAAATATTTAATCAGGACAATCCAGTTTGCTCTGGCACTTACTCTGCTGGAATGAAAACATTCAATGATATAAATTTTAGTATTCCGTATGGAAATTCTTATTTATGGATTGCCCACGATATCGACTCACTCGCTACAGAAAAAAATCAGGTAAACTTTAACATTCCGGAGAATGGAATTCGATTTATACTGGATACAATAGGGATATCTATTGATGAGAATTTATATTTACAAAACGATACATTTATTTATGTGGATCAGGAAGATTTAGATACATTGAGGGCTCCTCTTATAAGCTTGTATCCCGGAGAACAAAAATCTTTAGATAACCCGCCATCAATAAAATCAAACATATTTTTTGATAGTTTTGAAACCGATCTTGGATGGAACTTTACAGGAGAATTTGAACGAGGACAACCACAGGGATTAGGTGGTGCTTATGGCGGTGTAAGTGACCCAGACCATGCATCTGACCAGGAACATGTTATTGGCACAGATTTATCAGGAGCTGGTTCAAGGATTGGAGATTACGAAAATGGAATTTTAGAATCCAATCCTTATTTAGCTATTTCACCTACATTTAGTTGTAAGTACTATAAGGATATCGACCTTAGCTTTGATCGTTGGCTAAATATTGAAATATTTGATTACGACAGGGCATTTGTAGAATTATCTCTTAATGATGGTGATTCATGGAAAATTCTATGGAAAAATTCATCTACAGAAGCTGTAAACGAAAATAGCTGGACACCCATAAACCTAGATTTATCTGCTTTAGGAGCAGAAAGAATTGCCAATTGTAAAATACGCTTTCGATTGGGTCCAACAGATGCAACTGGTTCGAGAAGCGGTTGGAATATCGATAGATTTCTAATATCCGGCGATTACATTGCCAATGATATTGCCATAGCTGAAATCATCAATCCTTTAAACGGTTGTGGACATACCGCCAATGAGCCTGTTAGCGTAAAAATTAAAAACCACGGCCCTTCCACTTCCAAAGATACCATTCCACTGTTTTACAGTTTTGACAATGGCAATACTATCATAACAGACACGCTCTTTAATTCAAATCTGGCACCGGAAGACAGCATCATATTTACCTTCGACACACCTATCGACTTATCTGCACCCGGCTTGTATGATGTGATTATAGCCTGTGATCTGCCAGAAGATGAATACCGCATAAACGATACAATAAAAACCCAACTGGTGGTACAACCAACGGTTACGCTACCTTATACTGAACTTTTTGAATCGGAAAAAGGACTGTGGCTGACCAACGGTAACAATAACAATACCTGGGCCTGGGGAACTCCATCAGCGGGTGCTTACTCAGGATCTAAAGCCTGGGCTACAAACCTGAATGGTAATTATAAAAATTCGGACTCCTCATGGGTTGAAAGCGTTTGCTATAATTTTGCCGATACCTTTCCAAAAATAATTGATTTCAGGCAAAAAGTTACCACTCAGGAAAAAACTGATGGCGCATTCCTGCAATATAGCACAGACGGTGGTAACACCTGGCACATAGCAGATACGCATGCGTATGCATTCGACTGGAACTGGTACACCGACACCATTGCCTCAGCAAAAGGCGAGCCAGGCTGGACAGGCCATGCAGGAACATGGACACGTAACAGGCAAGTGTTACCAGCCGGTTTAAATGAAAATTCTTCGGTGAAATTCAGGATGCATTTTACAAGCGATACCGCTACAACCTATAGTGGCATTGTTTTCGATAACATGAATATTTACAATGCGCCTTATGATATCGGAATTGTATCTGTTGACTCCCTCACCAATGCCTGTCAGTTTGTGAACGATGAACAGGTAAGTGTAACTATAAAAAATTTTGGTATTGGTTCACTTCTGGAAGGTGACAGCATTGTTGTTGGTGTTGAAGCATCAAGAAATAATCCGGTACTGGATACACTTATCCTGCCGCAGCATTTACCTGTAGGAGATTCTGTAACCCTCAAACTTAATAAATCCATCAACCTTGATACGGCAGGATTATATGAAATAACGGCTTACACCCTCATAGAGGATGATCCGTATTTTTATTCACCTGTAAGTAACGATACGGCTGCATTCAGTTTTTATGTGCATCCAAACCCAGTCACCGATCTGGCTGATACCATTCCCACAGCGCGGCCGGATACACTCACAATTAGCGCTTTCTATGACCCCTTATACCAATACACCTGGTCACCTGCTGGTGGGGAAAATGACAGTGTTTATCACGTAAGCAGCGCGGGTACCTATTATCTGACTGTGACTAACAGTGATTCAACTGCTTGTGTGAGTCATGACAGCATTCATGTCCGCCGCCTGAATCCGGATTTAACCGTCGACAGCCTTGCCAACCCGATATCTTCATGTGAGTTGAGCGCTGCAGAACAGGTAACGATGGTGGTTAAAAACATTGGTACGGACACCCTAAACATAAATGACAGCATTGTGCTTGGATATACCTTTGAAGGTGGCCTGCCGGTGACAGATACCTTCCTGATTCCTGAACGGTTCTATCCTGACAGCACATTGAGCTTCACCCTGACAACAGGCACAGTGGACATGACTTCCTTTGCCGAATATAACTTTGAAGCTTTTCTGCAATATAAATGGGATACCGTTCAGGCAAACGATACCCTGTCAACAACAGTAACAACCTGGGGTTATCCTACGGTTGATCTTGGTCCTGATCAAATTATCTATACTGTTGAACATATTATTGATGCCGGCCCTGGTTATTCAACTTATACCTGGAGCACAGGAGGCACGGCAAGACAGGATACTGTAACTGAAATTGGCGATTATCATGTAACCATCACCGATGTGCATGGTTGCCCTGACTCAGATACGGTTCATATTCAATTTGATTATCTCGATGTGGGTGTAACAGCACTTATAAATCCTATTGATCAGTGCATGCCACAGGATAGTCTGCAAATAACAAGCACATTTACCAACACAGGTACGGATACCATTTTCTCAGGTACGGATCTCGATATTGGGTATCGTGTAAATGGTGGTTTGGGTACTATTGAAACAATAAGCCTTCAGAATGACTTATTTCCTGACAGCAGCATCATTTATACCTTTGACAAAAAATATAAATTTCCATCAACCGGTGATTATTATTTAGAAAGTTATTCTTTGATTCCCGGTGATATCAATACCGCTAATGATACTATTGGTGATACCATTTCGATTTATCCATACCCAACTTTTGATTTGGGTGAGGATACCCTGGTGAAAGCCTATGAATACGAACTGGCGGTGCCCTTCATCGCCGAAAATACCTATCAGTGGAATACTGGCGCAGATACTTCAGGCATTACCATAACAACGCCGGATACCTACAGCCTTTCGGTAACGTCGCAGTATGGATGTATGACTGAAGATAGTGTACAGGTAACCATTGTGGTACCTGACCTTGCGGTTACAAACCTGATTTACCCCGGAACATCCTGTCTGCCAAAACACCCTGTTAATCCAAGAGTGAATCTTTATAACAATGGTACGGATACCATCTATGCCGGTGAAACAATCACCATGGGATATATTGTGAATGAAACAGATATTACCACTGAACCCTATACCCTCACATCAAACCTGAATCCCAACACTACCATGACCTATGATTTTGCTTCGGCCTATAATTTTACACAGGAGGGATCTGTTGATTTTGATGTGTTTGTTGTGCTCGAAGATGAAATCAACTCCAGCAATGATACTCTTTCTGAGACCTTTACTCTTTATCCATATCCTGATGTTGAGCTGGGAAATGACACCCTGGTGAAAGATTACAGCTTTACCCTGGATGCGGGTTACGATCCAACGTATAACTATATATGGAATACAGGGGAAGACAGCTCGCAAATAACAGTTTCAACTACCAACACATATACCGTATCAGTAACCTCTCCGGAAGGATGTGAAATCGTGGATAGCAGATTTGTTAATTTGAAAGTTCCGGATATTGAAGTTAGTGAAATCATTGTACCCGAAACATCGTGTTTACCGAAAAACCCGGTCAATGTAAGGGTTCGACTCCACAATAACGGCACAGATACTGTTTATACAGGAGAAACAATTGACCTGGGCTATTCTATTGACGGTGCTGCCATTGTTGCAGAAACACTGCCGGTTACTGCAGATTTTCTGCCGGGATCTACCTTGGATTACAGCTTTACTGAATCACATATATTCACAGAAGAGGGGGCAAAAGAGGTAACGGCTTTTGCCATTATGGAAGACGATATTGATCATACGAATGACACCCTGATCAAGAATTTTAATCTGTATGAATATGCCAGCGTGGAGTTGGGGAATGACACCCTGATTAAATGGTATGAATACACCCTGGACGCCGGTTATGATGAGGATTATGCCTACTTATGGAATACGGGCGAAACAACTGCCGACATAACAATAAGCAACTCCGGCATGTATGCAGTGTCGGTTACCACTGAAAATGGTTGTATTACAGAGGATACCATCAACATCATCATGCAGGTGCCTGACCTTGAACTGCATGATATCCTTACCCCGGTGAGCCAGTGTATGCCTGAATCACCTACCAGTGTTTCCGTAGAAATTTACAATAGCGGCACCGATACGCTATTCTCCGGCGAAAGCATCCAAATAGGGTATACCATCAATGGTGGCGAAGTAACCCAGAACAATTATGTACTCACGGATGACTTCCTGCCTGATGAAAGCATGAATTATGAATTTTCCGATCCTGAACAGTTTACCCTTGCGGGTGAAAAAATTATTCAGGCATTCATAACAATGGATGATGACATCAATTCTACAAACGATACCCTTAGCAGTTCCATTTATATTTACGATTATCCTGAGGTTGAGCTTGGAGAAGATTCCCTTATCAAGCAAAGTAGCTACAGATTGATTGCCGGAAATAATCCTGCGTATACATACTTATGGCAGGATGGCTCTTCGGATTCAACCTTCACGGCCACTTCAAACGGAGCATTTGAAGTTACAGTTACCAGTCCTCATGGGTGTACCACTGAAGACGAAATCAGGTTAACTTTTACCTTCCCTGATATGGGTGCAGTTGTTATGACCGCCCCAACCGATCTGTGTGATTTCAATGCAAAAACAGTGGTTGCTGAGTTTGAAAACATGGGTACCGATACCATTGCTGCAGGAGAAACACTGGCTTTCAGTTATCGTGTCAATGGAGAAAATGAGGTGTCAGAAGATGTAATTATCAGCGATGAACTGCTGCCGGGAGAACGAATTGAACATCAATTCAATACTCCGGTTGACATGTCTGAGGAAGGGGATTATGAATTGAAAATTTTCACCAGCCTGCTCCGTGATTTGGATCACTCAAACGATACCATTACTGAAGTACTGACAGTTTTAGAAGCGCCAGAAGTTGATTTTGGTGATCGGGTTGAAAACGACACCATAAAAGTTCCATTTCCAACTTCGCTGGACGCAGGTTCAGGTTTTGTATCGTATAACTGGAGCGACGGACAGCGAAGCCGGATACACATCATACAGAATCCGGGATACTATGAAGTTACTGTTACCAACCAGAATGGGTGTGAAGGATCTGGTGGGGTGTTTGTAGATTCCGTGTCTATGGTTGAACCGCCTGACACCTGTTGTGGAGGGGATTGTGATGTGGATACCTGTGATACCTATGTGGAAACGTTGTTGAGTGAGCAGATAAGCTTCAACATTTATCCGAATCCAATGACTGAAAAAGTTGTTATTGATATTACCTCAGCACAACCGGAGGTGATATATTATACACTATACAACACTGCTGGTCAGGCAGTATTGAACCGCCAGATAAACGTAGATGGTTTTTATCGTGAAACGATCAAAACAGCTAATTTCCCATCAGGCATCTACAATCTCAAAATCTATAATCAACGGTTCGGAAAATCATACCGGTTGTTGCGCAGATAGAAGGTGATTTTAGTTTTTAATGATTGTCCGCTATGGTACCTATTGATTGAACTCACAAATATCACGGCACATGAAAATTTAATAGCCACGAATGCACGAATGACAAAGTCATTCGAAATTTGTGTTCATAAAGAATTTATTATTAAATGATTAGACACCTCAATATTCAATAGAAAATTATTCAGAGGTAGTTCCAATTTGATTCCATTCATTCGTGCACCAGCCTGCGGCGGGCAGGTTCGTGGCAAATATAGTTTTGGTATAAACCCGGATAATCATTTTAGTTTTTTTATAATGAGCCAATATATTATCTGAAGATTTATAAAATTACTTAGGCGTCATACTTAAAAACAAAGAAAAGCCACGAATAAACGAATATTTGCATTCGTGCATTCGTGGCTAATATATCTTAGGCATAAAACCAGATAATCATTAAAACGCACTCAATCTTTCCCCAACCCCCTGTACCCTAGAACCATGATTTAAATCAAGGTTGATTTTTATCCTTTTTTTAGGGATTAAGTGATGGTAATTTGGCTGTATCATTCCTTGGTAGGCCGGGGGACATTCTATTTGTAACAATATGTTTAACAAGATGATAGCAGAGATTATACCCAAATTGCCAAAAAATCTGGTATGGCTTTTTTCACAGCGGTATATTGCAGGTGCGAAGATAGAGGATGCCCTCAATGTGTCAAGGGATTTGAATAAAGACGGCATAAAGGTGACCCTGGATGTGCTGGGCGAGTTTATTACTACAAAACAAGAAGCTGAAACCAACACCATGGAATACCTTGAGCTTATTAAAGCAACGACAGAAGCGGAAATCATCGGTTCATTCTCTGTTAAACCCACAAGCTTTGGACTGTTAATTGACGAAGATTTCTGCTATCAGAAGGTGAAACAGGTGGTGGCTACTGCTGCAGTACACAACCGTTTTGTCCGCATCGACATGGAAGACTCAAAATGTGTGGATAAGGAACTGGCTATATTCGAAAAACTTTACAAAGAGTATCCAGCCAATATTGGAATTGTATTGCAGGCTTATTTAAAACGTACCCTGGATGACATCAGGGACTTTTCACGATACAACAATCCGGAACATCCCATAAACATCAGGTTGTGCAAAGGCATCTACATTGAACCAGCCAGTATTGCATACAAAGGCAAGGATGAGGTCAATCAGAATTACCTGCGCTGCCTGGATCAAATGATGGACATGAAACTATTCCCGGCCCTGGCAACACATGACAAATACCTGATTGAAGAATCGCTGAAGCGCATCAAACAAAACAACCTAAACAAGGATGATTATGAGTTCCAGATGTTGTATGGGGTAACTCCAAACAGACGCAGCAAACTGGTTAATGCAGGTCATACCATGCGCATTTACGTGCCTTTTGGTAAGGATTGGTTCGGTTATTCCACCCGTCGGTTAAAAGAAAATCCACGGGTAGTGACGCACATCATTAAATCATTAATAATCCGGAACTAATTAAGAACCTTTACCGGTTCCTTTCAGAAGAAGCAAACAAAGTATCGTCGAACCCATTAGTTACCAAATATATATTCCAATATTCTGAACAATTTTAAACTGTGGATGTTTTTTTTATGTTTATTTTATTTAAATAACCGTAAACATGAAACGCAGAACATTCATCCACAGATTATCCGTATTAGGAGCAGGAACCCTGGCCACAACTGGATTATTAGCCAATGAATCGGCCGGCATAAACAGAGTTGGGGTAAAAGAATACGAACTACCCGATCTGGATTACAGCTATAATGCACTTGAGCCTTACATTGATGCACAAACCATGGAAATCCACCATACAAAGCATCATGCCGGTTACACCCGGAATTTTAATGCTGCCTTAAAGGAAAACAGCATTGATAAACCCATAAAGGAAATTTTTGCATCGGTATCCAACTATCCGGAGGCCATCCGCAACAATGGTGGTGGGTATTATAACCACAAGTTGTTCTGGAAAAACCTCTCGCCCAACGGCGGTGGAAAACCGGGCAGTGACCTGGCAAAAGCCATCGACTCCCACTTTGGCAATTTTGATGCCTTTAAAGAAAAATTCAGCAAGGCTGCTGCTACACGTTTCGGATCCGGTTGGGCCTGGTTGGTAAAATCCGGCGACAAGCTAATGATTACCTCAACACCCAACCAGGATAATCCCTTAATGGATGTAGCAAAAGACAAAGGAACTCCCCTACTGGCCATCGATGTGTGGGAACATGCATATTATCTGAAATACCAAAACCGCCGGGGAGATTATATTGATGCTTTTTGGAATGTGGTGAACTGGGAAGAGGTTGGTAAACGGTTTGCTGAGGCTTAGTATCACGTCTGGTCAACAATGTCGCTTAGCCACCATCAGGGTCGCTGACCACTGGTGGGGCAGAGGCTGACAATAATGATGCAACCTGGTAGAGGTTTAGCAGGAAAACAAATGACATGACACTAAGCTGCTCGAACCCCGTTTCAATTTCTCCCTTGTCCAAATCAAGAATTAACCCTGTTCTCGCACCCTGCTTCTCCAACAATCAAATCATCAAGGGCCCTTTTGGGTACATGATGCACATCGTTGCTGTCACGCCAGTATTTGATGTCATCGCCTTCAACTTCTTCGAGCACCACTTTTTCTGCGGGTCGTCCCAGGGCAATCACCTGAATGATAGAGTAATTTTCATCAAGTTGCAATGCCTCAGCCAGTTTCTTTTTGTTTACAGAGGCAATGGTGCAACCGCCATAGCCCTTTTCAACTGCACCCAGCAGAATGCTTTGGGCGGCGATGCCGTCATCACAGAAATAATTCTTCGACAGGGAATCGTCATTCATCATCACAATATAAGCCGCCGGTCGTTCTCCTCTTACCGGACCATCCCAGTCCTTCAAGTAACCGGCCCAGCCAAGGGTTGAAAATATTTTTTCGTTTAATCCTGGTTCCGTACTTAACACGTATCGCAGGGATTGCATGTTTCGGGCAGAGGCTGAAAGGCGGGCCAGATCAACAAATTCCTTTAATTCGTCAAGTGCAACCCGTGCATTTTCATCAAAACGGCGGTAACTTCGGTTTTTAATAATTAGTTCTCGTATCATTTATTTATAATTTTGGTAATTCCTATGTCCACAAATTAATATGTTTAACCGCGAACCGAGGACAAAGGACGAGCCTGTTTACCTTAGGCAAACTCAACGAAGTTAAATATCGCGAATTTTTATGTATAATTCAAAATGATTGCCCATGAATATTCCTAAAGCATATTTAGCCACGAACCGAAGCGGAGCGAGCCTGCTTGCAGACAAGCTCGGCTATGCCAATGCACGAATAATAAAATGTAAAATTAACATTCAATCAAAATAAATCTGATTCAATTTTTTTATTTTCGCAAGGTAGCCGGAATTATTCATGGAGGGCATGAATTTTTCTATCTGGCACGAATTGCTGTCAACAAATTAACTGTTTTATATTGTGTCAACCCGAAACAAAATGACAGGCATCCTATTTCTCATCAGTTGGCTTTGTACTATCCAGGTTAGTCAAAGTCAGTTGGAAGTGTACATCAATTTTGGGCTAAGTAATAACCTAACGCTTAATTCCCGGCAGGATGTACATAAAACTCCGGTAGTGGAAGTAAATACGGCCACAGTAACAGACTTCCTTTTTAGCTTCCCGGTGCATCATGCAGCCGGAAAACTGCAAAACACCAAAGAAATTAAGCCGAGCTTAAAACGTTAAACATGGACAAAACCTAGCCAAACTGATGATGGATGAGAGAGTAGAATTTCACTTAAAAAAAACGTTTAATGAAGTTTTCACGATTATTATTAACCGGATTATTGCTTTTTATTGTTAAAACCGGGTTTACTCAAGATCCGCTTAAACTGATCGAAAAAATGTTTGCCACTGAGGCCAGAATATCAAGCCTGCAGCTTACCATGGTGATGAACGAAAGAATTGACGGGGAATACAAAAAAAAGAAATCTTTTTTCAAGATTGATTATAACCCAATGAAAATATACATGAAGCAGGAATATCCCAACAAGGGCCTTGAAGTATTATATATTGAAGGTCAAAACAACAACCGTGCATATATCAGCCCGAAAACCTTTCCCTGGGTTACTTTGTCTTTAAACCCACTGGGTAAAACCATGCGGGAAGATCATCATCACCCCATTTTCAACTCAGGTTATGACTATTTCATCAACATTTCAAAAAAACTGCTAGAAAAACACAAACATCAGATCAATGAAGTGTTAAGTTATAAGGGCATACATAAACTTGAGGGGATAAATTGTCATAAAATTCAGTACAATTCACCGGATTATAAATACTTCAATTATGTGGTTAAAAAAGGAGAAACAGTAAATAGCATTGCTCATAAATTTCAGGTAAATGAATACATGCTCATTGAAAGGAACAAAGGGAAGATTGATTATGAGTCCGTTAATGCCGGTTCAACCATCAGCATACCAAATGAATATGCTAAAAAAATCATCATTTATATCAGTGCGAAAAACAATCTTCCATACAGCATACAGGCTTTTGATGAACAAGGACTTTTCCAGGAATACTTTTATACCGATGTGGTACTGAATCCGAACTTTGCACAAAAGGACTTTGATGTTGAAAACAGAGCATACAATTTTTAATCTGGATCCGTGCACTTGCCAAAGCTGGCTTTAAAAACCATCAATTCAACCTGACACTGTGCAGTGCATTGGTGTTATTTTGCACCTGGTTTAAAGAATTTAAGTTTTAGAAAAGCCTCCGATATTCTTGCATAAGTTATTCTTCCTTGTCCCTGACAATTCTATTATCAATGGAGTCTTCGGTTTGATTCACTTTATCCTCGACACGCTCAACCCGGTTCTTTTTATCCTTCTTTTTAAAATAATCCAACCAGCGTTTAAAAAAAGACACATAGGGTACCAGCAGGAATATACCGGCAATGATAAACAAATACCCTAAAGGAATGAAGGGTAAAAGCATAAATACAGCGCCAAGAATCAGAAGAATGACAGAAATTCCTATCCTGACATATTTTTTATATTCAGGTTTCAGTTTATAATTCATAACGGGGTACCAGATTGATGTATTAAGATTTTACATGTTCAACTTTGGGTTTTTCCGAAACATCCCGGTAAGCTGTCAGGTAATATTTTTTGTTATTGTAATCTATCATGGTAGAGGATACGAGAATGGGTTTACTCTCACCTGATTTGCATTTTATTGTTGTCTTTATATTTGTATACTCATCACCTTCAGGGACATGATCAATGTCTTCTGCAACAGTTGCCCTCAATTTTTTGTCAGGATATAGCTTTTCGAGGAATAACTTTTCCTTATGCTCAATTGCTTCGGTATGACTGTAGCCGGTAATCTCTTCCAATCTTGGATTATACACCAGGAAATTACCATCACCATCACTAACGGAAATTCCTTCGCCAACATTCCTGACGATCTGTTGATAAAGTTCCTCAGGCACTTTACTTTTCGAAAGCTCTTCCATCTGCTGTTCAACCTTTTTCAACTCTCTTAAGGTGGTTTCATTCTCATCAAGTGCTTTTTTCAATTCTGCTTTAGTTGTGGCAAGATCGCGTTCCATCTCGGAAAGCCGGGATTCATAACTTTCCTTCATTTTTCGGTATCGCATACGCCAGTATAACCAGGCGGTGACAAACCCTATTAGAAAGGCAACAATTAACAAAATTGAAATTTGGGCAATTGCAGTTAATTTTTCCATAATGTTTGTTTTTATTTGGTTTCAATATCTATTTCTACCCTGCGGTTTCTTTTCCTGTTAGCTTCAGAGGTATTTGCAACAGCAGGACGCGCCTCACCATAGGATATGTGATCCATTTTCTCCGGCCTTATTCCGCTCTGTTTAATCCTACTTGATACGCTCATGGCTCTGCGCTCCCCAAGGTTATCGTTGTATGCTTCGGTACCGATGTCACAGGTATGCCCATATAGGGTAATGCTGGCTATTTCAATCTCTTTCAAAGTTTGAATAACTTCGTTTAGTTCATCGGTATTTAAAACCAATGACGAGTCAAATGGAAAATAAATCACTGTAGTTTCCACAAAATCAACTAAGGATGCTGCGTTTTCTGCATCTGCCGGACTTTCGGTGACATCTTCCTCAGGCGTTGTATTTATATCAGTTACAATGAATTGATCGGAAACGCTTTCTCCACATAAATCTTTAATCTTACAGACATACCAGTAATTACTAAAAACGGCCCAAGCGAGAAAAACTATAATGCCTGTTGTTATTGTTTTCATAATTGTAAAATCTTTAAAACGTATAGCCTGTTAAATATTAAAAGAGTTATATAATGTGCTTTATGCTTACTAACGATCAGTAAATGATAAAATCCGTGCCAGAGCTGACAGATGGTAATTGTAAATAGCTGCAAAGCTGATATATACAGGAATTTAAGGAATTAACTAATATGTACCATTCAGAACCTGGGGAAAAATGTCACCTTTGTAAGATAAAAAGGGGTAAAACATCCCCGTTAAATTGTATCGGAAGTTTCAGTCTCTTAAATCAAACCATTAGCTATAAGATGCTTACATAAAATAGGGATTTTATTTTTATTAACAACAGGTATTTTTTTTAAACAATTTTTACTTACACATGGTTCCTATGAAGACAATAATCAGTGCTAAAAATGAAATATTTGTTCTTTGCTCTGGCGTCATTAACAATTCTGGCAACGATTGTCTCTATGATTTACCGAAAATCATGGTGGATTAGAATTTTTGATTTCCCACGTGCTCAAATTATAATCGTACAAGTAATCAGTATTGTAGGAATAATTCTTACCTCGCCAGCTTTTGATTTACTCACCGGAGTATTCCTTGTACCTTTGTTAATAACAACAGGCATTCAGTTAACGTACATTTTCCC
>CAZZBU010000083.1:0-17434 GCA_964652315.1 uncultured Bacteroidales bacterium
TGCTTTTACCTCCGATATGATTCATTGCTACGGCAAGGGCTTCATGGGCTTCTTTGCTTATCGATCCAAAGGACATGGCGCCGGTTACAAATCGTTTCATAATTTCGGAGGCAGGTTCAACTTCCGAGATATCAATGGGGTTTTGCTTTTTCAGGTTGAAACACCCACGAATAAACTGGGGTTTCCGGTTTTCGAAGTTCACCAGGTTCGAAAACTCTTTGTATTTTTCATAGTTATTAGTCTTGGTAGCCCACTGCAACAACCCGATGGATTCGGGGTTCCAGGCATGACGTTCACCATCTTTCCGGTAATGGTACTGTCCGACCGAATGCAGTCGTTTCATAGCATTATTCACTTCTGTATAGGCATCTTTATGAGGGATTAATGCTTCCTGTGCAATCTCCTCAAGACCTATTCCACCGATACGGGATTCCGTTCCTTTGAAATATTTATCCACCAGGGCTTTGTTTAGTCCAATGGCTTCAAATATCTGCGCCCCGTGGTAGCTTCTCAGGGTAGAAATGCCCATTTTTGAAAGGATTTTCAACAATCCCTTGCTTACAGCCTTGATATAGTTTTCACGGGCCCTGGCATACTCTATATTTATTTCACCGGCCTTTACCAAATCATCAATGACTGCAAAAGCAAGGTAAGGATTAATTACACTGGCTCCGTAACCCAACAATAAGGCAAAATGTGTGACTTCACGTGCGTCTGCAGTTTCAACCACCAGCCCCACCTGCATGCGTTTTTTGGTTTTGATCAGGTGATGATGTACTGCTGCAACCGCAAGCAATGACGGGATAGGGGCCATGTCAGCAGAAATGCCCCTGTCAGAAAGGATAATGAAGTGTTTTCCTTCATCTACAGCCTTTTCTGCTTTTTCGCAAAGCTCACTCAATGCATATTCAAGAGCACCCTTGCCATTTTTGGCAGAGAAATGCATCTTTAGAGTAACATTTGGGAATTCAATGTTATCCAGGTCTTTAATTTTTTTCAGGTCGGTATTGGTCACTAAAGGCTGACGGAATTTTATCAGCTTACAATGCCCGGGCGATTCCACCAGCAGGTTTTTTGACACAGAACCGATATAGTTGGACAGGGCCATCACCAGTCCTTCGCGAATGGGGTCAATGGGCGGGTTCGTTACCTGGGCAAATAGCTGCTTAAAATAGTTAAACAAACGCTGTGGTTTGTCAGACATTACTGCCAGGGGCACGTCGTTGCCCATGGAATGGGTGGGTTCCTGACCTTCCATGGCCATGGGCTTTATGAGCATTTCCACATCTTCCTTGCTGTACCCAAAAGCTTTAATATACGTCTTGTAATCCTTGCCCATGGAAGATGGCACCCGCTGCTTCACTTTGATTTCGTCCAGTTCAAGTCGGTTTTCCTTGAGCCAGTTGGCATACGGGTTACGGCTGGTAAGTTGGGCTTTTAGTTCATCGTCCGGCACAATGATGCCGAATTTTGTATCGACCAGCAGGATTTTACCCGGGCGTAAACGGCCTTTTTCCTTGATGCGTTCCGGTTCAAACACCTGAACGCCAACTTCTGAACCCATCACAATAATATCGTCTTTGGTGATGATATAGCGGGAAGGCCGCAATCCGTTCCGGTCTAATGTACCACCAATATACCGACCATCGCTGAAGATGATGGAAGCCGGTCCATCCCATGGTTCCATGATGGTTGAATGGTATTCGTAAAATGCTTTCAGGCTGGCCGGGATGGGATTCTTGTCGTTCCATGACTCCGGAATGAGCATGCTCAGGGCATGGGGCAATGTTTTGCCTGTGAGTACCAAAAATTCAAGGGCATTATCCAGGGAAGCCGAATCACTTTTGTTGGCTTCGATAATGGGGAATAGTTTTTTGAGGTCATCTCCAAAAAGGCTTGTTTCGAGCAATGATTCGCGGGTTTGCATCCACATGCGGTTTCCCTGGATGGTATTTATTTCACCGTTGTGGGCTAAAAAGCGGAATGGTTGCGCCAAATCCCAGGTGGGAAAGGTGTTGGTGCTAAACCTGGAATGCACGAGGGCAATGGCACTGGATATTTTTGGATTTCTCAGGTCGATGAAATACTGGCCAACCTGCTCCGGAGTGAGCATGCCTTTATAAATTAGTACCTTGGTTGAAAGCGAAACAATATAAAAACACTGTTTGGTTTTTATTTTCGATTCATTAATTTTCCGTTCCACCTGTTTGCGAACCAGATAAAGCTTGCGTTCGAGTTCTTCCTGCTCGAACTGGCCGGTTACATAAATTTGCTTCATCATAGGTTCGGTATTTCGTGATATCTCACCTAAAACCGAACTATCAACCGGAACGTCCTGAAAATTGATGACATCCAATCCTTCCGCAACCAGGGTATCAATAAGCACTTTCTCGCAGCTCTTACGATCTTTTTCATCTTTAGGAAGAAAAACAATTCCGGTACCATATTGTCCTTCAGCAGGTACTTTAATGCCTTTTGATAAAATAAAGCTGTGTGGTACCTGAATGAGGATACCCGCACCATCGCCGGATACATTGTCTGAGCTTTCCGCACCACGGTGGGTCATATTGACCAATACTTCCAAACCACGGGAAATGATTTCATGTGATTTAATTCCCTTTAACTGTGTTACAAATCCAATACCACAGTTGTCGTGCTCATAGGCGGGATTATATAATCCCTGAGCTTTTGGTAATCCATTCTGCATAATTATCCTCTTTTACTTATTTACCAAAAATTATATCGTATAAAAAAGCCATTCTAAAGGTAAGAATGGCTTCCGGATATTATCTTCAATATACGCCATTCTTCAAGTCTTATTAAATGCTAATACCTTAATATGGGCAATATTTTTTTTGTGCTTCATTGTTTTTGCTGATTTTTATCATGCAAAAATAGTAAAAAATCCAACCCGCAAAAACTTCACCCTGGTGAATTAACACTCTCTTAACAAAACCTTACCTTTCCAATATGGGAACATATTCTTTATGAGAAGAAATGTTTTTATATGCCGGTCTGATGATCCGTTTACTAGAAAAGGTCAGTTCTTCAAGCCGGTGTGCACACCATCCGGAAATCCTGGCTACGGCAAAAATAGGGGTATAGATTTCTTTTGGGATACCAATGCATGAATACACAAACCCGGAATAAAAGTCTACATTGGCACAAATCACCTTGGCATTTTCACCTTTAAATTCCCCAAAAACCTCGGGTGCCAGCTCTTCGATGTTGGCATACAGGTTAAATTCGTCAATGCGTCCTTTTTCTTCAGCCAGTTGACGTGCTTTTTCCTTTAACAGTATTGCCCTTGGATCCGATAAAGTGTAAATGGCATGCCCAATGCCATATATTTTCCCAGAACCGTCACCGGCTTCCTTGCGAAGCATTTTCATCAGGTAATTGGCAATTTCTTTTTTATCGTTCCAGTTTTTTACGTTTTGCTTTATGTCGTGCATCATTTCCATCACCCGAAGGTTGGCTCCGCCATGCAGGGGACCTTTTAGCGAACCAAGTGCTGCCGCAATGGCCGAATAGGTGTCTGTGCCGGCCGAACTTACCACACGGGTTGTAAAGGATGAGTTATTGCCTCCGCCATGTTCGGCATGCAACACCAGGTTCAGGTCGATGATATCGGCCTCAAGGCGGGTATAGTTTTCGCCTTTAAGCATGTACAGGAAGTTTTCGGCGGTGCTGAGTCCCGGCTCCGGATGGCGTATGATTAATGACTTCCGCTGATAACTGTGCCTGAAACCAAAATAGGAATAAGCTGTTATCACTGGGAATTTTGCTATCAGATTCAGCGACTGCTTAAGTAAATTCACATGTGAAAAGTCTTCTGCATAATCATCAATGGTATAGAGCACCAACACAGAACGTGCCAGCATATTCATGATGTTTTTGCCACGCAGGGACAATATCATGTTTTTGGTGAAATACTGCGGTAAATCACGCTGCGCAGCCATGTGGGATTTAAACCTGCCGAGTTCTTCTTTATTTGGCAGCCTGCCCGAAAGCAGCAGGAAGGTTGTTTCATCAAATCCGTGACGATCATCTTTCTGAAAACCCTTAACCAAATCATTTACATTGATGCCACGATAATACAAATGACCTTCTGTGGGGATCACTTTATCGTTCTCTTTTCTGTATCCGACTACATCACCGATATTGGTTAATCCGACTAAAACACCCGAGCCATCCTGATTACGGAGGCCACGTTTAACGTTATATGTATTAAAAAGTTCTTTGTCAATTTGGGTAGATTGTATTGATAAGTTTTCCAGAGTTTTTAGAATATCCATAATATCGTTTGTTTAAGAGTTCTGCCGGAGGTAATGACAATTGTCATGTTTTCGGATTACGAAAATAGTTTTTTTATCTTTAAAACACGAATTTGATTGATCAAATATTCATTTATTTGATATTACTGCCTTACCTGCCCTGATCCATAGATGATGTATTTGCTTGACGTTAATTCTTTTAACCCCATAGGTCCACGGGCATGGAGTTTTTGTGTTGAAATGCCTATTTCGGCACCGAAACCGAATTCCATGCCATCGGTGAATCTTGAGGAGGCATTAACATACACTGCTGCGGCGTCCACCTCTTCAAGAAATCGTTGGGCGTTGGTGTAATTATCAGTAACGATTACCTCTGTATGCATGGAGCCGTATTTGTTGATATGCTGAATGGCATCGTCCAGGGAATCCACCACTTTCACAGCCATGATATAGTCCAGATATTCAGTAGCCCAGTCTTCTTCTGTTGCTGCTTTGGCCTGAGGCACATATTTTTGAATGGTTTCATCCCCTCTTATTTCTACCTTGCTTTCGATTAAGGCTTTACAGATCACAGGAGCAAATGTTTCTACCAAATCCTTGTGGATTAGAAGGGATTCTGCAGCATTGCACACGCCCGGGCGATGTGTCTTTGAGTTATGGGTAATGTTCACAGCCATCTGCAGTTCAGCGGCATCATCAATATACACATGGCAGTTACCTACCCCTGTTTCGATTACCGGAACTGTGGAGTTTTGTACTACAGCATTGATTAATCCAGCGCCACCACGCGGAATGAGCAGGTCAAGGTATTCATTAAGTTTCATCATGGCTACTGCGCTGTCACGACTGGTGTTTTCCACCAGTTGTACTGATTCTCCGGGGAAACCGTTTTTTTCGAGGGCATTTTGCAAGACCTTGACTACTGCTGTATTTGAATGGATGGCCTCCTTACCCCCACGGAGTATGGTAGCATTGCCGGTTTTCAGGCACAGGCCGAATGCGTCAGCAGTAACATTGGGCCGTGCTTCATAAATGATACCAATTACGCCCATAGGTACACGCCGCTTACCGATGATAAGGTTATTCGGCCTTTTTTTCATGGAAAGGATTTCTCCGATGGGATCTTCCAGTCCGGCAATCTGCGTTAACCCGTCAGCCATGCCTTCAATTCGCTCTTTGGTAAGCTTCAGGCGATCGAGGAGCGCGCCTTTTACACCGTTTTCTTCGGCTTTGCTTAAGTCCTGTTGATTGGCTTCCAGAATAGCATTCATATTTTCAATCAGCATGGCTGCGGCTGTGGTAAGCACCTCATCTTTTTGGGCCGATGAAGCTTTTGCCAGAAAATAACTTGCGTTTTTGGCTTTTTGACCTTTAATGTTAAGTTCTTCCATGATATATTTTTTTAATTTGCCAGCTTTTTTGCATCTCCTGCGATGAAAAGGGTCCCTACCTGTTCACCCTGTATTAACCTGTAAAGTACAGCCGGATCTTTGCCATTAGTAATAACAGAATCAATGCCGGCTTCAGAACATATTCTTGCTGCAATAATTTTTGTGACCATGCCCCCCGTACCAAAGGATGAGCCGCTGCCGGCAGCTATGCTTTCAAGGCTGGGCGATATTTCATCCACATAGGAGATGATTGTAGCATTGGGGTCTTCTTTTGGATTAGAGGAGTACAAGCCGTCAATATCCGATAGCATCACAAGCATATCCGCTTTAACCAGGGTGGCCACATTTGCCGACAGGGTATCATTATCGCCAAACAGGATCTCATCGGTGGATATGGTATCGTTTTCATTGATAACAGGTATAATCTGCATATCCATGAGGGTGTTGAGCGTATTTTTTGCATTGATGTTCTTCCCGGGATCGGTCATTACATCCTTGGTAAGCAATACCTGGGCAATCATCTGATCATGACGTTCAAAAAAGCGTTGATATATTTTCATCAGCTCAGCCTGTCCAATCGATGCCAGGGCCTGTTTCATGCTCATCTCATCGGGTTTGGCGGTGAGGCCTAACCGACCGGCGCCCACGCCAATAGCGCCTGATGAGACCAGGATAATTTTTTTACCTTTTTTGCGTAAGGTACTTAATATGCCTGCCATTTGTTCGATGCGCTGTAAGTTTAACCGGCCACTTGCAAAGGATAAAGTGGAGGTGCCGATTTTGACCACAATTTTATCTTTGTCTTTCATTAATGTCCGGTATGTTTTTTCGTCTATCATAGCTTTAACACACTTTTATGTCCTGAAAATTTTCCGGAAAAACCGGCTGCTTATTTCCGGTGAACAGGGTTTGTTGAATTTCTTCAAGATAATCAAACAGATCATTTTCAGCGATAAGCTTTCCCTGGTTATCCTGCCGGGTTACAACAATATAACCGCTTTCATCCTCACATTTTACCAGGATGATGTCGGCCCCTACCAGTTGCGCCACATTAAGCACAAGGGGATAATTATCATCCTGAATGATATCCTGGGTGGAAACAGCATCGTTTTCATTGATAATAGGGATGATGTTGATATCCATCAGTTTCTTAAAGGTGTTTGTAGCATTTTTTCGTCTTACATCATGAAGCACCACATCAGTTGTGAGCAATACCTGGGCAACAATCTGATTGTACTCTCCAAAATACCGTTGGTACATTTTTATGAGCTCTGCCTGGCCAATAGCTGCAATAGCCTGTTTTTGAGCCAGGGTTTTTGGTGGTTCCTTCATCCCCATTTTTTTTGCTCCCAATGCAATTGCCCCGGATGAAACAACCAAAATTTCTTTTCCGCTGTTTTCCAAATTGGACAACACCATGGCCAATTGGTCCATTTTTCTGGTATCCAGTTCCTGGTTTTCATCCTGAAGCGCTGCAATCTCAATCTTCACTACTATTTTTAGTCGCGCCTGTATCATATCCTACGCTGTAATTTGATAATTTAATAATGCTTCCAGTGCCTGATGAACTTTTTCAAAATGAAATGCTTCAATGGTTTTCTCCATTTTATCTTTTATTTCAGCATTGCACAGGTTACCGATGCTTCCTTCATGGGTATGCATAATATCCCGGTCAGGATTGAACGTACCATTTTCAATTGAACCGGCTATTTGCCGGTAGGCATCTCTGAAAGGTAACCCATGTAATACGAGCTTGTTTACTTCATCCACACTGAAGATGTATTTATATTTTTCCTGATCCACGATGTTTTTATTGATGGATAACCCTTGAGCCATCATTCCAGCAAGTTGAAGACAGGCCTTTAGTTCTCCAAAAGCGGGGAAAAGAATTTCTTTTAATACCTGATAATCCCTGAAATAGCCGCTTGGAAGGTTGTTATTGATTAACAGGATTTCCTGGGCCAGGCCCTGGATCCGGTTGCATTTTCCACGGATAAGTTCAAACACATCCGGATTTTTTTTATGCGGCATGATGCTCGAACCGGTAGTGAATTCCGGAGGGAGTGTGGCGAAATTAAAATCCTGGTTTACAAACAGGCACATATCCATGGCAAATTTCGCCAGGGTGGCCGCTACCGAGCCAAGAGACTGAGCCAGGATGCGTTCAGTTTTTCCACGGCCCATTTGAGCATACACTACATTATAGTTCAGGGTTTCGAACCCTAACAGGCGGGTGGTAAGGCTGCGGTCAAGAGGAAATGAAGAACCGTAGCCTGCAGCAGAGCCAAGGGGGTTTTGGTTCACAATGCGCCATGCTGCCTGCAGCATTATTACATCATCTGCCAGGCTTTCGGCATAAGCACCGTACCACAATCCAAAGGATGACGGCATGGCAGCCTGCAGGTGGGTGTATCCGGGGATAAGCATATCTTTTGAGGCCTCACTTTTATGCTGAAGGACTTCAAACAGCGATTTTATGTGGCCTACCAGAGATTCAATTTCAGCACGGAAAAAAAGCTTTAAATCAACCAATACCTGATCGTTTCTGGAACGGCCGCTGTGCACTTTTTTACCTGTATCCCCTAGCTTTTCGGTTAGGATAAACTCTACCTGAGAATGAATGTCTTCAACCCCTGCTTCAATGGAAAACCCGTTATTGAGAATTCTTTTGTGAATAAGCTTCAATTCTTTCAGCAGGGATGCTAATTCAGCCTTTGTAAGCAAACCTGCTTTTTCAAGCATAATGATATGGGCCATTGTTCCCAGCACATCATAAGGTGCCAGGTACATGTCCATTTCATTGTCGCGTCCAATGGTAAACGATTCAATCAGCTTATCAACCTGTATGCCTTTTTCCCAGAGTTTCAAAATCTAAAATGATTAAATGAGAACTGTTTAAAAAAATTTTTCTTTGAAAAAATCGTCGGAAAATATTGTATCATGGATCAGTTTTCAGGAAAAAATGGGGAACAGATCATTCTGAGCAGATACCTGATTGATTGTTCCCCCATAAGTCCAATTTTACAAATTAAACTTACAAATTTACCTATTTATAAACCTAAATCTTATTCTCTTTTGCTGTTCAATATTGCATGATGTGCCATCAACCGGATGGCATTGATTTTAATAAATCCGGCGCTGTCTTTTTGGTCGAATCCGCCTTCAATATCCATGCTTGCCAGATCCTGATTGTACAGAGAGCTCGGCGATTCACGGCCTTCAACAATAACATTTCCTTTATACAGTGAAAGATGTACAATCCCATCAATGAGCTCCTGGCTTTTTTTAATGGCTGCGAAGAGGAAATCCATTTCCGGGCTGAACCAGAAACCATTATACACCAGCTCGGCAAATTTTGGTGAGAGCATGTCACGGAGCTTCATCACCTCGCGGTCCATGGCTATGCCTTCAATATCACGATGTGCAGTAAGTAAAATGGTGCCCGCCGGGGTTTCGTATACTCCACGTGATTTAATTCCAACAAACCTGTTTTCAACCATATCCAATAGCCCAATGCCGTTATCACCACCGATGGTGTTCAGATAATTAAACAATGGCAGGGGTTCGCTTAGGGATTTGCCATTGGTTTTATCTTCTACCTTCACAGGGATACCATCTTTAAAATGAATGGCAATGCGTGTTTCTTTATCCGGGGCGTCGGTGGGATGCACCATCTTTGTAAACATATCTTTTTCAGCCTTGTATGATGGATCTTCCAGTACTCCGGCCTCGTGGCTGATGTGTAACAGGTTATCATCCTCGCTGTAAGGTTTTTTCAAGGAAGCCTTTACAGGTATGTTTTTTTCCCGGGCATAGTTCAGCATGTCGGTACGTCCCTTGAACTGGTCGAGAAACTCCTGCATTTTCCATGGTGCCAACACTTTTATTTTAGGATTCAGCGCATAGTAAGAAAGTTCAAAACGTACCTGATCGTTGCCTTTGCCGGTTGACCCGTGCGATACATACCGGGCATTTTCCTTTTTGGCCACTTCAATCTGCCCCTTGGCGATTACCGGACGGGCCAGTGAAGTACCCAAAAGGTACCTGTTTTCATACACAGCATTAGCTTGTATTGCAGGGAATATGTAATCCGTTACAAATTCTTCCTGAAGATTTTCAATATAAACCGCTGAAGCACCAATCGCCCTGGCTTTTTTTTCTACTTCAACAAAATCATCATCCTGACCCACATCCGCTACATAGGCAACAACATCATACCCCTTGTCAATAAGCCATTTTAGGATTACCGAGGTATCCAGGCCGCCGCTGTAGGCTAACACTACTTTCTCTTTTGACATATCGATTAAACTATTTAATTTGTTTATGCTATTTCAACTTCAGGAATAATCAGCGACAGGCTGTTGATAACATCCGTCCTGCTGATGCCTTCCCGCGGGATCAATAAAATGGTATCATCGCCGGCTACTGTAGCCAGTATTTCGTAAGTACCCGCACTATCGATCCGGAAGGCCACACTGCTGGCAAACCCGGGCAAGGTCTTGATTACTGCCAGGTTGTTTGAAAATTCAATGGATTCAAACCCTGTGGCTGCCTGCTTATCCGGCATGATCCCTCCATTTTTTTCGGATGACGATTCGGGCATTTTATAGATATACCCTTTTTTGTTATCCACTACTTTGCTTATGCGGAGGAATTTTAAATCGCGCGAGAGGGTCGCCTGGGTATACCTGAACCCTTTTTCCTCCAGTTTTTGAAGAAGCTCCTCCTGACTTGATATACTGTGCGATGTTAAGATATCTTTAATGGCTAGCAAACGCTGTGTTTTATTCTTCATGGATGCTGAATAATTATTCATTTACACTGCAAAAATATGCAAAATATTGGAATAATCAATACCATTTGGTAAAATATTTGTACATTTGGGCCTGAAATTTTTAAACTTATTCAGCACATAGTCATTATGGAAAAAGGAATTAAAAAGGTTGTGATACTGGGCTCTGGTGCCCTGAAGATTGGCGAAGCAGGGGAGTTTGATTATTCAGGTTCACAGGCACTAAAAGCACTGAGGGAAGAGGGAATAACCACGGTATTGATTAACCCCAATATTGCAACTGTCCAAACTTCCGAAGGAATAGCCGACATCATATATTTTTTACCGGTGACACCTTATTTTGTAGAGAAAGTAATTGCCAAGGAAAAACCCGATGGGGTTTTGCTTGCCTTTGGCGGACAAACTGCACTGAACTGTGGTACAGAAATGTTTAAAAACAACATTTTTGAAAAGTACAATGTCCGGGTATTGGGTACCCCCATTGAGGCAATCATGAATACTGAAGACCGGGAGTTGTTTGTAAATAAGCTTAATGAAATAAATGTAAAAACCATTGAGAGCATTGCTGTCACCAACATGGATGATGCCCTGAATGCAGCAGCAAAGCTGGGTTATCCGATTATTGTAAGGGCAGCCTATACCCTGGGTGGACAGGGCAGCGGCTTTTGTAACAATCCCGAAGAACTGCAGGTACTGGGCAACAGTTCATTCTCTTTTTCAAATCAGATTTTAATTGAAAAATCCCTGAAGGGATGGAAAGAAGTTGAATACGAAGTAGTAAGGGATAAATACGATAACTGCATCACGGTATGTAATATGGAGAATTTCGATCCCCTTGGGATCCATACCGGAGAAAGCATTGTTGTGGCGCCCTCCCAGACACTGACTAATGCTGAATATCATAAATTACGTCGACTTGCCATCCGCATCATACGGCATATCGGGGTTATTGGAGAATGTAATGTACAGTATGCCCTGGATCCAAAATCAGAGGATTACCGGGTGATTGAGGTGAATGCCCGCCTGTCACGTTCCAGTGCCCTGGCTTCCAAAGCAACCGGATACCCGCTGGCATTTGTTGCCGCTAAACTGGCGCTCGGTTTTGGTTTGCATGAATTGAAAAACTCCATTACCAAAACCACATCAGCATTCTTTGAGCCTGCACTGGACTATATTGTTTGTAAGATTCCGCGTTGGGATTTGAATAAGTTTTCAGGTGTTTCCAAGCAGATAGGGAGCAGCATGAAAAGTGTTGGCGAGGTGATGTCTATTGGTCGGACCTTTCAGGAAGCCATACAAAAAGGCATACGGATGATTGGCCAGGGCATGCACGGGTTTGTTAGCAACAGCGATCTATCGTTTGAGGATGTGGAAAAGGAATTGTCGCAGCCTACCGATATGCGGATATTTGTAATTGCCGATGCCTTTGAAAAAGGCTATTCCATTGAAAAAATACACGAACTGACCAAAATTGATAAATGGTTTTTGCTTAAGTTAAAGGAAATATTCGTTCTAAAAAACGAACTCGAACAATACAATAAAATAGAAGCTCTACCCGAAGATTTGCTGCTTACCGCTAAAAAAGACGGATTCTCTGATTTTCAGATAGCCCGTCATGTGATGAAAACAGTGAATGAACACATGGAAGAAGGGTTGATGGAGGTGCGCGAATACCGGAAAAAGCATGGCATCAGGCCCTATGTAAAGCAAATTGATACCCTGGCTGCAGAATATCCTGCCCAGACCAATTACCTGTACCTGACCTATAATGCCAACCAGGATGACATTGAGTACGAGAATGATGGTAACTCTGTGGTTGTTCTAGGTTCAGGGGCTTACAGAATTGGCAGCAGTGTGGAGTTTGACTGGTGTGGGGTAAATGCATTGAACACCATCAATGAACAGGGCTACCGGTCGGTTATGATCAATTATAACCCGGAAACCGTGAGTACCGACTACGATGTGTGCGACCGGTTGTATTTTGATGAGCTTACTTTTGAACGGGTACTGGATATTATTGAGATGGAGACACCAAAAGGTGTGATAATTTCCACCGGTGGCCAGATTCCGAATAACCTGGCCATGCGGCTGCACGGAAGTGATGTGAATATCCTGGGAACTTCTCCCGAATCCATTGACAACGCCGAGAACCGGCATAAGTTTTCCATGATGCTGGATAACCTCAAGATAGACCAGCCTAAGTGGAAAGAACTGACCAGCGTAAGAGAAATTCATGATTTTGTTGAAGAAGTTGGTTTTCCGGTACTCATCCGTCCTTCCTATGTGCTTTCAGGTGCTGCCATGAATGTAGTATCCAACAAAGAAGAGTTGGAGCATTTTTTGATGCTGGCTGCCAAAGTTTCCAAACAATACCCTGTAGTGGTATCTGAGTTCATTGAACAAGCCAAGGAAATTGAGATTGATGCCGTGGCCCGTGAAGGTGAGATAATAGCATACGCCATATCTGAACATGTGGAATTTGCCGGGGTTCATTCCGGTGATGCCACCATGGTTTTTCCTCCACAGAAAATATATTTTGAAACCATCAGAAGAATCAAACGAATCACTACAGAAATTGCCCAGCAATTAAGCATCAGCGGACCTTTCAACATTCAATACCTGGCTAAAGACAACGACATAAAGGTGATAGAGTGTAACCTGAGGGCATCAAGAAGCTTCCCCTTTGTTTCCAAAGTACTTAAGGTAAACTTCATTGATATTGCTACTAAAATTATGCTCGGATTGCCGGTTGAAAAACCAAATAAATCCATTTTCGATTTGGATTATATTGGTGTTAAAGCGCCACAGTTTTCTTTTGCCCGCTTGAGCAAAGCTGATCCGGTACTTGGTGTTGATATGGCCTCTACCGGTGAAGTGGGATGTATTGGCGACACTTATTATGAAGCCATATTAAAAGCCATGCTTTCGGTTGGTTACCGTCTGCCAAAAAAGAACATCCTGTTATCTACCGGGCCCATGCGTTCGAAGGTGGAGCTTGTTAACAGTTGCCGGATGCTTGCTGAGAAGGGGTATAATTTATTTGCAACACCAGGTACTGCGCAGTTTTTACAAATGAACGGAATCGAAGCTACGGTGCTGTACTGGCCTGATCAGGACCAGACCCCAAATACCCTGGATTATCTGAAAAATAAAATCATTGATTTGGTGGTGAACATACCAAAGGATCTCTCAGCAGGTGAGCTTACCAACGATTACCTTATCCGCCGGAATGCTGTTGATTTCAACATTCCCCTTATTACCAATGCACGGCTGGCCAGTGCCTTCCTGGTTGGAATCTGTAAGCTGGATATTGAAGACATTGCTATCAAAAGCTGGAATGAATACACGGTTTGAAAAATATTTCAACTGGCCCGGAATGCCGGGGGAGGGGTATATTTTGACTAAGGATGAAGAAGTACCGTGGTAAATAATTATTGAACGCTTTGCTGCAATTAAATGATAAATTGCTTAGGTTAAATGAAGAAAGTCTCTTATCTTGGTAAAACTTTTTTTATCAAACAGAATATTTTCTACTACCTAACATGTCTGACGTTAATAATATTGACACATTAAAGCGTCAAATACGCGAATTGCAGGAAGAAAATGCAGCTTTGAAAAAGCTCTCGAAAAGGGCAAAGTCTCTTAACAGCGATTTACTGCAAAGTAAGGCATCCCTGTTTGAATCAAGGCAGATGCTGCAATTTGTGCTTGATAACATTCCGCAACGGGTTTTCTGGAAAGACAGGGACCAAAAATACCTTGGTTGCAATCTTCATTTTGCCAGGGATGCCGGTCTTAGCCGGACAAAAGATATCATTGGGAAAACTGATTATGAGCTGGCCTGGGAGAAAAATGCCGAACAATACCGGCGAGATGATCAGGCAGTTATTAACACAGGAAATCCCAGGATTAATTTTACCGAACCCCAGCAAAACAAAGGAGATAAAAAGGTACGCTGGTTAAGAACATCAAAAATACCGTTGTACAATAATGAAAATGAAATAATCGGTGTGCTTGGAACTTACGACGATATCACCAGGACTATCGAAAATGAAAACCAGATACAACAGCAAAATGAAGAAATAAAAGCTCAGAATGAGGAATTTGCAGCCATTAATGATGACCTCAGAATGAGCCTTGATAAGCTTGCCGAAAGTGAAGAAAAATTCCGGACCATTACAGAACAGTCCTTGATTGCCATACTCATTCTTTTTGAAGGCAAACCGGTTTATTTTAATGAAAAATTTAGTGAAGTTACAGGGTATAGCCAGGACGAAATCACATCCTGGAAAGAAAATGAATTCGTGAACGCCATTTTACCCGAAGACCGGGAAATGGTGCTGGAACAATTTAACCTGAAAATAACGCGGAGTAAAAAATACAAGACACATTATTCCTTCAGAATTCAAAAGAAAAACGGGGAAATACGATGGGTTGAGTTATGGTCAAAACCAATTTCATACCATGGTGGCACCGGGGTGCTAATCAGCATGCAGGATATTCATGATAAGTACAATGCTGAGAAAGCCATTCGTGAAAGGGAAAGTTATTTCAACGCTATCTTACAAACCATTCCGGGTATTGTGTTGATCATCGATAGAAAAGGTGTTTACAGAAATGCCTTTACCGCCCAGCCGCGCCTGCTCGCTGCACCAAAAGGTAAACTTATTGGCACGTCCATTTACAATTATCTGCCTTCTGATATTGGTGATGGTATATTACAGATTCTTCAAAAAGCCATTCATACCGGTGATATGCAAACAATGGAGTATCCCATTTCCATTGACAATGAAGTTCGATGGTTTACGGCGCAGGTTACCCGCATTGAACATCACAATGAGGATTGTGCACTTTTGGTTGCTGTTGATATTACCCAAAGGCTCATTGAGCAGGAAAAACTTGCGAAAAGTGAACAGGAAATAAAGGCCATCCTTGATAATCTGCCCCATCTGGCCTGGCTAAAAGATGTGCAAGGAAAATATCTTCGTGTGAATGAAGCATTTGCCCGGTTTTACAAGATTAGGCACGAAGAAATTATCGGTAAAACAGTACAAGAGGTGTTACCAGAAAAAGTGGTATCTCCAATTCTGCAGGATGAAACGGTGATAGCTGACAAAAAGCGGATTTTCGCTGAGCAAAAAGCGCTTGTTTATGGAAAAGAATTCTGGTTTGAAACTGTAAAATCACCGGTTTTTAATCATAAAAATGAGATCATCGGGCTAACCGGTGTTGCCCGTGATATTACCAGGCGCAAGGAATTCGAGGAAAAGATATCACTTTTTAGACGGCTTGCCGATGCTTCAAGCCAGAGTATGGCCATCTCCGAAATCGAAGGGAAACTCATCTACAGCAACAAAGCGCTTAATGAATTGCTGGGAATACCTCAGAAGATTAATCCTGAAACCCTGGATTTCAGAAAGCACATCAACCAAAAAAATTACGATTATTTTATCTCATCCATTCTCCCTGATTTAATGGCAAACGACAGCTGGTCGGGCGAAATGCTGTTTGTCGATAAAGAGGGAAATGAGATTCCATCTTTGCAGAACCTTTTTATCATCAAAGATACCGAGAATAATCCGGCTTATATTGTGGATATCATCACCGATATCAGCCAACAAAAGGCTATTCAGGATGAACTTACCAGGGCAAAAGAAAAAGCAGAGGTGAGCGATAAACTGAAATCAGCATTTCTGGCCAATATGAGCCACGAAATACGCACCCCCATGAATGGCATCCTGGGATTCGCCAATCTGTTAGCAGATAAAAATTTATCAGCCTATCAGCGTGATGAGTATATCAAAATTATAAACCAAAACAGTAACATTCTGCTTGCGTTAATAGATGATATCATTGATATCGCAAAAATTGAAGCAGGCCAGCTCAAGATTAATAAAATAAATACCTCTGTCAATGATATCCTGTTCGATTTATACCTGATGTTCCAGGAAATCATGCAACGGAATGAAAATGATATTGAACTAAGATATTCCTTTGCCTCACAGCAGCGGTTAATGATAAATACTGATCCCCATCGGTTAAAACAAATTATCAGCAACCTGATTAGTAATGCAATTAAATTCACCACAGAAGGATTTATAGAATTTGGCTATACTTTGCGTGAAAATAAAATCCGTTTTTACGTTAAAGATACCGGTACCGGAATGTCTCCGGAACAAGCCGGTGTGATATTCGACCGGTTCAGGCAGCTGGATGGTTCATTAACACGGAACCATGGAGGAACAGGTTTGGGACTGGCTATTTCCAAAAACCTGGTACAATTGCTTGGCGGCAACATTTGGGTTGAATCAGAGATTGGAAAAGGCTCGGAGTTTGTCTTTGAATTGCCCTGGTCAGAAGGTCAGAAAACAGGCAACAAACATGCTTTTACACCAAAATACGAGGAAGAAGCCCAGATGGATTTTAACTGGTCAGATAAAACGGTACTGATTGCAGAGGATGCTGAGATTAATTATTATTTTTTTGAAGAAATCCTGCGGAAAACCAAAGTTAAGGTAATTCATGCCAGAGACGGTAACGAAGCTGTGGAAATATGCCGCGATAATGCAGCGGTGGATCTTATCATAATGGATATTAAAATGCCAAATCTGGATGGATATACAGCAACATCAATCATAAAAAAGTTGCGGCCTGATATTCCTGTCATTGCTGTAACTGCTTATGCTATGGAAGATGACAGGATAAAAGCCATAAAAGCAGGCTGTGATGACTACCTCCCTAAACCAGTTGATAAGATAAAATTGCTCCGGATGATGGAGAAATATTTCGAAAAGGGCAAAAAAAAATAGGGATTGGTATCTGCATTCCAGCCTGTTACAAGCTAGTTAAAAAAAACCTTTAACTTTCTGGCTATTTTTTTTGAATAATTGATCAAAACCGTTATTTTTGCAGACCGTTTTTCCTCATTAGCTCAGTTGGTTAGAGCACCTGACTGTTAATCAGGGGGTCCTAGG
>CAZZBU010000084.1:0-17365 GCA_964652315.1 uncultured Bacteroidales bacterium
GAAAAAATTAAATGCCAGAAGGCCGGATGTGATGATTATATCTCAAAACCGGTTGAAAAAAACCTGCTGCTGATTAAAATCGATTTTCAGTTGGAAAAATCAACTGAAAGCACACAAAAAATGGCAGCCCACTAGTTTTTTACCATTTTTCCAGTAATTATTTGATTTCCTGACCTACACCGGATAAAATACAAACCCTGCCGGAGTTGCTTCAGTGAAATTTGCCTTTCATTTTGATCTTGCGAAAATACTCTGTGAAATACCTTTTTACCGCTTAAGGAAAATATTTCTATTTCATCAATTGACTGAGCAGAAGCAATGCTCACATTTTCACCGGCCGGGTTTGGGAATATTCTTAAGGAAAATCCTTCTGATTTGTATTCCCTGATGCCCACCGGGGTAAAATACGTATCAAAATCAGGCAAATCCACATTGCTATACAAGCGAAATTCGCCTGGTTGAAGGGTTATGTCCATTGTAGCGTTTTCGAATTCATTTGTATTACTGCTGAAAAACTCATGCCAGGTACCTGTTTCCTGAAAAGTTACGGAGATAGTCAATTCATCCAAACCAAAATTACCAACCAGGGTAATGAAATGATCATTCAACGAAAGCTGCAGAATTTTTGATTCATCACCAAGGTCAAGGCTTTCAGTACCTGAGGTAAATACTTCAAAACTATCGCGCAAGGCAACCATACCACGGTAAACATCGTACAAGTCCATCCTGTCACGGCTTTCAAGGTAATGCCATACCGTGGGTTTAACACCAACGCGATCGTTATAATCGATGGAATAATCATAGCCGATTTCACCAAACTGCCAAATCATTTTTGGCCCGGGCATGGCCAGAAAAAAGGCCGTTGCCATGGCATTCCTGTCCAGAGCAGTGGGCAAATTTTTGATATTATAATCTCCCATGGAGTTTCCGTATTCCTGGTTTTTATACATCAGCCGTTCTTCATCATGGCTCTCCATATAGGCTACCAATCCAGGCTTTGGAAATTCGCGATGTTGCCAGGAAGCACGGGAAAAGTCCGATTTAGAATTATCATGATAACCCATGGTTGCTTCATTGAAATTATAGTTCATATTGCCCCATACCAGCATATCATTTTGTACAAGTTGCCGTTCTTCCTGGTCAGGGGCAAAATGTTCCAGAATAACAAAAGCATTTGGATTGTATTTCCAAACCGTATCGGCAATATTGTTAAGGATGGCAATACGCGCAGGATCATAAAAGCTGCCATCACCAGGGGTATTGGTCATGCCTTTGGTAAAATCCAACCTGAAACCATCAATTTTGTACTCAGTAAGCCAGTGTTCCAGCACACGCCCAACAAACCGGTTTGTTGCCTTACTCTCATGATCAAAATCAGCCCCCCAGTAAAACACGGGATTGGGTGAAACTGCATTGAACCAAGGGTTATTCGATGCAGGACGGTTATTCGCCTCATCGAAGTAGAGTTTTACCAGCGGACAGGAATAAAAAGCGTGGTTCAATACCAAATCCTGTATCACAATCATGCCCCTCCGGTGGCATTCATCAATAAACTGCTTATATTTTTCTTCTGTACCATAAAATTTATCCGGGGCAAAATAAAAGTTCGGATTGTACCCCCAGCTTAAGTTACCTTCAAACTCGTTGATAGGCATGAGTTCAATGGCATTCACTCCTAATTCCTGAAGGTAATCGAGGCGCGCCATTACGCCATCAAGGTTCCTTGCTTCGGTGAAGTCACGTATGAGTAATTCGTAAATAACCAGTTCTTCCTTTTTGGGAACAGTATAATCGGTGTGCAGCCATTCGTATTCCTCCCGCCCGGTTTGGATAACCGATGCCCGGCCACTTGTTTTGTCTGACGGATATTCAATTAAATTGGGGTAAGTTTCTTCAGGGATGTATTTATCATCATAAGGATCACTTATTTTTTCGCTGTAGGGATCGGCAATGCGGATATTTCCGTCCACAAGGTATTGCCAGATGTATTCCTTTTCAGGGTCGAGACCGTTGATGGTAATCCAGAACCTTTCCTGATCGCCATTTAGCCTAAAATCTGTTTGTGGCATCCAATTGTTCATATCACCAATGATGTGCACATGTTCTTTTCCGGGGGCATGGAGCACCAGGGTTACGCTGGAATCGGAGATATAGTTAATTCCATCCCGCACTCCGGCAGGCAGGGCTTGTGTTACCTGCTGGCTTAGTACGCTTATAAAAACAGAATCTGTGATGCTGGTATCAGGTGTTGAGCCGGTTACTGAAATCCAGTAATCCCCCGGAGTGTCAAAAAGAAGGGTATCAGAAATTTCAGTTCCCAGGGCATTTTTTAGTTCAGAGGCACCAAGGTGAATGCTTATCTGCGCTTCTTCCGAAGTATTGGCGTTCAGGATAATAGTATCGTTAAGATCAATGAGCGCGGGAGATATGGGTGAGGAAATGCTGACATTCAATCCGGGTTCAAACATTTCAACGTAGATATCACCTCCGGCACTTGTTTTGCCTTCGAGGTTGCTATCGGAGCTGCGGAATACAAAGGCCATTTGTTCAATCCGCTCGTTTTCCGGTACGCCGTAAAAGGATCGGATGTCAGGTGTAATCTCCAGTTCGTACCGGTCGGTTGCAACCCGTGTCATTTTAGCTTTGTCAATATTTTCTGTCCAGCCGGCCAGCACATATTTCCAGTCAGAGCCGCTGTTGCTGTTTTCGGTGATTACACCGGTATGGGCATATACATCGCCCGTATAACCTTCCAGTCCACCATTACCGGCCGTGGCATCAAAGATTATTTTTACCGGTTGGTTTGCCTCAGGCAGGGCAGGTTCGGTAGTTATCTGGGCATTAATCAAAAAAGGTATGGTGAGGAGGACAATAAGAAAATATAAGGACTTTTGCATATCGTGAAGAATTTTATGGGTTTTGTGCGGTTTGCCTGCAATTTTAAGAAAAAAAAACAAGTGCCGGCCAGCACATCTGCTGACCTAAGCACTTGTAATATTGTTTTTATTCGATGGTACCTGTGTTATCATCGAAGTTATAAGTAATAACCTGACCTGTCGTTCCTTCAACAACAGTTGGATCATCACCACTATCATTTCTGTACTCGATAACGCCATCTACCAGAACAAATTCAGCATTCCACCAGTCGTTAATCCATGGATGGTCAGCATAAGTTCTAATAGTACCATCAGCAGTAAGCTCAGGTGATACGATGGTTTTCTCAGCATCATTTACTGTAAACAGGTTGGCAGCAACATCTTCGTCAAAGCCACCAAATGCATCACCAATACCATATACCATAGGTTCCATGATGGAAACTTTCGTCATATCATCACGAAGGTCTACTACTACCATGTACATACCGCTTTCTGCAATGTCCATGTTTCCATCTATTTCAGATACAGCTACTCCGTTGGCATCATATTCATCAACCTCCGCAAAACCTAAGTTAGGATCGCCCCAGGCTTCAGCAGATAATTTGAAACCCTGACCAGCTTCAATGTGGCAAATCTTCCAGAATACACCTTCCATAGGAGAACCACCGGCGGCTTTATGCATAATGGCATCTTCAACTGTTCCGGGCTCATCCCAGCCATAGGCAGTACCTGCACCAACAATGTACATTGCTTCGGGGAATGAAGGAGGTGTGTAATCACCTGTTTTAGTTACAGTTGCTGATATACCTTCTTCCAGGGACCATGTAACAGAAACAGTATAGACTCCATTTTCTTCAAGTGACATGTTATCTCCGCCAGGTACGAGGTTATCCAAAGTACCACCGTAGTTTGTGTTCACCTTAATTCCTGTGTTTCCACCACCTAGATCGTATTCTGTGTCCAGGTTGATTTTCCAGCCATCAGAATACCGGAATTTGTAATCGCCAACTACCATAATGACTTCTGATTTTTCAAATGTCATTGCATCTTGGTTAAACTCCTGTAATTCCAGCGGTGTGCTTGATCCCCATCCGTTTGGAGTGGCAGCGCCAATAACACCCCACTGTACCGGAGCTACAACCACCACATTCAATTCTGTATCCATTGCAATATGGTATAATCCATCATTAGGAACAGTAAAGGTAGCGGTACCTTCTTCGATGGAACCCCTCCAAAAATCTACTTTGGGTTCATCAATGTCGCGTTCTGCTTCAGGCACCACTGCAAAATCTGCACCTGGTCCCCAGGTTTGTCTTTCAGCGCCTGCTACACTCTCAATATGAAAATTTTCACCACCTTTAAGCGAGATGTAGATGTCTTTTAATTCAGCGCGCTCTTCCTGAACAACTTCATTTTTTGTTGTCAATAAAGCACCATTGGGATCAAGGTCTGAAAATGGTGTTGCCGGTCCAACAATATAAAGGCCATCTTCTACCAGTATTGGTTCTTCATCATCACCATTGTCATCGTCTTTTTCGCACGATGTAAAAGTTATCAGTGCAAAAATCACAAGCCAGCTAAGGCCAAACATCGTTCTAAAAAATTTGTTTTTCATAACATTAAAATTTAGATAATTTAACTTCATTTCTTGTTAGTAATTATTTTGGATCTTCCAGTAGATTTGGATTGGCATCTGTAGCCCATTTTGGAATTGGAAATACTAAAACTGATTTATCACCGGCTACTCCACCCTGGGAATCACCTTTTGCCCACCACGAATTGGTAAATTTACCAAAGCGTATTAAGTCTTGTCTTCTATGCCCTTCAGCGAATAGTTCCCTGCCCCTTTCCTCCAGAATCATTTCTAGGGTTGCATCGGTCCAGGGGTCAACACCAGCCCTTTCACGGATGGCATTTACCCATTCGTCTCCATTGCGACCCAATCGAACTTCAACTTCCGCTTTCATCAAATAAAAATCAGATAACCGGAAAAGGGGGAAATCATTGCTTAAGTTTTCTTTTGCACCCATGGCAATCTCATATTTACCGATGCGGGCACCTGATGTACGTATCTGGGCTTCAGAATAACTTGCATCCATTCTGATGGCCGGTATTTCAGGATTGATTACCAGAGGTTCCTCCAGCACGGATTCAATTATGGGAGCTCCCTTGGAGTCATATTGAGGACCATAGATAAAATAGGCTTCTTTTCTCAGATCACTTTCTTCATAAGTTAAAAAATGATCGTAGGTCACTGCGCAACCATTCCACGGTCCAACCGGCATATCATACGTTAAATTATGCTGGTAATGTAAAGTCCTCATGTGAATACGGAATCCCTGAAAATCATCTTCGTCATAAGGAATAGAAAAAATTATTTCAGGAGCATTCTGATTTTCAGTAACAAACGAGCCATCTACTGTGAAATCAAGGGTATATGGCCCGGCCAGCACGCTGTCGATATACTGGTTTGCCTTTTCCCATTGAGGAGTGCCTGTGTAAACCTCGGCATTCAGGTATAACTTTGCCAGCGTTGCAAAAGCCATATACCGTGTAGCCAGGTATTTATTGTCTATAGCCTTTAAAGCCGGAAGGTTTGCTTCAAGGGTACTTGTAATGCTATCGAACATGGCGGCCCGGCTGGTTTTGAACGGTTGATCAGGCACACCGATTGCTGTGGTTAAATATGGCGCTGCACCATAATTATCAAGCAATAAATAATAATAAAATGACCGGACCGTTTCTGTTTCCTTTATTTTGGCATCTATCTCATCAGAGGGTGGTAGTTGCCGCATCATGTCAAGAATCTGATTGCTGCGCGTAATGCCTCGATAAAAAACATCCCACATACTGTTTATGCCTTCCACATCATTGGACCAGGTATGCTGGTGCATTACCCGCCATTTACCACCATCGTCCCAGTCGGCACCACGGGTAGGGAAAACAAGTTCGTCTGAGGTTATTTCCTGTGCCCAAAACCACCAGCCTTCATCATCGGCCAAAGGCCTCATCCTTGCATACGCATCCACATTGAGGCTGGCTACCTGAGCTTCGTTTTCGGGGTATTTATCTTCGGGAATGTTCTGGTACAATTCCTCGTCTAAATCGGTACAACCTACCCCGAGAATTAATAATGATACTATTATATTAAATAAATTTTTCATAACCTAAATTGTTAAAATGTTGCACTAATTCCAAATGTTAATGTTCTTGCTTTTGGATAAACATTGTATTGATCTACACCAAAGGATAATCCTGAAAATGTCGTTTCAGGATCAGCCCCGGAATAATTTGTGAAGGTGTACAAATTATTTGCTGATACATACAGGCGCAATCGTTTGGCAAAGTCTACGTTATTCATAGGAACATTGTAGCCAAGGGATATATAGTCCACTTTCAAAAATGAACCGTCCTCCACATAAATATCAGCTATTGCCGGTCCGCTTGTCCGGCCTTCCTCTTTCCATTCAAGCGCATCGGGCATGGCATTTAAGCTTGGCAACAAACCCGGGTAATCAAAGAACATTCGGGTAGCATTGTACACATCGTTGCCAATTAGTGAACGGAGGGCAATATCAAGTGTCCAATGCTGAAAAAATGTAAAATTTTGGGATAACCCTAATTCTAAATCAGGAAGTGGTGATCCAACCAGTTCTCTTTCAACATCCGCAAGCTCACGGGTTATCCCCCCTGTTTGTGATTTATATAAAAACACACCGTCACTGGATAATCCTTCGTATACTGGTAAATAAAAGGCTCCCAGCTCTTCATTCTCAATATTCCCTGTTATCCAGTTATTATCTCCAATTAGACCGCGCCCGGTGAGATAGCCTTCGCGTCTGACTTCTCCTTCAACAAAATCTCCCAGTTCATTGATGGTAGTTTTATTGTGAGCACCGGTAAAGGATGCTTTCCATTTAAAATTAGCATTGCTTACGATAAAACCCTGAACGAATAATTCAATTCCGCGATTATTCAAACTTCCTGTATTAACAAATGTGCGTCTTGCTAAATTTGGTGGTACCGGTACGGCATATTCTCCCAACAAATCCTTGGTATCTTTATTATAGGCTTCAATAGTACCGCTTAGCCTGTTCCTGAAGAATCCAAAGTCAATACCCAGATTGACTTCATAGGTTGATTCCCATCTTAAATCAGGGTTTGCATTCCATGCCGGGCCAAAAGTAGTGACCTGGCTGCCTGACTCAGGATCAGTGGCAGAACCGGTTGGCTCAAAAACTATCTGACTCCGGTATTCTCCAATCTCCTGATTACCTGAAACACCGTAGCTTGCCCTTAACTTAAGTTGATCGATTACCGTGGCGTTGGCCAAAAATGACTCGTCATGGATATCCCAGCCCAGGGAAACAGTCGGGAATGTACCCCATTTATTGTCTATTCCAAATTTAGATGAACCATCCCTTCGTACGGAAGCGGCAAAGAAATATTTGGAATCATAGTTGTATTGTACCCGTCCAAAAAATCCGATGAGACGTGACATTCCAGCCCAGGAACCAATGCTGTTGCTGGTAATATCAATAAATGATCCCAGGTTATTGTATGAAATAAAATCAGATTGCGGGTTTTCTGCCTGGGCATAAAAACCATTCCAATTTGATTCCTGCCATGAATAACCGGCCAACGCATTAAAATTATGAAAATCGCTAAATGTTTTTGTATAAGTCCCGGTTACTTCCATTAATACCTGCTGGTTGTTATCATAATTTTTCCTTCCAAAACCATTATCGGCAGAAGCATAAACATCTTTTGGCCGGAAATAAGAATTCTCATGATCATTTCTGATATATCCTAAATTAACCGAACCAACCAAGCCTTCAACAAGTTCCAAATCCGCTTTAAAATTACCCAGGAACCGCTTGGCATCCCGTATATTGTCAATCATGTTAATGACTGCCAGTGGATTCTCATAATTGAATGCCCGGACGATTCTGTAATAATCCTCATCTTCCGTGTAAACCGGATCAGTAGGGTTATGGGATATCATTTGGTAAATGATGTCATCTCTATCAAAACCATCATAGTTTTCGTAATCATTTTTTTCGACGGTTCCCTGAAGCGTGGTGGATAAGGTAAGTTTGTTATTTAAAGCTTTGTGAATGATGTTAAGTTTTCCAACCGTGCGTTGCTTATCTGTTCCATGCATGATGCCTTCCCAGTCCGCATGGGTAACTGAGCCATAGTAGGTGCTGTTTTCATTTCCTCCTGAATAGCTTAAATTATAGTTTTGGGCAATGCCTGTTCTGAATACTTCATCCTGCCAGTCAACATTGGCACCGCCATCGGAAAAATTTAAATTATTTTCGGATACATAGTTTCTGATATCATTTGCAGATAATAAATCAAATCTGTTTTCAACCTGGCTCAGTGCAATATGCGAATTGAACTGAACCTGGCCGGCACCTGTAGTTCCCTTTTTGGTAGTTATAAAAATTACACCGTTTGCACCTCTGGAGCCATAGATAGCCGTAGAAGCAGCGTCTTTAAGGATATCATAGCTTTCGATATCTTCCGGAGCTACGGTAGAAGGATCAGCACCTGCCACACCGTCAATAACATAAAGTGGTTGGGTATTGGAATCAAATCCTGAAGCACCACGTATTTTCACTGAGAAACCAGCATTAGGGTCCCCGCCTTTTTTAGTGATTAAAACACCGGCAGCCTTGCCCTGTAGTCCCTGAATAGGATCGGTTAGCGTACCCCCAACCATCTCTTCGGCTGTTACCTGTGAAACAGCTCCCGTCTTGTCTTCCTTTTTCTGAACACCGTAGCCAATTACCACAACCTCATCCAATCCAACAACATCTGCTGATAATTGAACATCAAGCACGGATTCGTTGCCTACTACAATTTCTTCTGATTGATAACCCACAAAACTATACACCAGGGATTCTCCAGAAGTGACATTAATGGAATAATTACCATCGATGTCGGTAGTGGTACCCCGGGTAGTCCCTTTTACCACCACAGAAACCCCGGGTAGGGCCTCTTCTGACTCTGCGTCAGTTACAGTACCTGTAATGGTATTTTGTTGTCCGTTGGCTGAAATAAATACCAGTAAACTGGTGATAACAAACAACAGTTTTAGATAATAATGCGTTAGATTCATGTCTATTTGTTTTAATTAAAATTAAATACCCTTCAACTACTTTCTTTTTAACTTTCTGCCTGTTTTCCCTGTAGTGATACGTATTAAAATTTTAGTTAAAACTATTCATTCAGTATAGACATTGATAGTTGTGTTCGTCAGATTAAATATTTAACAAAAATTTAATCATCCTTTCACAATTTTACAACAAAAGAATGCCAAAAGCAAGGATATTTTTGCGTTATAAGTAAAAATTTTCACGCAAACGTTTCCGCAATCGTTTGCATGCAACATGATTATTATCAGGTTTATACTAGAATTTTTTTGCAAACGTTTGCAAAAGACAGAAGTGAATGTCGAAAAACTTCATGTATTTTTTTATATTTTTATATTCTTTTAATATTGCCATATATTAATTATACATTCTCACTGTGAAAACTAACTATGTTACCATAAAAGATATTGCACGCCAGCTTGGAGTTTCCGCCTCCACAGTATCCCGTGCGTTAAAGGATCATCCGGACATCAGCAAGTCAACCAAAGATGCTGTTCAGGAACTGGCCGAAAAGTTGAACTACCAGCCCAATGCACTGGCATTGAGTCTGAAGCACAGGTCAAGCAAGACCATCGGGGTAATTATACCTGAGATTGTACATTTTTTCTTTTCCTCAGTGATTAGCGGTATAGAGGATGTCGCCTACGAAGCAGGATTTACGGTGATTATCTGCCAGTCCAATGAGATGTATTCCCGTGAGGTTGAAAATACGAAAGCACTTATCGCCCACCGGGTGGATGGTATCCTTATTTCTGTGACCAAAAACACAAGCCAGTACAAACACCTTGAAAATATCATGGAAAGTGGGATTCCAATGGTATTTTTCGACCGCATTGTACCCGAAATTACAGCAGACCAGGTAATCATAGATGATGAAATGGCTGCGTATAAGGCAACCAAACATCTCATTGACCTTGGCCGGAAGCGGATTTTACATTTTAGCGGGCCTTCCAACCTGCTTATTGGCAGGCAGCGGCTTGCAGGATACCTCCGCGCATTGAAAGAGGCCGGAATGGAAGAAAACCGTGATTTAATCGTCAATGTAGATTCTTATGAGGGTGGATTTAGAGCTATCAGGTGGCTTATTGACAGGGAAGTGGATTTTGACGGACTGTTTGCAGTGAATGACTCTACCGCTATTGGCGCCATGCATGCATTACAAAACCATAACATTTCCATTCCGCAACAGGTAGCTATCATTGGTTTCAGCGATGGAAGACTAAGCAGCATCTCGCGTCCCACCCTTAGTTCCGTTGATCAACACGGATATGAAATGGGTAGCCAGGCCATGCTCTTGTTGCTGGAACGAATAAATGCAACCGAAGACTATCCGGCTGTAACAAAAAAACTGGAAACCAATTTGGTCATCAGAAGCTCCTCTTCACTGGAAAACAAAGATTTTTTCGCAAACGTTTGAAATAAGGGCTGTCCAGCCTTTTAGCAGCCTTTTAGCATACTCCTTGCGCCGTTATATTTGGAAATTGAATATCCATCATATTAAATTTGTACTGTTTATAACACCTTCAATTACGCTTTTTATTTCTGCCTATTTTTCTAACATGCTCTTGTGAGGGCATAATATTGTGATGCGCAAAGCTGAATGATATTATGAAGCAAAAACCTTCGTTGAGTTTTTGGCAAATCTGGAATATGAGTTTCGGATTCCTGGGAATCCAGTTTGGATTTGCCCTGCAAAATGCCAATGTTAGCCGGATATTCGAAACTCTGGGCGCAGAAATTGAAAACATTCCCATTTTATGGATTGCAGCCCCCGTAACCGGGTTAATCGTCCAGCCCATTATCGGTCATATGAGCGACAAAACCTGGGGACGATTTGGCCGCCGGCGCCCTTATTTTATGATTGGGGCAATCCTGGCCTCCCTGGCTTTGTTTGTAATGCCTAATTCGCCGGCCTTATGGGTAGCAGCAGGTATGCTCTGGATAATGGACGCTTCCATAAACATCTCCATGGAGCCATTCCGGGCCTTTGTTGGCGATATGTTACCTAGCAGGCAGCGGACCAGAGGTTTTGCTATGCAAAGTTTTTTTATTGGGATTGGGGCTTTTGTAGCTTCCTATCTGCCTTATGTAATGACCAATTGGTTTAACCTGGCAAACACGGCTCCTGAAGGCGAAATTGCTGTTTCGGTCAGGGCATCATTCTATTTGGGTGGTATTGTTTTTTTTCTTGCTGTGCTCTGGACTACCTTAAAAACCAAAGAATATTCACCTGAAGAACTGGAAGCTTTTGAACAGGAAAAAGAAAAAGCCCTTGAAGAGAAAGCCAAAGAAGATCTGATTGAAACACGGGATTCACACCCAAGTGAACGCAGGTTTATGCGAAGGGGAATCATTTGGACAACAATTGGACTAATCACCAATTTTATGGTGTATTGGTTTTCCCTTGAAAGCGAACTGTACATCCTTACAGGAGGCCTGTTCTTATTTGGATTCCTACAACTCATCTCAGGGCTGCTGACAAAGCAGGGCAAAACCCAAAACGGGCTGGTCTCAATCATGCGCGATGTAAACGTGATGCCAAAAACCATGGCGCAACTGGCCATGGTACAGTTTTTTTCATGGTTTGCCTTATTTGCCATGTGGATATATACCACCTCTGCTGTCACCAGCCATCTCTATGGTACATTAGATCCTACATCACTGGATTATAATGTCGGTGCAGACTGGGTGGGCGCCATGTTTGGCTGGTACAACCTTTTCGCTGCAGCTTTTTCATTTTTACTCCCTGTGCTTGCCAGAAAAACAAACCGGAAGGTCACCCACATGATTTCATTGCTGGCAGGTGGCGTTGGACTGGCATCCATATATGTTGTCCAGGATCCAAAGTTTTTGATTATTCCCATGCTGGGTATCGGTCTGGCCTGGGCCAGCATTTTATCAATGCCTTATGCCATCCTCACAGGCTCCCTGCCTCAAAACAAGATGGGCGTTTACATGGGTATTTTTAACTTTTTCATTGTCATTCCGCAGATTATGGCAGCCAGCATCCTGGGTTTTTTGGTCAAAGGGCTTTTTCAGGAGCAAACCATTTTTGCTCTCTTATTGGGTGGGGTATCCATGATTATTGCAGCTATCTGGGTATTATTTGTTAACGATAAAGAGGCATAGGTATGATTCAGGCATGCATTTTTGATTTAGATGGCGTACTGGTGGACACGGCTAAATACCACTTTGTGGCCTGGTCGGAACTTGCCGGGAAGCTGAAGATTCCTTTTACCGAGGCAGACAATGAACGATTAAAGGGAGTCAGCCGCATGGATTCGCTTGAAATCATTCTCGAACTGGGTAATTTGCAACTAAGTGAGGCTGAAAAAATTGAACTGGCTGCTGAAAAAAATGAACGATACCTTGAGTTAATTTCCAGTATGAATCCGGATGAAGTTTTGCCGGGTGTGATTGACTTTCTTAAAGAAGTAAAAAAGCAGGAACTGAAAACGGCATTAGGCTCTGCCAGTAAAAATGCCAAACAGATTCTTGATCGGACAGCGCTCCACAGCTTTTTTGATGTGGTGGTGGATGGCACGGATATTTCAAAAGCGAAGCCTGATCCGCAGGTGTTTCTGACCGGGGCAAACAGGTTGGGTATCTTACCTGAACATTGTGTGGTTTTTGAAGACGCTGTGGCAGGCATTAAAGCAGCACATAATGCAGGTATGCGATGCGTAGGTATTGGCAGTGAAAAACAACTTGCCGATACAGATATAGTGATTCCCGGGTTTGATGTTATATCTCCGGGAAGGTTCTTAGATATTCTTTTAAACGATTAGAATTCCTTGTATTATGAAGGATTATATAAAATTAGATGAGTGGCGGATTATTGAGGATGAGTTTAATCCGGAATTCAACCGTGTTTCAGAAAGTTTGTTCAGCATTGGTAACGGCCACATGGGACAGCGGGCAAATTTTGAAGAACAATACTCCGGCGATATGCTCCGTGGTAATTACTTTGCAGGTGTTTATTATCCTGACAAAACACGGGTTGGTTGGTGGAAGAACGGATATCCCGAATACTTTGCCAAAATCATCAATGCCATCAACTGGATAGGCATAAACGTGGAAATAAACAACCAACCCCTTGATCTTGCCATACTGAAAATTCACAGCTTCCGGCGTGAACTGGACATGAAAGAAGGATTGCTGAACCGTGTTTTTATTGCCGAAATGGAGGATGGGAACCGTGTGGAAGTGAGCAGCACACGGTTTGTAAGCTATGCCCGGCCCGAGCTGGGAATGATCCGCTATTCCATTAAACCCCTTGATTCCAAAGTAGAAATCAAAGTGATCCCCTATATGGATGGGGATGTGTTTAATGAAGATTCCAATTATGAGGAAAAATTTTGGAAGGGAATATCACAGGAAGCATCCGACAATACAGGCTACATAACGCTGGAGACAAAAAAAACAGCGTTCAGGGTTTGTAGTGGCATGTTGGTAAAGGCATACATCGACACAAAAGTTATTACCCCCGATTTTATCGCAAGCCATGCCGATAAATATGTGGAATCCTCCCTCATACGCAGTGTAAAACCTGGCTCAGAGCTGCTGCTGGAAAAATATGCCTACCATACCTCCAGCCTGAATTATAAGACCGAAGATTTATTGATAAAAACAAAACAAGGCCTGGGCAATGCCTCTGACGCAGGCTACTTCGAACTGGAAAAAGAACATAAAGAGGCCTGGGCAGAAAAATGGAAAACCAGTGACATACAAATAACCGGTGATATCGCCGCTCAGCAGGGCATACGTTATTCCATCTTTCAGCTTCATCAGTCCTATAGTGGCGAAGATGAACGATTTAATATAGGCCCCAAAGGTTTTACCGGCGAAAAATACGGAGGTGTTACCTACTGGGACACAGAAGCATATTGTCTGCCCTTTTATCTTGGCACAGCACCTCAGCGTGTGGTGAAAAACCTGTTGTTCTTCCGCTACCGTACCCTTCCCCAGGCCATTGAAAATGCCAGGAAGCTGGGTTTTGCCAACGGTGCTGCTTTGTACCCCATGGTAACCATCAATGGGGAAGAATGCCATAACGAGTGGGAAATAACTTTTGAGGAAATACACAGGAACGGGGCCATTGCCTATGCCATTTACAATTATATAACAGTCACAGGTGACTGGATGTACCTGGCACCTTATGGGTTTGAAGTGCTGCTGGCCATCAGCCGGTTCTGGAGTCAGCGTGTGAACTGGTCCGAACAGAAACAAAAATATGTTATCCTTGGTGTTACCGGCCCCAATGAGTATGAAAACAATGTAAACAATAATTTTCATACCAATTATATGGCAGCCTGGACTTTAAAATTTACCCTTAAGGTCATTGAATACCTCAAAAAGGAACATGCTTTTATCTATGAGGAAATGCTTAGCCGCCACCATTTTAACGAGTTGAAGGAAACCAAACGCTGGAAAGAGATTATCAAAAAAATGCATTACCCTGTTGATGAAGAAAGAGGAATTTTTGTACAGCAGGATGGCTTTTTTGATAAAGAAATTAACCCAGCCGACAACATTCCTGAAAAAGAAAGGCCGATTAATCAGCACTGGTCATGGGACAGGATTCTTCGTTCGCCCTACATAAAACAGGCTGATACTTTGCAAACCATGTTCTGGTTCGAGAATGATTTCACCATGGATCAACTTCACCGCAATTTCTATTTCTATGAACCACTAACCGTACATGAATCCTCCCTTTCGTCGTGTGTACATACCATCCTGGCTTCAAAGCTGGGTGACCGGAAAAAAGCGCATGAAATGTTTATCCGTTCATCAAGGCTTGATTTAAATGATTTTAATAACGACACCCATGAAGGCCTGCATGTTACCAGCATGGGAGGCACATGGATGGCCTTTGTTATGGGTTTTGCCGGTTACAGGGTGCAAAACAATACCCTGATTTTAAATCCGTTCTTACCTTCAAACTGGGAAAGTTATTCTTTCAAACTTTTATTCAGGGGGGCACTGCTTGAAATATCAGTTGGCCAGAATAAGTATCTGATTTGCAACCTTTCGGACAGCACCATTCCCGTAAAAATATGGGAAAAATCTTTTAGCCTGAAGCCTGGTGAAAAACTGAAAGGTGAAGTGCCGGCAATAAAGAAAATTGAACATTCAGCACATAAATAATGCAATACATGAAAAAGATTGGTTTTATAGTTTTCCTGGTTTCACTTTCTATTCAGTTATTTGGTGCCAATCCGAAAATTGACCGGGTGGAGCCTTTATTTTGGTGGGTAGGGATGAATAACCCGAACCTGCAGCTAATGATTTATGGAGAAAACATTGCGTCCACAACACCCGAAATAAAATATCCGGGCATAAGCATAAAAAGTACCACATCCCTTACGAACCCCAATTATTTGTTTGTTGATTTGTATATTGATCCAACGACCATTCCTGGAGAATTTAACATCGTTTTCAAGGACGCAGGCAAAGTAGTAACAGAATATGCCTATAGGCTCCATGAACGGGACTACACTCCCTCCATGCTACGCGGATTTGATAATTCTGATGTGCTATACCTGATTATGCCGGACAGGTTTGCGAATGGAAACCCCGAGAATGACTCACAACCCTTTATGAAAGAAAAAGCAAATCGCGAAAATCCGGACGGTCGCCATGGCGGTGATTTGGAGGGAATACAGAACCACCTGGACTATATTTATGATATGGGTTATACTGCCATCTGGCTCAATCCCGTGCTGGAAAATGATCAACCGGATTTTTCCTATCATGGATATGCTGCCACCGATTTTTATCAGGTAGATCGTAGATTTGGAAGCAACGAAGAGTACAAAGCCCTGTGTGATGCAGCCAGGCAGAAAGGCATAAAAGTAATCATGGATATGATTTTCAACCATTGTGGACACACCCATTGGTGGATGGATGATCTCCCTTCTGACGACTGGATTAACAACATGCCGGATCCGGATTATACCATCACCAACCACCGGAAGACTGCAGTGCAGGACCCGTACAAATCAGCCACCGATTATAATCAGTTGATTGAAGGTTGGTTTGTTACCACGATGCCGGATTTAAACCAGCGCAATCCTTTTCTGGCTACCTACCTCATTCAAAATTCGATCTGGTGGATTGAATATGTGGGCTTATCAGGCATTCGCATGGATACCTACCCTTACCCGGACAGGCAGATGATGGCAGATTGGACTTGCAGGGTCCTGGAAGAATATCCTTACTTTAATATTGTGGGCGAAGAGTTTCATCCAAACCCGGCAATCGTCGCATACTGGCAGGGGGGTAAAGTTAATCCTGACGGATACACGTCCTGCCTTCCAAGCCTGATGGATTTTCCGCTTCAGGATGCCATGAGCCGAGGTTTAACAGAAGAAGAAGGTTGGTTTGACGGCATGATGCGGATTTATGAAACCCTGGCCCTGGATTTTCTATATCCCAATCCGTATAACCTGGTTGTTTTCCCGGACAACCATGATATGGATCGTGTATTTACCCGGTTAGAAGAAGATTTTGATATGTGGAGACTGGCCATGGTATTGACGATGACCACCCGCGGAATACCACAAATCTATTATGGCACAGAAATTTTAATGACGGGCCATGAGCATAAAGGCCACGGCTTTATCCGTGAGGATTTTCCCGGTGGCTGGCCAGGCGATGAGATTAATGCCTTTACCGGACAGGGTTTACCTGAACAAAAAATCCAGGCACAACAGTTTTTGAAAAAACTACAAAACTGGAGAAAGAAAAATCCTGTGATTCATACCGGAGAAATGACGCATTTTATCCCTGAAAATGATGTATATGTATATTTCAGGTACAACAAGGATCAATCAATCATGATCATCCTGAATAAAAACAGTGAAGCCCAGGAGCTGCATGTAGAGCGTTTTAAAGAAAGGCTGGCCGGATACACCAGGGGATTTGATATCATCAGCAATAATGAAATAAGCATTAACAGCGACATAATCATAGACGGGAGCGCTGCAATGATTATAGAACTCGAATAGGATTGAAGGTTGATTAGTTTTTTTTCATAGAGTTTTAGTTAGACAGTACCTATTAAAACAGGTAAAACCACTTAGCTGGTTAAAAAAATCCGGAACCAATGGAAAATAATCCAGGTTCCGGATTTTTAGTAATCAAGAGGATGGATTACGCATTTAATACTTCCATAGCTTTATCGTTTAAGGCATCGGTCATAAACGGGATGCCTGTTAATTCAGCAGTTTCGCGGTTTGAAGCAACAAGATCATTCCGGCTAATTTCAGAAAGGTTAAACTTGCGGGCACCCGCCAGCAATTGCTGTAAACCGCCAGCCATTTTATC
>CAZZBU010000085.1:0-1583 GCA_964652315.1 uncultured Bacteroidales bacterium
TTATTCAAACCAGCCGTCAACCATGGATTTATTTGCTTCATAAAAAGCCTGGGCACCTGTTTCTTCGTCGGTTTCTCTGATATTACCCATCAGATCATACAGTTCATCTTCTTCCAAATTAAAATTCTTAAAGAAGGTAGCTGCTTCAGGCATATCTTCCTCAAAGCCACGGCGTGAAATAATGGCACAAACATCTTTTGGATACACACCTTTTGGATCCTCAAGATACTTAAGATCATTATTTGCCCACTTAAAATGAGGTTTCCAGCCAGTTATTACAATCCACTCATTATCTCTAATGGCTTTTTCGAGGCTTGCAACCATGGCAGGACCGCTTGATGTTATTTGCTCAAAATCCAAATCATATTCTGCGATGGCTTTCCCGGTATTTGCATGGATACCAGCACCGGCACCAATACCAATAATTTCAGAATCAAACTTTTCTTTGTGTTCGTTTAATTCTGCAATGGAGTTGATGGTTACATAAGATGGCACTACTAAACCGGTGGTACCCTCGCTAAAGGATTCTCCTAATTTATCTAACCGATCGCCATAATCTTCCCAATACGCTTCGTGCGTGTTAGGCAACCAGGCGTCCATAAACACATCCCCTTTAGAATTTTCCTTTGATAACTCACCATAAATCAATCCTGGTTCCAGATTAATTAAATCAACTTCAAAGTTGTTATTTTCTAAGGCAACTTTAGCAAGATGGGTGAATGCAATTCCTTCTGCCCAGTTCGGGTAGAGAATCGTTACTTCTTTGGGTTCTTCTTTTTGCTCTCCTGAGTCTTTGGTACCTGTGTTTTTACAGGAAGTAATTGAAATCACCAAACCAAGGATGAGTAATACACTAAAGAAACTTTTCATTTTTAAATACATAATTTGCTTTTTTTAAGTTAATCCTATTTTTTATTTGCGAGTGATTGCGTAATTCTATCTAATATAATAGCAAGGATAACAATTCCTAATCCGGATTCAAAGCCTTTGGCAATATCATTTTGTTGAATACTCTGGTAAACAACACTTCCAAGTCCTCTTGCCCCTACCATGGAGGCTATTACCACCATGGATAAGGCGAGAAGAATTACCTGGTTGACTCCAGCCAAAATGGTTGGCATAGCCAGGGGCAACTGAATTTTATACAGAATTTGTCTGTCGGTAGCACCAAATGCATATCCGGCTTCTATCACATCCTCCTGCACATTTTTAATTCCGAGACTGGTTAGCCTCACAGCAGGGGGTAATGAAAAGATAACTGTTGCAATAACTCCTGGCGTGTTACCCACACTAAAGAAAAAAATGGCAGGTATCAGGTACACAAAAGCCGGCATTGTCTGCATAAAGTCGAGAATCGGCCTGACAATGGCATCTGCCACATTATTTCTTGCCGTTAAAATTCCAAGGGGAATACCAAAGACCAATGCAATGATGGTTGAAACAATTACCAGGGTAGTTGTTTGCATGGCCTCTTCCCAGTACCCGATTGCCGCAATAAGTATAAAGCCCAAAATAACAAAAACAACCAGACCAATGCCATTCTTAAAGCCCTCTTGTGTAAGGAATTTATGACCGGTTTTGGC
>CAZZBU010000085.1:1683-4036 GCA_964652315.1 uncultured Bacteroidales bacterium
ATCATATTTGGTAGCTTCTATAATCAAAGATGTTTGTGTAACCAGTCCAACCAGTTTCCCGGTACCTTCTTCTACCACGGCCAGAGGGGATCGTGTACCCGTGATCAGGGGCAACATTTCTTCCACAGTATAATGTTTGTAAACGCTTGGGAAGTTTGTTTTCAGCGCATTCTCCACCGATTTATGCCCTTCTTTTTCAAGCTTCAACAGATCAGAAAGCCATACATATCCGACAAATTTTTTATCATCGTCTTCCACTGGTAACACATCGACACCAGCGGTACGCATTTTACGAATCGCCCCTTTGGGTCCGTCTTTCTTAAGCTGGACCAGGGTAGGCTTTTTAAACATTAATGTCTCTGCCGTGATGATGGTTTTCCTGTCTACTTTCTCGATAAAAGCTTCCACATAATCGCTGGCAGGATTTGTGAGTATATCCTCGGCTGTACCGATTTGTTCAACCACACCATCTTTCATAATGGCTATGCGATCGCCAATTTTTATGGCTTCGTCCAAATCGTGGGTAATAAACACAATGGTTTTATGCACTTTATTCTGAATTTGTAATAATTCATCCTGCATATCTGATTTAATTAATGGATCGAGTGCTGAAAACGCCTCATCCATCAACAACACATCCGTATCGTTAGCCAGCGCCCTGGCCAATCCGATACGCTGCTGCATGCCACCCGACATTTCAGAAGGCAATTGATTTTCATAACCCTTCAATCCGACATTTTCCAAGGCTCGCATTGCCCGCTTCTCACGTTTTTGTTTTGGCTCATTTCTGATTTCCAATCCAAAAGCAGCATTTTCCAATACTGTTTTATGAGGCAACAGGCCAAATTTCTGAAATACCATACTCATTTCAGTACGGCGTGTTTGGAGCAATTCTTTATTAGTTTCGCGGGTAATGTCATGATCCTGAAAAAACACCTTACCAGCGGTAGGTTCATTAAGGCGGTTGAGGCAGCGGATCAAACTGGATTTACCGCTGCCCGACAACCCCATAATAACAAATATCTCCCCTTCGTAAACATCAAAAGAAGCTTTGTTTACGCCAACTGAACACTTGGTTCTTCGTAAGATTTCTTCTTTTGAAACACCTTTATTTAAGAGTGCAAGGGCTTCTTTTTTTCTTTTTCCAAAGATGAGGGTTAGTTCCTCTACTTTGAGTTTAATATTTCTGTCCTCTGTCATTTAAAATTTTTTAAAAATAGTACCCAACATTGATGTTGAAGCGTTTATTCCACTTAGCATCCTCAACACCTGAGCCTAATCCTTTACCAAAGTTTTCAGTAAGCCAGGGCTGGTTTATGCCCATGGCATAATCAACGTAGGTATAAATTGGTCCGGCACTGATTAAAAATCCGGGGATCAGGTGATGCGTATCATGAAATTCTTCTACTGTTTTGTCAATTAAGGTGTAATCAATATAGGGTTGTATGTTTGAAATTGGTCCCAAATCAACCGGAATAGAATAAGCAAGACCAACTACATACATGTTGGCTTGAGAAGCCACACCGCCGGTATATCCTTCACCACCAAAATATTCATAGCCGTAAGCACCCATTTGAACCACATCCAAATCAGTACCATCATCGGCTTTTGCCTGATAATTGTAATTGATGTACTCTGCTTTAAGGTTAAAGCCACCCCCAAAGTTACCAACAACATGAGCAGCAAAAGCTGTGCTAATTTCAGCCTCATCAAGTACCGAATTATAAATACCTCCAACCTGAGCTGAGGCACCTATTTCCCAATCTTCATTCAGATTATAAGCCAGGCGAAAATTACCCTGATTCAATTCACGAAGGCTGGCATCAGTCATCACTATATTTCCATCTTGATCAATATATGCTCCATTGCCAGGTACAATATCATAGGAATAACGACCAGGGCCGGCATTACCAAAAGTCACATCACCACCGAATTTTGGCCCTTCGGGTTCAGCCTGACGGAAATAGGCAAATGACACCATCAAATTATCTGCAGGTGTCCAATCAAACTTCACACCCATATCGTAGTCATCTTCAAGACCTACATAGTAAGGCCCCTGAAACCACCAGGAGTGAGAGGCATACTTTGTAATACCAAAAGGCACCTGTGAAACCCCTAACTTCATGTAAACATTATCAGAAAATGCATAACCAAAATATCCATGATGGATAAAATGCGTACCAAAAGTGGGGTAAAAACGGTATTCAAAGCTGAGGTCAATACCACCCATGGTTCCGTCAACATTTAAACGCCAGGTATCCCACGTGGCCTGCGGATTTAAATTTCCCGAGCCACTTTCATAATAAGTTGACAAGAGGTTATACCTTACTGCACCTCCAAATTTGAAGCCATC
>CAZZBU010000085.1:4136-7593 GCA_964652315.1 uncultured Bacteroidales bacterium
CATAATAAGTTGACAAGAGGTTATACCTTACTGCACCTCCAAATTTGAAGCCATCTTTTTTCTCTTCTTCCTGGCCGTAAGTTGAAAAACTCATCAAAAACAACGCTAAAAGTAAACTCTTTCCTTTCAAATTCATATCTCTATTTATTTATTATATTGATATTTAAGTCATTAATCAAAGACATACGTTTCCTGTTTTTTCATTTTCTCAAAGAAATAAGCTATTTGAAAGATTTAATAATTTCTATAGAAAATATTTATATCTATAACAGCTTTAAACAACATCTGATTACCTGGAGAAACAAAACATGCAATCACTTAAAAATCATGGATAAAAAACTGAACAAATTAAAAAAACCTAAATGTAAATCAACCAATATTTATTAATATTCCGACACATTTAAAATTGTTCTATACGCATAAAAAAATCTTTTATATTCATTACAGACCTTTTTTACTAGTGTTGAAAATCAATAACATAATTAACTCTTCATTGTTCAATGGCCGTTTTTAAGGCAGGTGTTTTTATTATTTTCAGTGCAAATTAAAGCATAATTTTATCCAATTAAAAATTTATTGCCGGAATTAAAGAGAATTTGATGATGATATCGCTTAAATTTAATTGTGAAAAAATTGATGTGGCATAATATATGTATATGACTCTTAATACTTTTTGATGGTCGGCAATTACCGGCAGGAACAACGTTTTTCCGGAAAATCCGGTTTTATAAAAAATTATAAACACAAGAATTGGCACATAATGAACAAAAACACCCTTTTTAGTACACTATGTGTTTTTTTTATATGTATTTTGGCAACCTCATCTTTTGCCCAGAACACTGACCGGCCAAAAATAGGTTTAGTATTAAGCGGAGGTGCTGCCAAGGGCATTGCCCATATAGGTGTGCTAAAAGTTATTGATGAACTGGGCATCCCTGTTGATTATGTTGGCGGCACTTCTATGGGAAGCATTGTAGGTGGCCTGTACGCTATTGGTTACACTCCGGAACAGATGGAAGATATTATTCTGAAGCAGGACTGGACCAGTCTTTTGGGAGATGCAATAACCCGCAGGAATATGTCTGTTGAAGAAAAAGAGGAACTGTCCAGATATTTTGTTTCTTTCCCCATTCAGAATTTTAATATCATGTTACCCACAGGATTTCGGGCAGGCCAAAATGTGTCCATGCTTCTTTCAAGGCTGGCACTGCCAGTGCAACATATTAACGATTTCAGCAATTTTCCCCGACCGTTTTTATGTGTAGCCACCGATATCAGCACGGGTAAACAAGTAGTGCTTAACAGTGGTTATCTCCCTGACGCCATTCGAGCCAGCATGGCTATACCAACCATCCTTACTCCAATCGAGATCGATGGAAACCTGTTGGTGGACGGAGGACTGGTAAATAATTTTCCTGCTAAAGAAGTAAAAGAAATGGGGGCTGATATTATAATTGGTGTGAATCTTGGGTACCAGATGCATAATAAGGATGAGCTTAACTCCCTGACCAATATCCTTGAACAGTCTCTATTTTTTCAATCTATCGGGCATTTTAATAAAAACCAGGAACTAAGTGATATACTGATTACTCCTGAACTGGGTGATTATGGAGCCACAAGTTTTAAAAGTGCCGCGAAGCTTATTCAACTTGGAGAAGAAGCAGCCCGTAAGATGAGCCCTCAGTTGAAAGCCCTTGCTGAAAGAATGCAGGATTACGACTATTCACCTCCAAAAGAGCTTGTTTTTGAGCTGGATTCACTTGATATCCAGGAACTGGAAATACAGGGATTGGAAAAGGTATCCAAACCATTTCTCATGGGCAAACTCAGGCTTTCACCTCCTGCTAAAATTACTGTCGACAATCTGGAACAGGCTATTGAACGCATCTATGGCACACTTTTTTTTGATATGGTGACATATAAGCTTGAACCCCTGGATGAAGGTGTAAAACTTATAATCCGTGTAAAAGAAAAAACAACCAACCTGTTCAGGGTCGGTGCACATTATGATAGTGATTTTAATGCCAATCTGTTACTAAACACTACTTTTCGTAACCTGTTACTTAAGGGAACCAAGTTAACTATGGATTTTCTCCTAGGAGAAAATCCTCGTTTCCACGGTGAATATTTGATTCATACCGGATGGAAGCCCCGAAAAACAATATTAATAGCGAATGCATACCGCCTGGGATGGTTGCCTGATTTCGGACTCAATTTTGAATCCAATAAATTTGAGATATTTGATTATGAAGAAGGAAAAAAAATTGCTTCATACAATTATTCTGAAATCAGAACCGGTTTATTTGGCAGGAGTAGTATCTCTAATTCGGTTAATTTTGAATTAGGTTCACATATTACCAGCACCACTGTACGCGGTGAAATTATTACCGATGATATAAGTATTCCGGCTGACCGAAACCGGTACCTGAATGTGTATTCCGAACTTAAAGTAGATAACCTCGACCACGCGGTATATCCTCATCGCGGTGTTAAAATGCAATTGCGTGGAGAGGTAATAAAAGATATATCCAACTCTTCGTATACTTTTGATAATATCCCTCGCTTATCTCTACGATCGAGATATGCCACTGAACTATCCCCATTAGCCACACTCATTTTTAATTATCACTTTGGCATAACCCATTCAGATTCAATCCCGGATGAATTCAATTATTTTGTTGGTGGATTTAATCAAATAAACTACAGCAATACCGTCTTTCCTTTTGCCGGGCTGAGGTTTTTGGAGGAAGTAAATCAAAATGCCATGGTTTTCGGCGTGGATTTTCAATTTGAGGCCTTTAAAAATCATTTTTTAATTGCCAGGGGTAATGTTGCAAAGCTCGAAGAAGACTTTGTGGACATGTTTGATAATTCTCCAGTTGAAGTGGGATTTGGTTTCACGTACGGTTATAACAGCATTATCGGACCAATTGAATTCAGTATTAGCAAATCCATAAACGGGAACAGGCCATGGATTACGTTTATTAATATTGGACACTGGTTTTAATGCCTCGTAGCATCTCCCTTTTCCCAGGCGGTCCGGGAAGTTTTTCAACTTTAAGGCCCAACTCCTGCCAAAGCCTGCGTACCATTCCTGAAGCTGCATAGGTAGTAATGATACCATCCTGTTCTATGGCATCAACAATAGGTTTAAATACATTTCTTTCCCACATTTCCGGTTGTTTTGCCGGAGCAAACGCGTCAAAAAACACCAAATCACATTTGGCGTGAAAATTAAAATCAAGAATATCTGTATCAACCTTAAGAAGTTCAAAATTCGGGTGCATGGAAACTCTACTATTCCAGGGAGACTCATGCAAAAGCAGGAATTCTCTCTGAAAATTTCCCTGTTCAAGGTATGAACCGTAATTCAGTTTCTTGAAAAAATCCCCAGGCAGAGGATATTTTTCAATGCTGGTATACACGATCGAAATGTTGTGATTTACGGCATATACCA
>CAZZBU010000085.1:7693-14206 GCA_964652315.1 uncultured Bacteroidales bacterium
TATTTTTCAATGCTGGTATACACGATCGAAATGTTGTGATTTACGGCATATACCAGGCTAAGCAGTGCATTTAACCCGGTTCCAAACCCAATTTCAAGGATAGAAACTTCATTTTTTACCGTTTGTTTCAGCCCGGCATCAATAAATACATGTTGCGACTCCTGCACTGCGCCATGGGTTGAATGGTAATGCTCGTTAAGCTCCGGCAGATACAGGCTATGCGAGTCATCGCCAGTTGTAATTATCCGGATATTGCTCACTTTGGCTGATAATTTGACTCACGTAAAATCTGTTGATAATCTCGTATTTCCATCAATCCGGCCAGGGTCATCTCCTTCTTTTCGTTCATGTAAGCTTCCACTATTTTGTAACCCAGCCAAACAGCAGCCTGTCCGGGTGATTCATTGGTGAATTCTTTTGTAAACGGAGCATTACCGATAAATTTCTGAATGACGAAATGATCCGTCTCAAACAGCAATTTGTATTCAATAAGGTAAGACCACATTTGCCCTTCATTATTCCGGCAAAATTTCAATTCTTCAGCGGTAAACCCAAAAATAAGGGTATCCGGCTGCCAGGGCAACATGTTTTTTGAAAAATACAAAGCCCGGCCCTGATAAATCATTTGGTTCAACAGGTTATCAGCTGAGTCGTTGTACAAAAAGTATGTCAGCGCCATGGCTTTCATAGCGTCCGATGGGATTTTTTCAGGGCGCAGGGTATATCGCCGGTATTGTTCATAGCCTAACTGATAGTAATAATCATTTTCAGGCCCCAAATATTTATCCAATCCTATGCCAAGCATGCTGTCTGTAACAGCCACCGAATGATTGAATCCGGAAATATAGGTCACCAAATCAGGCACTTTGCGTTCAGGGAAATGATGATGATAATATTTTAGCCCTTTTTTCAGGTCATCTGCGATGGGCGTAAAATCACCAAAGGTTTGTTGTACAGCTTTATACACATCATTGATCATGTAATCCGTTACAAACTGTCGGAGAAGTTCTGGATATGAAGGGTTTTCAGGCGAACCTATACCAATAATCTCCCTGCTGAAGAGAAGCAGAAAATCACCATACTTATCCTGTAATTTTGGTACAACTTCGGCCATGTTGGCGGGATCCGCAGCCATAAGATCCTCTTCAAAACGCAAAACCTCAACATCCAGTGATATGTCAGACACATCAGGGGCACGTCGTTTATCGCAGGATGACAGGGTTAACAGGATTCCTAAAAATAATATGCTATACTTCTGAAATATGTCCATAGTTTTTGTTTTTAAGAACGACAAAACTACAGGTATTATTTTTAAAAACCTCATGTTGCGTTACTACCTGTAATCATCAAGGGGCGCACAACTGCACATGAGGTTCCTGTCGCCATAGACGTCATCGAGCCTCCCTACAGAGGGCCAAAATTTGTTTTCCCTCACCCATTGAAGGGGATAAGCCGCTGCTGTCCTGGAATACGGGTGAGCCCAGTTATCATCCACCACCTCTTCGGCAGTATGCGGGGCATTATGTAGGAGATTATTTTCCTTATCATATTTCCCTTCGTTTATGCCTGATATCTCATTCCGGATGGAAATCATTGCCTCAATGAACCGGTCAAGTTCATCTTTTGATTCACTTTCGGTAGGTTCGACCATCAGGGTACCGTGAACCGGAAATGAAAGTGTCGGGGCATGAAACCCATAGTCCATCAGCCGTTTGGCGATATCAACATCTGATATGCCGGTGGACTGTTTAAATGGCCGGCAATCGAGGATCATTTCATGGGCCACATATCCCTTTTGATTTTTGTATAATATCTTGTATTGATCCTTAAGCGATCTGGCAATATAATTGGCATTAAGAATGGCAAATTTGGCTGTAGCTTTAAGCCCTTCCGATCCTAACATTTTACAATATGCATGCGAAATGGTTAAGATGCTGGCACTGCCAAAGGGTGCTGCAGCAATGGCATGGATGCCCTTTACGCCGCCTGTTGCTACCACAGGATGGGTTGGTAAAAATTCAATCAAATGTTCGGCCACACAGATTGGCCCCATTCCCGGACCGCCTCCTCCGTGTGGAATGGCAAATGTTTTGTGCAGGTTAAGATGGCACACATCAGCACCGATAATATCCGGGCTGGTCAAACCTACCTGGGCATTCATATTGGCCCCATCCATGTAAACCTGTCCGCCATGTTCGTGTATGATTTCATTCATTTCAATGATGGCTTCTTCAAACACACCATGGGTTGACGGATAGGTAACCATGAAAGCACAAAGATTATCCTTATGTTCCTCGGCCTTTTTCCGAAGATCGTCCACATCTATATTTCCGTTTTCATCGCAATTAACAATCACTACCCTGGCCCCTGCCATGACTGCAGAGGCGGGGTTAGTACCATGCGCTGATGAAGGGATAAGTACCACATTGCGGTGACCTTCACCCCTGCTGGCCTGAAATTCACGGATAACCATCAGTCCTGTATATTCACCGGAAGCTCCGGAGTTCGGCTGAAATGAAATTCCCGGAAGACCGGTTATCTTTTTCAAGTCTTCAGCTAATTCAAAAAATAACTGGTGATATCCTTCTACCTGCTCCAGAGGAACAAAAGGATGAATGCTGTTAAACTCCGGCCACGACAAAGCAAACATCTCTGTAGCAGCATTGAGTTTCATGGTGCATGAACCCAGGGAAATCATTGAATGGGTCAGAGAAAAATCCTTGCGCTCCAGGAGTTTGATGTAGCGCATCAGTTCTGTCTCAGAGCGGTATTTGTTAAACACGTTCAGTGTTAAGAAATCAGTAGTCCGCCTAAACCCGGCATCATAAGCCACCTTGCTTTTTATCTCGTGAATTTTCTTAAACTGGCGGGTTACAGCAATGGCGAATACTTCAATAATTTTATTGACATCCTCAATGCTGGTGGTTTCATCAACACTGACCCCAACATGTTTTCTGTCAATATACCTGAAGTTTAGCCCGTGTTCAAGGGCTATTTCTTCAAATTCACTGGCAATGACATCCTCAGGCAATCCTACAAGTAAGGTATCAAAATAATTATCGTTGAGTTGGGTGTAACCCAGCTTTTGGAGTTCTTTTTCGAGCGTACCGGCTGTGAAATGAATTTTTTCAGCGATGTTTACCAGTCCTTCCTTTCCATGATAAACGGCATACATGCCTGCCATGGTAGCCAGCAAGGCCTGGGCTGTACAGATATTCGAAGTGGCCTTTTCGCGGCGGATATGCTGCTCGCGCGTTTGCAATGCCATCCGCAAGGCTTTTTTACCGTGACGATCAACAGAGACACCAATAATTCTTCCCGGAATATTACGCTTAAAATCGTTTTTGGTAGCAAAATAACCGGCATGCGGACCGCCGTAACCCATTGGAATACCAAACCGTTGTGTTGAACCAACCACTACATCGGCACCCCATTCGCCCGGAGGGGCCAACAAAGTGAGAGCAAGGATATCGGCAGAAACAGCTACCATACATTCGTTGTCATGTGCTTTTTTAGTTAATCCTGCATGATCAATTATAGCACCACGGGCATCAGGATATTGAACCATCATTCCGAAAACCTGATCTGAAAACTCAAATTCACCGGCAGGCAGCACACGCAGCTCAATACCCAAGGGCTTGCTCCGCGCAACAAGCACATCCAGGGTCTGTGGAAACATGTTTTCGTCTGCCAAAAACACATTGGCATTGCCTTTAACTTTCGTGCGCGACCTGGTGTTAAAAAGCATGATCATAGCCTCAGCAGCAGCAGTTGCCTCATCAAGAAGGGAAGCATTGGCAATTTCCATTGACGTTAAGTCAGCCACCATGGTCTGAAAATTCAACAGGGCTTCCAAACGTCCCTGGGATATCTCAGCCTGGTAGGGGGTATATGAAGTATACCATGATGGATTTTCAAGAATATTCCGCAATATTGGTGAAGGTGTGATGGTATTGTAATAACCTAAACCAATGTATGTTTTATACATTTTATTTTTTTTCCCTATTCCACGCAAATAAGCCAGGTATTCGTATTCGGTCATTGGCTTATCCATTTCAAGGGGCTGTTTCGAACGTATGGACCTGGGAATGGTATTATCCACAAGCTCGTCCAATGTTTTTACTCCAATGATATCTAACATAGCCGGTAAATCTGCGTCCCGGGGCCCAAGATGGCGATACAGAAAATTATCTATACTCATAAGAATATCAATGTATCAATGAATTAGTAAAGAATTATTATGAAAAAATCTGTTGAACCAGATCCAAAAATCTGGTAATTTACTAAGTTAAAAAAGGATTTGTATCATGTTCATGCTTTATGGTTGTGGCCGGTCCGTGTCCGGGATAAACCGTAGTGTTGCCAGGAAGCACCATAAGCTTTTCGGTAATGCTTGAAATCAGGGTTTTATAATCACCACCAGGTAAATCGGTACGTCCGATGCTTCCAGAAAACAACACATCACCTACAATTACAAATTCTCCTTCTGGTGCATAGAGGGCAACACTGCCAGGTGAGTGTCCGGGAACATGATAAACCTGTAACCGCGAATTACCGATTTTTATTTCCTGGGGCTCATCAATGAACGAATTAATTGAGGGTGGTGGCTCAATGCCAAATCCAAATACTTTCCCTTGTTCCACTGCGGTGTCAAGCAAAAAACTATCGTCTTTATGGGCCAAAAAAGGAACATTGTATTTTGATTTCAGCGCGCTTAATCCGGCTACATGATCAATATGGCAATGGGTATTAATTAAATATTCAGGTTTAAGGTTTTCTGACTGTATGAATTCATCAATCAGTTTTTCTTCCTCCGCGTTAAAACATCCGGCATCAATGATTGCTGCTGCTTTGGAATCATCATAAACAATAAAGGTATTCTCCTGAAACGGATTAAAGGTAAATGTTTTTATCTTCATAAAAATTGCTATTTATAATTTTTCCCTTCAAGTAAAGGAACAAAAACAAACGCACCATGGTTGGCAATTTCGTAGTCTTTCTGAGAATTTTTTGTTAACAACTTCATTGTCTGAGCGTTTATTCCTCCAACGGGCACTACCATTCGTCCGCCTGTTTTCAACTGATGAATTAATTTTTCAGGAATATCCGGAGCACCGGCCGTAACTATGATTTTATCAAAGGGCCCATAAGTTGGTAATCCTTCGTAGCCGTCTCCAAAGAAAAACTGAGGCCGATAGCCCATTTCAGGAAGCAGCTTCTGACTTTTTAAAAACAATTCCTGCTGACGTTCGATGGTAAACACCCTGGCTCCCATTTCCAGCAATACCGCGGCCTGATAACCGGAACCTGTTCCTACTTCAAGAATTTTATCATGGGGATTCACTTGTAGCAGTTGGGTCTGAAAGGCCACGGTGTAAGGTTGAGAAATGGTCTGTCCGGCACCAATGGGAAATGCCCGATCCTTATACGAAAAATTTATAAACCCGCTATCCATGAACAGATGCCTGGGCACACGGTTAATTGCCTCCAAGACCCGTTCATCAGTTATCCCTTTTTTTCTAATCTCTTCTACTAGTTTGGCCCGCAGACCTTTATGCCTGAATGTGTCCTTCATAAATTAAATAAAAGTGCTGCAAAATTAGGTTTATAATGCCTTAATCGATCAAATATTGCCATGATTTATTTAACATTATGTTGAAAACTTAAGAATAAAACAAATTATTAAAACACAGACAACATTTACCTTTACACCGAAAGAAAATTATTATGCAAAAACTCTTGGTCGTAGGCCCTGCAGATCAACGGGCATTCCATGAAAGAATTATTAGCGAAAAAACCAAATGGACCTATAGCGGGCATTTTGATAATGGAACCGGTAAGGTGTTTTTGCCAGGTTCTGATAGTGGCATTCATATCAAATATGATGAAATACTATCGAACCATGACAATCTTTTTTTTATTAACTCGGCTCCCCTGCCCTTTTGGGAGATAGAAACAGCCATAAAACGGGCCCGGAATATTTTCATTGAAAATCTGCACACCTTAAATTCAGAACAATTGCAGACAATCAGTAAATTATTGCCTGAAATAAAATCAACCTGCATGGCAGGTAACCTTTCCATGTTTCCTCAGGATACCCTTAAACACATCCTGCCTCCTGCCTCTCCCAGAATCATTCACGTTAACCGGGGGATTGATCTGACTCCGGAAAATATCAACCTGGTGCTGGGTGAAACTATTGAGTTGGTATACTGGCTTGCCCAGGCTGAATGTAAAAAAACCGAAGCCATTAATATCAACACAATGAACCATCGATTTGATACCCTGGATGCGAAAATCACCTTTCATGATGCCTCAGTAGTTCATATCCTTATCCATCCACCTTTTCCAAACTTGAAATACACCCTTTCTGTGTTTCAGAATAATGGATTAATTTCAGCAGATCTACTGGGAAAAAAATTGTTACTGCTGATTGGGAATAACAAATATACCCACAATATACATACCTACTCACGCCAGGAAAAAACTGCTCTTGATTTGACCCGTTTTTTA
>CAZZBU010000085.1:14306-17045 GCA_964652315.1 uncultured Bacteroidales bacterium
CTCTGGAATACCATCCAAACATCCATTGTGGGGGTGGTAATCATATTTTTCGCATTGGTACTTGACGATAACATCAGTTCCTATCGAAACTATTATTCCCTGCTTCTTACCCTTCTGGGTTTGCATTTTACTTTTACATATATCCCAAGGTTAATCCTTACATCTGTCACGACACATAAAATCCATACCCGAAAGATTGGGTTTAATACCTTATTAATTGGTGGTGGGGAAAATGCGCTTGAAATATACCGCGAAATAGAGAATCAGAAAAAATCATGTGGCAACAAAATTATAGGTTTCTTAAAGGTAAAACATAACGGCATTCGGAAACTCGAGGGATATGTTGATTGTTTTGGTAAACTAAATGATTTGCATGAAGTAATTTATGAAAAAGAAATACAGGAAATAATCATAGCTCTGGAACCCACTGAGCACGACAAAATAGGAAATATAATTAATCAACTCGCAGCGTATAACGTTACGATTAAAGCGATACCAAGCATGTATGATATCTTAACCGGCAAAGTACGTATGTCGGAGATTTTCGGAGCTCCTCTAATTGAGATTTCACATAAACTAATGCCCTTCTGGCAACAGCAAATTAAACGGTTATTGGATATTGTTTTTTCCAGCCTGGCATTGGTATTGACTGCGCCCCTCAGCCTTGCTTTGATGATTGGCATTAAACTAACCTCAAAAGGACCGGTATTTTATCATCATGAACGCTTGGGAAAATATGGCCGTCCTTTTCGTATTTACAAGTTCCGATCGATGTATACGGATGCTGAAAAATCCGGTCCGCAACTATCCAGCAGGGAGGATCCACGGATTACCCCCATCGGACGTTTTATGCGTAAATCACGGCTAGATGAAATACCCAACTTTTTTAATGTTTTAAAAGGCGATATGTCATTGGTTGGACCACGACCGGAACGCCCTTTCTATATCGAACAAATCATAAAAGTAGCCCCTCATTACATTCACCTGCAAAAGGTAAGACCCGGTATTACTTCGTGGGGACAGGTTAAATTCGGATATGCGTCTACCGTTGATGAAATGGTCAGAAGATTGAAATACGACATCATATATATTGAAAACATGTCGTTGTATGTGGATTTTAAAATCATGATTTATACCATGATAACTGTCCTGAAGGGACATGGAATGTAATTCTGGTTTCACAAAATATTTCCCTCTCCTTTATATTTTAGACATTTTTTTGTAAATTTCTGAAAGAATAGCGCGAATAAACAAAACAAGATTAATTATGAAAAAATTTGCAATTGTTCTTTCAGGATGTGGTGTATATGATGGGGCTGAAATTCATGAATCTACCCTTTCCATGCTTGCCGTTGCACGAAGCGGTCATCAATATCAGATTTTTGCTCCTGATATAGCCCAACATCATGTAATCAATCATCTTACCGGTGATGAGATGAACGAGGAACGCAATGTTTTGATTGAATCGGCGCGCATTGCCCGTGGAAATGCAAAACCCTTAAGTGAATTTGACCCGGATGAATACGATGCTATTTTGTTTCCCGGCGGTTTCGGAGCTGCTAAAAACCTTTCCGATTATGCTTTCAGTGGTGGCTACAGCAAAGCTATACCAGAAGTTGCTGATGCCATAAAAGGAATGCATGATAAAAACAAGCCGATCGGCGCTCTTTGCATTGCCCCGGTATTGCTGGCGCAGGTTTTGGGTGAAGTAAACCTTACTATTGGCAATGACAGGGCCACCATTAAAGACTTAGAGACATTGGGGGCTAAACACATTGAAAAAACGCATGGTGAATTGGTCATTGACAAGAATCATAAAGTGGTGACAACCCCATGTTATATGCTTGACGCCACGATTACCCAAATAGCTGACGGTGCCGAGAACGTAGTCAATGCGCTGCTTAAAATGATGTAAAAGGTTAACAATCAAGTACCAGAAGGAAAAAAGAAAGAATTAAATCATTCCAAGTTCGATTTTTTTGACTATCTCTTCGATAAGAGCATCTTCACCGGCTGGATCATAATTGGTTTTCAGATTTGAGCCGAACAAACGGGCAAGCGCCTGCCAGAAAAAGGCAGAAAAAGATCCCCGCAGCTCTTTCACCAGATTGTAAGAGGTATTTCCTGTTTCACGGTCTATCAATTTAATAAGGATTTTACCCTGGGTTATGGTTAGTTTTTTTAAATCATCCTCGTACTCAGCCCGAATAGTATCTTCCATTTGTTTGATGAAAGATTTTCTCTGACGATCAGTTTCCAATTGGACCATTTCCTGATTCAGCTCAAACAACATCTCTCCGGCAAGTTTGGCATAAGGGTAAACTTTCTTTACATTATGCACCAGCCGGCGATATTTTCGTTTCTGCCACCAGTTAAAATCATGGGTTGGAAACACATATACCGGATCCAGGCTGGTGACAAAAAATGTGTCCCCATCAAGGATTACACGTTCAAGGATGGTCGCATCCAATAGTGAATCTCTTTGTTCCTGCCCTTTAGCTGATGCAAAGTTCATCAGCAGAATAATTGGTAATATATATAGAATAAAACGCATAAATCCGTGCTAATTATTACAGTTCTTACAAGAATTATGCAAATTTTTAATCATTTGATATTAAGTTATTTAAATGCGTGCATTTACCCATCTCTCAATTTTTACAATGATTGTTAAAATGATTAAATTTATATATTTTTTAAACGCAAATCCATGAATATAGTTGTATAATGCCCATTCAAATT
>CAZZBU010000086.1:0-16954 GCA_964652315.1 uncultured Bacteroidales bacterium
GTGAACTAGGGAGGAGTCGAACCCCCAACCTCCTGATCCGTAGTCAGACGCTCTATCCAGTTGAGCTACTAGTCCCTTTTGCGGCTGCAAATATATAAATATTTCTTTCTTGTACGAAGAAATATGTTGGTTTTTTTCTTAGAGAACAGAATTTCAACCATTCATATCTACATATCCTAAGGTATATAATTGAACTATCTTTAGCCTTTAAATGCTTGAAAAATCCTTTGCCCATCGCTGGGGTTTCTTTTATCCTTCTTTCAATGTCAACATCTATCAGTTGCTAAAGGGGGCATTAGAGATATATTTAAGCTGTGCCTGACGGTTCTGAGGGTTCGTTGCGGTTCAATGGCATTGTTGAGATCAAAAGAAATGATTAGTTTTACATGTGAATAGAAATGAACAGGCGTGAAGGTTTTAATCATTGAAGACGAAATATCCCTTCAGGACAGTGTAAAATCTTATTTTAAAGTTGAAGGACACGTTCCTGAAGTTGCAAGTACATTTAACGAGGCTGAGGAAAAAATTCATCTTTACCAATACGATTGTATTCTGGTAGATATCAATCTGCCCGATGGTTCAGGTTTTGATTTAATAACACAAATCCGGAAGGTAACGAGTGATACCGGTATCATTATTGTTTCGGCGCGTGAAGCCATTGATGACAGAATAAAAGGTCTTGAGCTTGGTGCAGATGATTACCTTGTTAAACCTTTTCATTTGTCCGAACTTAACGCCAGGGTTAATTCCATTATCCGGCGGTTGAAGTTTAAGGGTGAAGATGCTGTGATGTTTCATGAGATAGCCCTGTATCCCCAGGAGCGACATGTTACTATCAATAAAAAAACCGTGGAACTTACCAGGAAGGAATATGATATTTTGCTTTATTTCATCACCAATAAAAACAGGGTGCTGACCAAAGAATCCATCGGCGAGCATTTGTGGGGTGATTTTATGGATGCATCCAACTCTTTTGATTTTGTTTATACCCACATTAAAAATCTGCGAAAGAAACTGATTGATGCCGGATGCACTGATTATATAAAAAATGTCTATGGTATGGGATATAAATTTACGGATGTGGGATAGCATCTGTTAATGGTTAATAAAGCTGATTAAAATAAACAAAAAAATTTTGTGAAACTTTTAACAAAGACAAGCTTAATTTTTATTACTGTTTCATTGTTTGTGTTTTTCGTTTCCGGAATTGTTTTGTACCGGGTCATCAAAAAACTTACTGACGAGAACATTAATAAGGAGCTTTATTCGGCTTTTCACTCAGTAAGTCAGCAATTGAGGCATGCTTCTGATACAGCTTTTAATGACTTTCTTCTGTTATCTGACGAAATAACCCTTCAGGAAGCAGAGGTTATCAATCCTGCCTTGCTGGGATCTTTTCAGCTCAACGATACTTTATTGAAAGACGACCTTACCGGTGCATATCAACCTTATCGATATTTTAAGGGGTATGTTATTAAGGGTGGAAAAATTTATGGTCTTACGACATTTAAATCGCTGATTGAATCAAACGACCTGATTGAACAAATAACACTAACATTTACCATCATGACCCTTTTGCTGGTGGTGGGGGTATTTTTTTTGATGCGAATTCTGGGGCAACGATTATGGTCATCTTTTTTTGTGGCTCTTGAGCAGGTGAAAAATTTTGATGTAACCCGCAGGGAACGTATCATTTTCAGAGATACCGATATCTATGAATTCAACGTATTGAATGAATCACTTGAGAAACTGATTAAGCGCATTCAGCAGGATTTCATCAACCTGAAAGAATTTACCGAAAACATAACGCATGAAATACAAACCCCTCTGGCCGTAATCAGATCAAAAACAGAACTGTTGTTACAAAACCCTGATCTGACATCAGAGCAGGCACAACTCCTGAGCTCTATCAGTAACAGCCTGCGAAGATTGACAAAACTGAACCACGGCCTGGTTTTGCTTACAAAAATTGAAAATAACCAGTTTCATAAAACAGAACCTGTAATCATTAACCACATCATTAATCAGGTACTGGAAAATTATGAAGATTTTATGGAGGCAAAAAACCTCCGCCTGGAAAAACTTTTCAATGAAGAATTGATAATTAAGATGAATCCGGTACTGGCGGATGTACTGGTCCAAAACCTTTTAAAAAACGCTGTTGTTCACAACATTAATAACGGATGGATACGAATTATTATTGATAAAGAGGCCCTGCAGCTTTCTAACACCGGGTTGAAATCAAAGAAAAATTCCAACCTGCTTTTTAAAAGGTTTGCCCACGGCGAATTCCGGCCTGAGTCGATGGGTATTGGGTTGTCGCTGGTGAAGAAAATTTGTGATTATTATGGCATTGCCATTGAATATTCCATCAAAGAAGAGGTACATACCCTTACTCTCATGCCGGAAGCTTTTGAAAGATAAATGCGTCAGAATCCATGACTTTAAGTGATAAGTTAAACTTACGGGCAATCCAATGAAGTGTTGCTTCATCATAAAAACACACATGGGTAAAATCACGGATGTAAAACCACGTTTTAAACTCCTCTAAAGAAGCAGGCAACAGGCGTGTCATAACACCAAGGTAGCCACCGGAATGAATCATGTTGATAATCCTTGACAGCTCATTATAGGGATGATGCAGGTGTTCTATTACTTCAGTGGCTGTAATAAAATCATATTTATTTTCAAAAACATTTTTTTCAGGGAAATAAAAGGAATCATACACATCCATTTCTTTACCTGCCGAACGAAAAATATCCTGCAAAACCGGTTGGGGCCCACAGCCAAAATCGAGCCCTGTTGCATTATTTGGGAGCTTCTCCAGCAAGGGGCCTGCTATTCTTTGAAGATGTTCTCTGTAAGCTAAATCAAGCGGAGAGTTCTGATGTGCATCGTACCTGTTTTTTTCCTCTTCTGCAGAAGGAAAATATTCAGATGGCACAAATACAAGCCGGCATATTTCACACCAGTGATATTGCCGCTTTCTGTCTTCCGAATAAAATGATGTTTTAGAAGATGAGCATAAAGGGCACAGCATAATAATAGCAAATCATGGTCATGTTTATCTGCCAAATTTACAAATTAAAAAGGAGTTCCTTTAACGCGTTGATGTTTTAATGCTTCCAGGTACCATTCGAATTCATCAAGAAAACGTTTTGTTGGTTTTTCGAGCTTTACGTTCAACAGGTTGCCTTCTTCATCAAACAGCTCATTTACTCCGCCAAATGGAAGAATGGTTGAAATTGCCGGCATACCAAGCTCGGCCAGCACAGCACGCAGATGAACGGCATTGCGTACCCCGCCAAATTGCCCGGCCGAATAACTGGCAATAGCACTCGGCTTAAAAAAATACTCCTGTTGAAAATGATCCAGAAGGTTCTTCATGGCCGGCGGTATACCATGATTATACTCCCCACTGACAATCAAAAAACCGTCGGATTTACGGAGCATGGCAGCAATCTTTTCCATGTTTTCAGGAGCCTGCCCGTCTTCATATTCCTTATACATTTTATCTAACAGCGGAAGTGTATATTTCACCGGATCAATGAAATTCACATGAAAGCCACGTTCTTTGAGCTTTTTATTCAGGTAATAGGCAACCCGGATTCCCTTTCTTTCGGTACGGACCGACCCATATAGCAAACTCACTTCAAATCCCATTTTTTTTAAGCTTATAATAGTTTTACAACATCATCATGCCCGGTTACTAGTTAGACCAAAAAAACCTGAATTTGGTTCAAAAACTACAGATTTTCTTCAGATTTAGGGTGTACTTTTGATTCAGCTCTTTTAAACAATGTATAATTTCGTTATAAACATACACATCGTTATAAGTTCGCTTTTCTTCTTATTGGCTTTTTTTGTAGTGGGTTTATCAGTGTATAAACTGACTGCAAACAAAAAATTTCGCTCTGTTGATGGTTTGTTTGGCAAAGGGTATTTATCTTTCCTTTACTTGCAACTGATCAGCGGTTCTGTATTATATTTTTTCCTGAAACCTGCGGACAATCCACAAATCATGACTCTTGAACAGGCCATTGAAAAGAGTGAGCTCAGATTCTGGGCCATTGAACACCTTGCCATGATGATATTTGCCCTTACTCTGGCACAAATCGGGTATCTTTTTATTTCCAAATCAAATTCGGACAAACAAAAACACCGCAATACCTTGTTTTTTTATGGTTTTTCGTTGGCAGTGGTAACCATCTCCACCTCTATTGCACTTGTGCGCGAAGGCGTGATATGATGATAGGTTATTCAGATAGTACCCGGCAAAATTTTTCTGATGCTCCGTGGGAGTTGAACCGTATTACCCGTTTGAAATACCATAACTTGTTAGGTTTCGAACACTCATAGTTACCCATCTATGAATAAACATGTACACTGTTCTGCGCTGCCGGAAGATAATTTACCCCAAACCATGCAATCAATAGAATAATAAAAGATAATCCCAGAGTCCACATGGCAATTTTCATTTTCTTTGGATGGCGGTATCTGAAGTGAATATAAATCAGGTACATCAGCCAGGTCAGGAATGCCCAGGTTTCTTTCGGGTCCCAGGTCCAGTAATGGCCCCATGCTTCTTTTGCCCACAATGCGCCAAACAACAGGCCAAAAGTTAAAAAGGCAAAACCGATGTAAACAAGGTTATCGGCCAGTTTAATGATTTTATCCTGCAGGGTGGAGTAGTATATCTGGTAAAGTCCGTAAACGGCTACAAGCATCGAAGCTGCAAGTACAGCATAGGCAAATATATAAACTATCACATGGGGCACAAACCATGGGCTGCGCAATGCCGGCATCAGGGTTTTATCATAGGTTTCCGGGTTGGAAAGGTTAATGAACAAAAACAGCACAGCCATCCCAAGACTGTAAGCCAAAAACCATTTAAAATGCCAACGATAATAGGTTATGATGCCAATGAAAGGTAAAAACAATGAATACCAAAGTCTGGTTTCTCCAAGTGTTCTCATTGGCGGGCGTTCCAGATGAACCCATAGTTGTACCAGAAAAGTAACCATAACCAGGATACCCAAAACAACCGAACCCTCTCCTATTCTTTTTATTTTTGTGTTGCTTTTCGAAAAAACAACCATAATTAACCCCAATAGCCATAATCCAATGGTAATTGCACTGTATACGGGAAAATCTATCCAATTAATCATCTGAGAATCTTGCTTTACGTGTTACTACTTTATCTGATGTCTTTTCCTATCCAGAAGATATAGACGGCACCGGCCAGTAAAAGGAAGATACCAAAATAAACCACAGGTAGCCACGGATCGTGTACAGCCTCAAGAATACTGGTTTGTGACCATTTACCCATTTGTTCGTCATATCCGGTCTGGTAAATTTTATACCCTTTTACTTTATAAGGTTTATTTACTTCCAGGGTGATGGTATCATGGATTTCATCGGTTTTAACCTCAATAACAGAACTGTAAACCCTGGGTTGCGGATTGGTAAGTGCCAGCGCCAAGGTATTTGAAAGCGGTAACTCCCTGAATCGTACACGCTGACTTCCGGCAGCAATCCATCCGCTTATTTTCTGGTTCCGGTTATTTATAACAGTAACATGAGCCACAGGTGAAGCACCTATAGTATCATAAGGGATGTACACTGAATCGAACAAAAAGGCACCGGAATATAGGGTGTCTACCCTTATTTTCATGCCTTTTAAATCAACTTCCATGCCTGGTTCTGCAAGGGGAAGATTTTCACTGTCATCTATCAGTTGTCCGGTACGCCGGTCAAATAAAGCCAGCTTGGGATTGTATTGATCTATGGCAAAGTCGTGCAATTTAAGCTGAAAAGGCAATCGATACAGTTTCATGGTTTTATCGACAGCCATATTTTTAAATTCTGCACCTTCCTGAAGTTTTATGGTTAACCTGTAGAGATCGCCCGACCCTAGTGTGGCAGCAGCAATAACAAGCCATAATCCAAAATGATTCAGCAAAAAACCAATATTTTTTTTGTTAAATGGATGCGAACGTTTTAAAGTGGCCATTCCCAGGGTTAGCAAAAAATAAACCTGGGCGAGCAGCAAGGGATAACTGGATTTCATGTGAGTAAAACCAATTTTATGCAGTATTTCGCTAAAACCGGCATGCTGAGGTACAAATCCCAATATGAGCACCAAAAAAGTAAAGAGTGTAATGGCACTTATGGCAGCCGGAACACTCATCAGCCACCGTACCACCGGGCTTTGCCTGAAAAAAAAGTAGGTATAGGCCAGAAAACCGGCAAAACCGATAAATAAATATATGTTAGCCGGGCTTCCAATTCTGCCTACCCCGCTCCCATTGCTGATAATTTCCAATGCAACACCCAAAATCAGCAAGATGCCTGCTACAGTAAAACTCTGTTGGTATCCCCAGATTTCCCCTTCATTTTTATCCTGTTTCTCCAATGCGAATTCTTTGTAATTATAAATTGTGTTAAAAATATACCATTAAGATGGTTCAAAAAACAACAAACGGATATTTTACTATTATTTATATACAATCCATAAATAAAGGCCTCATAATCTGAAGCCTTTGCTTTATGTGTTATGCTATTAAGAAAGCGTATAAATTAGTGGATATGAGGAAAGGGAAAGGATTTTTTTTATTTTTTGCTGTAATAAATAGGAATGAAATACCAAAAAAAACCAGGCTTACAGGGTATCTAATTTAGCGGCCAGGATAAAATCATTTTCGCTAAGTCCACCAATAGCATGGGTCCATAAATCAACAATAACTTTAGCATAATAAACATGCATCACAGGATGATGGTTTTCTTTGTCGGCAACTGCAGCAACCTGCTTCACAAAATTTATGGTATGCTGGTAATTAACGAAAAAATATGTTCGCTGAAGTTTATGATTATTTACAATTTCCCAATCCGTATGTAATTCTTTTAGCAAAGGGGCAGCTTCTTTGGGGACAAGCTTAGGCACGCCACCTTCACAAGGCACACATTTTTTTTCTTTTAAATCCATTAGTTAACCAGTTTGAGATTTCCAGGATCAACGTTACTGTTTTTATTTATTCCCTCGTTCATGCTTCCGCTACGATATCCTTCAAGGTCGACAGTGACATATGTGTATCCGATTTCTTTCATTTTCGTAACAACTTTTTTGCGGATTTCATCATGGAAAAACTTGGCGATATCATCCGGATCGACTTCTATTTTAATGGTCGTTTTCTGGTGCCGGGCACGTAGGTTCCTAAACCCTAAATCACGTAGAAAATTTTCTGCTTCATCCACCATTTTAAGTTTGGTTGCATCGATTTTCTCGCCATAAGGAAAACGGGATGAAAGGCAGGCCAGTGCTTCTTTTTTCCAGGTAGGCAATCCCAGGCTTTGCGATAACTGCCTGATTTCGTCCTTTGTTAGTCCAGCTTCCTGTAAGGGACTCCGAACATCCAGTTCTTTTAATGCCTGTTTACCGGGACGGTGATCGCCCAAATCATCAAAGTTGGAACCATCAACCATGTTTTTCAGGTTTTCGCGTTTGGCAATTTTAGTGATTTCAGTGAACAACTCACTCTTGCAGAAATAACACCTGTTTACCGGGTTTTCTACAAAATCCTGATTCTCAATCTCATTTGTCGTAATCACTCGCAACTTTGCTCCCATCGAATCTGCCAGCTTTTTGGCCTGATCGTATTCACGTGAAGGGTAGGTTGGTGATACAGCCAAAACACCATAAGCTTTCTCTCCAAGAACATCAACTGCAACCTTCAACAAAAAAGCACTGTCAACACCTCCTGAATAGGCCACGATAACATGCCCCATCTCCCTGAGAATATCTTTTAGTTTATTGTATTTTTCTTCGGTAGTCATAATTCTGTTTTCTTAACAGCTATGATGGTATAGCAAATTCCTTCCAAAAATGTTCATTTTTCCGGAACTTACCAATCCTGTCAGAAACAAACGCTTTAATTTATCATGGAAGTATAAATCACTTCCTGTATTTTGGTCCTGACATCCATTTCAATAAGTTTTGAGTTATTGGCATCAGGATGAATACGGTTTGAAAGGAAGATATATACCACATCGGTATCCGGGTCCACCCAGGCCATAGTTCCTGTGAATCCGGAGTGTCCAAAGCTCTTTGGTGAAATATCATCGCAGGCCGGCCCATATTTGTGCGATGCAAGCCGGGGTTTGTCAAAACCATAAGCCCGCCGGTTGTCATTTGAAACAAAGGGTGATGATGTGAATATTTCAAGGGTTTCGTCCCTGAAAAAGCGTGTACCTCCATATATGCCGCCATTAAGGTACATCTGCATCAGTTTTGCCAGATCGTTGGCATTGCTGAACAGGCCGGCATGACCACAAATACCGCCTAACATGGCAGCTCCCGGATCATGCACATAGCCTTGCAACAATTGCCGGCGGAAAATAATATCATTTTCTGTTGGAACAATTTCATCCCTCGAATACCGGTTCAACGGCAAAAAACCAAGCGTTTCCGCTCCAAGTTTCTTATAAAAATTTTTATACAAATAAGGGTAAAACGGCTCACCTGTTATGCGTTCAATCATCCTGTAGAACATGAAATATCCAAGATCGCTGTATTTATACTTTTTCTGTTTCTGTAATTCCGAGGTATAAATGTGATGATAAATGGTATCAACATAATCCTGGTTCATATACACCTCATCAGCAACTTTAATGGGAAAGCGGTAGGAAAAATCATTATCAAAAACACTGTCGCGATAAACAAGATGCTTGGTCATAAAGATGTTGCGTGCCAGCATATAGGGATGCGATGGATTTAATTCGTTTGAATAGATGGATTCGTTGGGTTCAAGGCTTTCCAGGGTGGCAAGGTAGAAGGGAATCCATGGTTCAAGCCTGGCCTGATGGGTAAGGATATCACCAAGAATGAGCTCCCCCTTATCAAGGGTATCCAGCTCAGGTAAATATGTTTTTAGCGGAGCCTGGAGATCGATTTGTTTGTCCTCGTATAGCTTCATAAGCGCCGGCACAGTGGCTGAAATTTTGGTTATCGAAGCTAAATCATACAGATCTGCCAGCTTTACTTCCCTTTTTTTTAAATATGTGTGATGCCCAAAGGCTTTATGATAAACCACCACGCCCTCTTTGGCGACCAATACCTGGCAACCCGGAGTAGCTTCCTTTTTAATGGCATCAGCTACAATGGAATCGATGCCAAGCAGCTTATCGGCATCCATTCCAACCTCGGCAGGAATGCTGTATTTAAATCGCATTCTGCCAAAAGTTTCGTCTGCCATATTCACTCGAAATTGCTGTGAGGCTGTTACAGGCAGAATTCCCTGTGCCGGGATACCTCCAAAGATTGCCTGAGCTGCAGTGGATTCAAAAACTTCTCCCTCTTCGTAGGAAATCAGGATGGCGGGGATTTTTTCACTTTCTGAAAAGCGGTTCAGCACATAAGGGCTTGAAAACAAATTCAAAACCAATGGTTTACGGTTAGCCAGGTATTCTATTAACTCAATAGTTTTATCAGTAACGCCAAACTGTCTTGAAGCAAACATGCTTGTATTATGCACGCTTACGATAAGCAAGTTGTAGTTTTGTATTTGTTTGATCACCTCATCAGCCTGTGCCACAGTGAAATTTTTAGGCAATTGAAACTTTGCCACTTTTTGATATAAATCAAGTGTATTTTGGTATGAGTGGTTATCAGTTTCACCAATGACAACAGAAGCTATTTGAAGCGTATCAAGCCTCTTTAAAGGCAACAATTGATTTTCATTTTTCGCCAGGGTATGTGCACTTTCAACCAGCCTGCGATAATTAAGTTCGTATTTTGCATGGTTGAGATCACTATGTAAATCGGATAATTCTACCGGGCGGTAGTTCGAAAGACCAAACCAGTATTTGACAGCAAGGATTTTTTTAACTTTTTCATCTATCATTTCCTGGGTAAGTACATTCTTTTTCAGTGCTGTTTTAATGGCTGAAACAGTAGTGGGGATATTATCCGGCATCAGCAACACATCATTACCTGCCAAAAGGGCTTTCACTTCCAGCGCACCAGGATTAAAATACTTGCTGGCCCCTTTCATATTAAGTGCATCTGTAAAAACCAATCCTTTAAACTCCAGTTTCTCTTTGAGGATATCGGTAACCATTGGCTTTGAAAGCGTGGATGGCAGATTGGGTGTAGGATCAAAAGCAGGTATATGAAGATGAGCAACCATAACACTGCCCAAACCACCGCGTATCAACTGTTTAAACGGATAAAGCTCAAGTGAATCAAGGCGAAGCGAGTCTTGTGCAATCACCGGAAGGCTGTAGTGCGAATCTGCATCGGTATCGCCGTGGCCGGGAAAATGTTTGGCAGAAGCCAGAATGTAGCTGTCCTGCAATCCCATCATGTAAGCCAGTCCTTTCTGTGCCACATTCATTTTATCTTCACCAAACGAGCGGCTGCCTATTACCGGATTGGCAGGGTTGTTATTCACATCCACCACCGGAGCGAAATTAATATGCACTCCCAGCCTTTCCATTTGTTCGGCAATGTCTTTTCCCATCTGGTAAATTAGCTGATTGTCTTTAATGGCGCCCAGTGTCATTTGCTTGGGGTATTTAATAGTGCTGTCAAGGCGCATTGCCAGTCCCCATTCTCCGTCCATGGCAATCATCAGGGGGATATCCGCTGCTTCCTGTAGCTGATTTGTCATAATGGCCTGCCTGACCGGTCCTCCCTGGAAAAAAATCGCACCACCGATATGGTGCTTTTGAATAAGATTTTTCAGTTCAGTCAGATGAGCTTCATCACGGTTTGAATAAGCAGGAATCATTATCAGTTGGCCAATTTTTTCTTCCAGCGTCATGGCATCAAAAACTGAATCTACCCATTGGGATGATAATTCGATATATGCAGGATCTATCCTGTTAGGCACAAGATTTTTTTCAATGGCGCTGCCTTCCGAAAAGACAGTGGCATCATCAAACCCTAAAACAATAAAAACCAATATAATTGCAAAAATCCCCTTATACGCCATCCTTCGCATTTCTCACATAATTTTAGGTTTCTAATCCGTCGAATAATAAATCCATTTGAAATATACGCGACCTCCATGCTAATGTTGCAATTTTAACACATCGTTTCGATCCCTGTTTTCTCAAGCATCGGGTATAGCCTGCCGCACTTATTTCATGAGTTTTTAATACAGGAAAAAATGATATTAAAATCCGGTAAAAGCCCGATTTATCAACGAACCAATCAATTTATTAACAGAAATCAATACCCTGTTCTTAAATTATAACGGTGAGAATACTATTTTTATTTGAGGCTGATTATACGCAGATGTTTTTTTGTGAAGAACTACTGAAATAATTCATGGAGCCGACGAGGCTAAACATAAAGTTTTGTTACATGATTAAGTGGGATTTCCTCAAAATAATAATTGATACAGGATAATTTATCGTTAGCTGCCGACCAAATTTCTTTTTCCGGTTTGATCTCTTCGTGCCTGAAGGCAATAATATCTTCCGGATCATACATATCGCTGGTAACCATCTTACGTTTGTCGGCAATCACATAAATGGGTTTTTTAAAGTGCTTGGCCAGTAAGGTCAGGGCCATGGTACCGGCTTTATTGATGAAACTATCAGCAAAAACCACATCAGCCCCAAAGACCATAAAATCAATTTTATTTATCAGACGCGTACTAAAGGCATCGGTGATAAGGTTGGTTTTAAATCCCATGTTGGATAGAATGGTTGCTTCAATTCTGCCTTCGAATGCAGGTCGTGTTTCCGTATGGTACAACACCGGAGTCATATCACTGGAAGACAGCCTGTCAAACAAGACAATAACCGATGAACTCATGCTATGCAGCAATATGTTTTTTTCGTTAAAATCAATTTCATTAATCATGGTATCCACCAGGGCTGCCTGATATTCTTTCCAGGAAGTTTTATAATTCTGTGTAAAACTGATTAATGCATCAGAGGATAAGGATTCATTGGTATTTGTAATAAGCTCATCTTCCAGGCTTTTAATAAAATGACGCATGGCGGCAAATTGTGGAAAAGTTCCCTGTACTTTTTCCAGTTCATCTTTAAGAAAAGAAATACCTATGGTTTCTTTGTTTTGGGCAAATTCAATCAGCCGGTTCTGTACCTGAATAAGGACACTGGCAGATCCAGAAGTATTATCATTAAATATATCCTGAAAAATAGATTCAACCATCTGATGTTTCTATTAAATTTAGTCAAAAATCCGTTTTACTTTTATTAACTTAGCTTTATAAAATGGCAAAGTTTATATAAAATTTTCTCAAAGATACCTTATTTTTGATTTTGACCATAAATGAGGCATTTTAATTGCTCCAAATCAATCAGCTCTTATATTCTTTATCAACCTGTTTTTTTGTTTTTTGTGAAATCATGAAATGCTCAGACTGTGGAAAATTTAGCATCACCCCAATCCGGATTCGTTCATCGTGAACCAGTTGTAGCCGGAAGATTTTATTCAAAGTCACCCGAAAAACTGAAATCAGACATAGCTTCCTATTTTCAGTCTGCAACCCCCTACACCCCACAAGGTACAGTAAGGGCAATCCTGGCTCCTCATGCCGGTTATGTTTACAGCGCACAGGTGGCTGCCAGCGCTTACAATCAATTACCCCAGGATGCTGAGTACATTCGGATAATCCTCATTGGCAGCAGCCACCATACCAGTTTTAACGGTGCTTCGGTTTACAATCGCGGACATTATATCACCCCTTTGGGAAAGGTAGAAGTTGACCTTGAGCTTGCCAGGGAGTTAATAACCAATGAAAAAGTATTTACCTTTCGCGAAGATGCACATAGCTCTGAGCACAGCCTTGAAGTGCAACTTCCGTTTTTGCAATACAGGTTTGGGGAAAAACTGAAAATACTTCCCGTGGTTATTGCCACCAACAGTACTAAAACATGCCGGGAGATAGCACAGGCCCTTAAACCTTTTTTTAATGAAAAAAACCTGTTTGTTATCAGCACCGATTTTTCACATTACCCATCGTATAATGATGCCAAAAGAATCGATTCATTAACAGCCGAGGCCATTACAGGCAATGCACCGGAAACATTTGTTAACCAACTCAAAGAAAATACTTCTGAGGCCATTCCCAATTTGCATACTTCCATTTGCGGTTGGACTTCTGTACTCACCTTGCTATGCCTTTCATCAGAAGACAGCAGGCTAACTTACCATAAAATTCAATATATGAACTCAGGTGATCAGCCTTTTGGTGATAAAGACCAGGTGGTAGGCTATTATGCCATTACACTTACTGCTCCGGAAGATAAAGAATTTGGCTTAGCAGCATCTGAAAAAGAAGAATTGATTGATCTGGCCAAAAAATCCATTGAAACTTTTGCTACGGTGCAAACTAATTTTTACCCTGAAAAAAACACATTTTCAGCAAACCTTTTGGTAAAAACAGGAGCATTTGTCACCGTTTACAAAAACAAAAAGCTTAGAGGTTGCATCGGAAGGTTTAATCCTTCTCAACCTTTATACCAGACTATTTGCGATATGGCCATATCAGCTTCCTTTAACGATACCCGATTTCCGCCTGTTACAGAAGAGGAGCTGAACGAACTCGAACTAGAGATCTCTGTGTTGACTCCTTTAAAACGGATAAACAGTATTGATGACATTGAACTTGGTAAGCATGGTATTTTTATCCGCCGGGGGAACAAAACCGGAACTTATCTACCCAAAGTGGCCAAAGATACCGGTTGGGGCCTTGAGGAATTTCTTGGTCATTGTGCACGAGATAAGGCCAGAATAGGCTGGGAAGGCTGGAAAGATGCCGAGCTTTATACTTTTGAAGCCCTGGTGTTTGGGAATAAGGATTAGAACATAATAAATCAAATAAAACGCTAAACTATTAAGAGGTTATGATACCAAAAGACTTAAATCAGAATTTATCTGAAGTGTCACGCAATGAATTGAAACGCCTGAAAGAACAATTTACCATCCATGATATCATTGATATTGATCGCATGAGCAGCCTGATGAAAAGCTTTCAGGAGATGAGCGGTTATGGATGGGCCCTTTTGGATGAAAATTATAAGATACTGGCACAGTCCGGATGGCAAAAAATATGTCATGAGTTTCATCGAAAAAACCCTGAAACACCCAGAAATTGTATCGAAAGCGACCGCTTTATTGAAAAGCACCTGAATACCGAATCATTTGTGGAGTACAAGTGTAAAAATGGCCTTTGGGATGTTGCCTATCCTGTGATATTAAGAGGAAGGCATATTGCAACATTTTATTTTGGACAGTTTGCTTACGAAGACCAAGATTGGAAAAAGGACTTTGAAATACAGGCGCAAAAGTTTGGGTTCGATTCCAGGGAATACCGCAAAGCCATGGATGAAGTGCCTGTATACAAAAAAGAACAGGTTGAAAAAATAACAACGTTTTTCAAGAACCTGGTCGATACCTTTACCTTGCTGGCCGATACAAATCTTACAAACCTAATCCATGGGTTGGAACAGCAGATACAAATCCAGCATAAATATTACCAGAGTCAGAACCTGCTTAATAACATCATAGAAAAAATGCCGCTGGGCTTACAGATATTCGATAAAAACGGCACATCGCAGCATATAAACCTGAAGCAAATTGAACTGCTTGGATTAAAAGAAAGCGGGCTTGGCATTGGTGAATTTAATGTTCTCACTGACCCTTACAGTAAATCCAATGGAGCTGCTGAATTATATCAGGAGGTATATGATACCAAAGAGATCAGATACCGCGAGTATGAATATAATTTTAATATCGATGAAAATAAATGGAATACAAGGAATGACAGGGTATATTTCAAGGAAACCATCTTCCCTATCCTGGATAACAACAATGACCTTCAAAATGTAATTTGTATTCTCGAAGACATTACAGAGTTCAAAAGGAATGAACGGACGCTTATTGAAAACGAAGAACAATTCCGCAGCATATTTGAAAATTCCATTGCAGGCATAGCATTTACTACAGCACAAGGCGAACTTATATTATGCAATGATGCCTTTGAGAGGTTGATTGGATATTCTTTTGAACAGATTAAAGGCAGAAGCCTGGCTGCATATACCCATGAGGATGATATCCCTGCTGAGAAAAGTTTATTTAAAGATGTATATGAGAAAAATACCAATCAAATCCGCTATGAGAAGCGATACATAACAAGGGACAAAGCCATTGTTTGGGTTGATTTGTCTGTTTCAGTTATCCGCGATGTGGAAAACAAACCGGAGTATTATATTGCTGTAGCCATTGACATCACCGATAAAAAGAACTATCAGGCCGAACTAAAAGCGTTGAACTCAACCAAGGATAAATTCTTTTCCATCATATCCCATGATTTGCGAAATCCCTTTGGTTCTATTCTCAATGTTAGTGAAATATTAATTGATACCATCGAAGCAAATGAACTTGAAACAGCCAAAAAACTATCCAGAGCCATTCATAAGTCTGCTGATAAAGGATTTATTTTATTAAATAATTTGTTGGACTGGTCAAGAAGTCAATTAGGAAAAATTAAGTTCAACCCGGTTGAATTTGGTTTAAAAACGCTTATTTCAGACATCCTGGACAACCTGGAAAGCAAACAAATTGAGAAAGATATTACCGTTGAAAATGATGTTTCTTCAGATTTCATGGTTTATGGTGATAAAAATATGATGCATACTGTTTTGCACAACCTCATATCAAACGCCCTTAAGTTCACAAATCATTCCGGAAAAATAAGTATTATAGCTGTGAAGGACGAAAATGCCGTTGAAATAAGGGTTATCGATAATGGTATTGGTATTCCCGCTGAAAAAATAACAGACCTTTTTGATCCATCCGTGGAATTTACAAGGCATGGCACCAATGACGAATCAGGAACAGGGCTGGGCCTGATATTATGTAAAGAATTCATCGACAGACACAATGGGACCATTACTGTTGAGAGCATTGAAGATACGGAGACAAGTTTTATTATTCGTTTACCTGTAAAAGATATACGTGCATGAGACCTTATATTTTGAAGGAAACCACATGGAAAACCATTAAAGAAACAGATTATTCCCTTGTCATCCTTCCCTGGGGGGCAACTGAAGCACATAATTATCATCTCCCTTATGGCACTGATATTTACGAATCAGACCTTATTTCGGCAGAAGCAGCCCGCATTGCCTGGGAAAAAGGTGCCAAAAGCATTGTCCTGCCCACAGTTCCTTACGGTGTCAACACCGGACAACGCGATATCAAGCTTGATATAAATCTCATGCCCAGTACCCAGTTGAATATTATTTTTGATGTTCTGGATAGCATTCAAAATCATGGATTGCATAAAATTTTACTTGTGAACAGCCACGGAGGGAATAATTTTAAACCCCTGATACGTGAAGCAGGGGCCCACTTTCCGGATATGACACTGGCTATGGCAGAATGGTTCAAGGCAGTTGATAAAAAGGATTTTTTTGATGAACCCAACGGGGATCATGCAGATGAGATGGAGACCAGCCTGATGCTTTATTGCCATCCCCAACTGGTAAAACCTTTAGAGGAGGCTGGTGACGGGCATGCCAAAACGTTCAGCATACCGGAGCTAAACGAAGGATGGGCATGGATGGAACGTAAATGGAGTAAGGTAACTGCAGATACCGGTATTGGCGATCCGCGAAAGGCAACAAGCGAAAAAGGGAAGGCCTATTTTGAAGCTGTAACACAAAAACTGGCCGGTTTAATTGAAGCTTTTGCCAATACTGAACCTGAAAAGCTCTATAAATAAATCAATTGGTAATCTTAATACCAAATAACCTGCTAAAGAAGCTTATATTGATTTTTCAACATACCAGATAACAATTTCCTGTGTGGGTTCCTGTGTTTTGTCCTGAAAATGACTGAGCATCGTTGTATATAATTTGCAGAATTTATAAAACACTATTCCGATGAAGAAAGCTGTATTAAGCTTTTTAAAGA
>CAZZBU010000087.1:0-3457 GCA_964652315.1 uncultured Bacteroidales bacterium
GCTTAACAGTAGAATAGAAACTTTTTTCATAAATAATGAATTTTAGGTTTATAAATACTATATAGGCAGTGTAATACTAAACATACAAACGTTTAATAATTACTTCAATTAATTAGAAGGAAAGATTACTGTGAAAATTCAGAAAGTCGCATTATTTCCTGAGACTTTAGTCCCGAAAACAAGTCAAATTCCAGCTTAGGTTTCTGGAATTTAATCCACCTTACAACAGGCAATAAAAAGTAATACATAGGTATAGGTTTATAAGTTAGATAATACTTGGAATCAAAGCTAAAAAAATTTTTCAAAAAAAAAACGATATCTATTAGAAAAAATATATTTCATGAGAGATTTTTATAAACACGAATGTTTACATAGTTTTAAAATACCCCCCCAATTAAACGGAGACAATAATATAAATTATATTCTAGAAATGAAATAACCACCCCTCAAATTAGGGGTGTTCTAAATAATAAATAAAATTTGGTATTAAAGATAAATTAAAATATATAAATAAATGGATAATAATATTTGTGTGTGGGATGAGTATTTTCCTTTCCAAATATTATAAATAAATCCCCTATGGGGAATCAACACTTCCTTTGTCCTAAACACGTTAATCGCTACGCAGCATGCTTTATAGTGTACAATGCACGAAAGTGCTTTCAGTAAGGGTATTACCTGCAGCAGGCATATAGTGGCCGATGTCAGGCGCACGGCGATCGATGGCTTCACTGTTTGTGGTAACCAAATCTTTAATAATCAAGCAACTGTTTCTCCAGTACAAACACTTTTTTATTACTGAGATTAAGGTATTCACATATCACATGCACAGCCCCTTCGGTAGTTTTTAGGTGTGGGACAAAACGCTCAGCATTTTTTAAAAGAGCCGAACGTGGTACCATACCAACCAGTTCCGAACCGGTAACGCTTGTATTGTAGTTTTCAGCCAGGGATTTTATGGCATTAAAGACCTGCAATGGCGGGTTTTGGTTAAAATCAATAATGTTGGTTGATACCTGAGCTGCACCATATTCTTCAACATACCATCCAATGGCTTTTAAGGCAGGCAAACTGTCAGGGGAAAAAACACGCTTGCCAGTAGCTTTATCAACATAGCCGCTTGTGCGGATCCGGGTTGCAATTTTCCTGGCTATGGAAACATCATTCGTATCAAGGTTAACATTAAAGGCAATTAGAAAATTTCTGGCTCCTACGGCACTTGCTCCTGATTTTGAGTTAAATTCCTGTTTTCCGAAGTCAGGTTTCCATTCCGGGGAATGAATTTTCCCGGGCAGGGATTCATACTCTCCTTTGCGGATATTGGCCAAATCAAACCGGTGCATATTCTGTGCTGAATTGGCATACAAATAAACCGGAATATTTAGTTCCTCCGCCAGGCGTTTTCCTAATTTGAAGGAAAGCCTGACAACCTCGTCCATGGAAATATTTTGCAACGGGATTAACGGGCAAACATCCAGTGCGCCGATTCGGGGATGAACACCCTGATGGATGCGCATATCAATGTGCCCTGCAGCATAGGCGGCCCCACTTAACAAGGCCTCCAGGACAGCTTCGGGTGGGCCAATTAAGGTATAAACAGTGCGGTTGGCTGAAAACCCGGGGTCAACATGCAACAATTGCACATCCTTTACTCCAGATATTGCTGATGCTATACCATCAATAATAGCCTGATTTCTGCCTTCACTGAAATTTGGGACACTCTCTATTAATTTATTTTTTTGAGGTTGATCCATTTTTGCTAGTTTTAAGCACAAATTTATAATAACACGGATATGTTAAAAAAGATTCCTCACACCTATGTCATTATTTTTTCTTTTATCGTTTTCGCGGCCATCCTTACCTGGTTTGTTCCGGGGGGTGAATTCCAGCGTGAAGTGGTTGAAATCAATGGACAGGAACGGGAAATCATCATCCGTGATTCATTTAGCTATGTTGAACGCAATGCGCAGACCTGGGAAATCCTTGCTGCCTTTTATGAGGGTTTTGTTGATAAATCGGACATCATCGTGTTTATTCTCATCATCGGTGGCGCCTTCTGGATTATGAACGAAAGCAAATCCATAGATGTAGGTATACAGGCATTTGTCAAGTTCACTGAGCGTCTGGAACATAACCGCGTCATTAAAAAACTTGGGGTCAACAACATAGTAATCACCCTCATCATGCTGGTATTTAGCTTTTTTGGGGCCACATTTGGGATGAGTGAAGAAACCATAGCCTTTATTATAATCTTTGTACCCCTCTCCATCCGAATGGGATACGACTCCATTATTGGGGTTGCCATGTGCTTTGTGGGTGCTGGCCTTGGCTTTGCCGGAGCATTATTTAATCCGTTTACCATTGGTATTGCCCAGGGTTTATCTGATATCCCCCTCTTCTCAGGACTTGAATACCGTATTTTTTGTTGGATAGTTATCAATATCGTAGGCATAACCTTTGTGCTTCTTTATGCTAACCGGATACGCTCGAATCCCACAAAATCCATCGTTTATTCGGACGATGCTGAATGGCGAAAACGCAATGAATCGGGAATTGAGGTTACGCACTACCATACCCCCAAATGTGCCTGGATAGTATATGGATTGCTGGCTTCACTTATGGTTTTTCTTTCGTTTGATTATACTGAGTCTACCCTGAAAATTGGCAATGGTGAGTTCACTTTCTATTTTATTCCTTTGCTCACGGCAATATTCATTATTTCCAGTGCCCTGGCTTTGCGTAAATCAGTGCACTTTTTCATCCTCAACCTGCTGTTTTTTACCATATTTTTCTTAGTTGTTGGCGTCATGGGCTATGGATGGTACATCATGGAGATTGCTACCCTGTTTTTTGGTATGGGACTGGCCTCAGGATTGAGCATGGGATACGGGGCCAATAAAATAACAAATCTTTTTATTTCCGGGGTAAAGGATATCATGACTGCAGCACTTGTTGTTGGCCTGGCCGGGGGAATATTGTTTATCCTGGAACAGGGCCGGGTTATCGATACCATCCTGTATTCCATATCCTCAGGTATGGAAGGATTTGGAAAAGTAGCTTCTGTTGGAATTATGTATGGCATTCAAACCCTAATCAATATCATTATCCCTTCTGGCTCAGCCAAAGCAGCACTTACGATGCCCATTATGTCGCAGTTTTCTGACCTCATTGGAATATCCCGCCAGGCTACGGTAATGGCCTTTCAGTTTGGGGATGGGTTCACCAACATGATCACCCCTACCTCTCCGGTATTGTTTGGGGTGCTCGGCGTGGCGAAAATTCCTTTTGACAAATGGGTGCGATGGATTGGACCGTTAATTATAATATTAATCACGCTTGGATTTTTATTATTGATACCAACAGTTACGATGGAACTGAGTGGGTTTTAGGTGAGTTTGAAGCTCGAAGGTGGAAGGTAATGCGTAAGCGGTAAACAGTGAATAGTGAAAGGTGAAAG
>CAZZBU010000087.1:3557-16762 GCA_964652315.1 uncultured Bacteroidales bacterium
TCGAAGGTGGAAGGTAATGCGTAAGCGGTAAACAGTGAATAGTGAAAGGTGAAAGCTGAAAGCTGAAAGCTGAAAGCTGAAAGGTGGAAGGTGAAAGGTGAAAGGTGAAAAAAAGGTAATCAGTAAGTAGTAAGCAGTGAGCGGTGAACGATAAGAACTATGTCCGAAGACCGGAGTCCGAAGACCGAAGTGAGGAATAGTGAACGGTGAACGGTAATCAGTCAGTAGTGGAAGGTAAAAAGTGAATTGGTTAACCTACGGTTCATCCATTTTCAAATTTTCAAATCATTGGTGTCCGGCAATAGTTTTTCAAATAATCCATTTTTAAATTAGCACAACCTGTCCCGAAAGGAACGCATCGGGATCAAACAATCAAACAATCAACACATTAACACATTAACACATCAACTAATCAGCACATCAAACCATTAATCCCCGCAGCAGGTAAGCAACTCCCACGCCAAGATAATTACCAATAGCATACCCCACAATACCAACAGTTAATCCGGAAACGATTACCTCTTTATTATTTATTGCACCGGCAATCATTGGCACAAAGGGTGGTGAGCAAATAAGCGCTGATGAAGTGACCATTACCGTATCACTATCGATTTTGAAGAAATATGCCAGTAAAACATGTAAAAATAAGCTAAAAAAGATGGCATAAACAATGTAATAAAAAAGCGCGGACGATACATTGGTGATTATGCTTATATCAGCCATGGAGGCCACAACCACACTAAACACCAGGATGAAATACATTCCGATATGGAAACTATCTGAGGTTATCTTTATTTTTGAATAGGACGAAACCAAAATGCTCAGGGTGGTAATGGACAGAATGACCACCAACATTTCAAGTTTTGCCGGGAAAAGAAGCGTAAACGCACCTGAAACTCCAAAAATTACCACAGATATAAGAATGGCTTTGCCGTGCTTAAAAAAACCTTTTTTAGAAAATAATTTATGCTTAAAAGTGAAATTCTTATCATTCTCATCTGAGCCATTCTCCTGGCCGGCAAATCTATAAGGCGGCAATAGTTGCCTGAAAAATTTTTCCCCAATGGTAATCAAAAAAAACAAATAAGCTGCTGATACAATGGTATCATAAGTATGTGTAATGATGTATGTTTCAGAACTTACGTTCAAGGCCATCTTTATGGCGGCAAGGTTAGGTGTTCCGCCGGAATAAAGCCCAATCATCAACCCTGAAATTTTCCATAAATCATCTTCTATCAAATTCTGAAAAATAAAAAATCCGGAGACAACGATTAAAACAACAGCAAATAATGCAAGCCCCATTGAAAGAAATGCCTTTCCGGCCATTTTTGAAAACGCATGGATATCAGCAGCAAAGAGCAACAATGGTAAAGCCAGCGGAATGGTGATGATGGTAAACAGGTTCTGGAGTTTGTTTATCCTGAAGTACAGCAAGTCCGATTGAGGCAATTCGCCTGATGCCACCATCTGACGAACTGCCTCAATATTCAACCCTGCATGTTCAATCAGCATAGTTTTCAGTTGGCCCGACGGTGCAGGCAAAACTCCAATATTGGCAATCAACAGCCCAATGCCATAAGCCAAAAGGATGGTACCGATACGTTCGAAAACCACATATTTTCTGCACAGGTAAATGAGAACTGCTGGTGAAAGCAGGTAAAATACGGTCAAAAGAACTGGTAGGTGCATTGTCAGTTTATCATCAATAAATAAATCTCAACATTATTTGACCACAATAATATCAAAAAATTTGATGAATCATTCTATGCAATCAATTTTTAGTCACATTCCTCAAAGCTCTTATCATACTGTGTCATGGCCTTCAGGCTCATACCCATGCTGGAGAAACCACCGTCGTGATAGAGGTTTTGCATGGTTACTTTTTTGGTCAGATCCGAAAACAGGGTGAGGCAATAATCGGCACAATCATCAGCATCGGCATTTCCAAGGGGTGACATTCTTTCCGTAAAATCAATTAATGAGTCGATGCCTTTCACGCCACTACCAGCGGTTGTCATAGTCGGGGATTGCGAAACAGTATTGATCCGGATTTTTTTATCGCGACCATATATATAGCCAAAACTACGTGCAATGGATTCGAGCAATGCTTTGGCATCAGCCATATCATTGTAACCATAAAGTGTCCGTTGCGCAGCCACATAGGATAATGCTACGACTGACCCCCACTCGCTTATGGCGTCGAGCTTACGGCACACATGCAACACTTTATGAAAGGATAACGCAGAAATATCAATGGTCTTTTGGTAATAATCATAATTTACATCATCGTAGCTAAGTCCTTTACGAACGTTGGGTGACATGCCAATGGAATGAAGGATAAAATCAAGTTTACCGCCAAGCTTTTCTAAGGATTGTTCCACCAGTGTCCTCAAATCATCTACATTGGTGGCATCTGCAGCAATTACAGGAGCATTGCATTTTTCGCCCAGTGCATTTGTCTCTCCCATACGAATTGCCACGGCAGTATTTGACAACACAAAAGAAGCCCCTTCCTCGTAAGCTTTTTCAGCTACTTTCCAGGCAATGGATTTATCGTTCAGGGCTCCAAATATGAGGCCCCGTTTACCTTTTAGTAAATTATAAGCCATAATCGAATTTTAATTTTAATGGGTGACAAAGATAAGCCAGTAAATCGGATTTTGACAAGAAAAAATCGTAAAATTTAGACTAATTAAAAATAACAGCAGGTATAAAAGTCAGGCAGGCATTTAGTACCCAAGCAGTTCGTCGGCGTTGGACAGGGCAGCCCCGGTTAGGTTCTCACCACTTAACATCTGGGCAATTTCTTTTCTTCTCTCCTCTTTATCAAGCAATTTAATATGGCTCAGGGTTTCCCCGTTATCGTCGTATTTATACACCTTATAATGGTACTTACCTTTGCTGGCAACTTGTGGCAGATGTGTAATGTTAAAAACCTGAAGGTTTTGAGACATTTTTAAAATAATGTTACCTACTTTATCAGCTATCTCACCCGATACGCCGGAATCAATCTCATCAAAAATAATTGTCGGAAGCTGAAGTTTATCAGCAACAATGGCCTTTAAACTAAGCATAAGCCTGGAGAGTTCCCCACCGGATGCAACCTTCGAAATCAATTTTAAATCCATGCCGCCATTTGCCGAGAATAAAAAATCAGGTACATCAATGCCATTAAAGAGAAAATCATCTGCCTTTTTTAAGTCTATTTTAAAAACAGCATGGACCATGCCTAGTTCAGCCATGGTTTCTTTCATTTTCTTTTCGAGCGATGGGATTATCTTTTGTCTGCCTGTATGCAATTCATCGGCAAGCTTTGTTAGTTTATCCCTTGCACGCTCAAGTTTTAGCCTTATTTCCTTAAGATTGTCATCCCCAAGCTCAATGGTTTCCAGTTTGGACCGGAATTGCTCCCTGATATCAATTAATTCCGGAATTGAACCTGCTTTATGCTTTAAGTATAAGGCAGTGATAGCATCCATCCGGCTTCTGACTTCATCAAGCCTGGCCGGATCTACATCCTGTTTTTCAAACAATTCTTCAAGCTCCATGGCAATGTCCTTCAGCTCAATATAAGTGCTTTCCGCTCTTTTTGCCAAGCTGTCAGGCTCTTTTAAAAATTTTCCGGCTTTAAAAAGTTCCTGGACACTTTCTTTTAAATTACTGAGCACACTAAATTCCTCGCCATTAATCCGGTCCAGGGCTTCACCAAGCGCCAATTTAATCTCCTCGGTATGACTCAGGGCTTCATATTCTTCTTCAAGATCAGCATCTTCGTTGATAATTTTCAGTTTATCAAGCTCATCAAACTGAAACTTCAAATAATCATAATCGGCCCGGATGGCGTTTATTTCATCCTCAAGCAGACTATATTCGTTTTTCAGAGTAAGGTAGGTTTTGCGACTTTCTTTATATTGCGTTAAAATATTTTCATTTCCAACAAGTGTATCCAGCAGTTTAAGCTGAAAATCTTTGTCATTAAGAATGAGCGTATGATGCTGAGAATGAATATCCACCAGGTGCTCGCCCAGGGATTTTAAAAAGGGAAGGTTTACTGGTGTATCGTTAACAAAAGCACGGCTTTTACCATTCGGATATATTTCCCTCCGGATGATGGTATGCCTGTCGTATTCAACATCATCCTGCCTGAATATGGCTTCAAGATCGTAACCTTCAATATCAAAATCCGCTTCAACAATGCATTTTGTTGATTTATCCTTTAACACTGTGGTATCAGCGCGTTGCCCTATAAGCAGGGACAATGCTCCGAGTAAAATAGATTTACCGGCCCCTGTTTCACCGGTAATGATAGAGAAGCCAGGATGAAAATCAACCTCCAGCTTTTTTATCAAGGCATAATTACGGATCAGCAATGAATTCAGCATACGTTTTATACTCCTATTCTTATACAAAGAAAGAATAATCCGCCATAAAAAATAAACTCTCAGGAATTAATTTATCAAGTAGGAAAGGTTGATTTATCAACAATGTTAGTTCTGAATTATCTTTTGGTATTTTGAACCATTGGCAGGATCGATTTCAGAGAGAATGGTATATGCCTGATTTTTTTGCTGGGTAGGCCCTTCTGAGAACACATTTACCAACTCATCTGATTTTGCATCGAATAGAATTTGCAATGGAAACAAATAAGGGTCGGGTTTGTCGCGATAGATTTCCTGCAACAGTTCGAGGCTTTCAGCTATCTCGTCCCGGCCCTGGTCAGGTTTTTCGTCCATCACATCAAGTCCGTGCCGATGGTACCTGTAATAAAACTCCCGTACCTTGCTATAATCTTCATCAAGCAGGTTATTCACAAGCCAGTATCTGTTTTTCCGTGATGCATCTTCAAACGCTTTCCATCCCCGTTCCGGTGTATTTTGTGCGTTATTCACAATCAGCTCAGCCTGGTTAAAAAAATCTGTACCGCCTTCCGGGGAAAAAGTATCGTAATCCAGACCAAGAATAATGTAGGCATAGTAAGCAAGAATGGATGTCAGGTTTGAAGTATGCGCAGTACGATTAAACTCCAACGGTTCATACTCTACATAATCGAACTGAATATCATTATCCTTGTAGTTAAAAGTAACTGTATTATACGATGAGTTGTACACCGGACGTCGCACCTGTAACTGTAAATCGCCCTTGAATTGATCTGCTGAAATCTGCTCCGATATATTTATCACCAGATTACACTCAATGCGTTCATCTATACCATATACATGGTTGGTCCATGTCTGTGTGTTCATAAATTCGTAGATGGCTGTCTGGAGTGTTTGAAACACCTGTTTGTTTGTCCCCTGGACTTTGGAAGAGATAACGCTTACATTACATTTCAATTCCTGTCCGTGCAGCAGGACAGGGAAAATCAATAAAACCAAAAAAAATACCAATCGAACTTTTTTATTCATAATTACATCCATTGAGCCAATTTATCAAGTATATCAGTTGCAACCTGATTCTTTTCTTTTAACTCAAAATAAACAATGTTATTGTCTTTATCGATTATAGTGACTTTATTTGTGTCGGTGCCAAAACCGGCACCTTTATCATTCAGGCTGTTCAAAACAATAAAATCCAGGTTCTTGGTCTTAATTTTTTCTTTTGCATGCTGGATTTCATCATGAGTTTCCAGCGCAAAGCCTACCAAAGCCTGATTATCTTTTTTCAGTTGCCCAAGTTCTTTGGCAATATCCGGATTGGGTGTTAATTCAATGGTAATATTTGAAGATTTGCTTTTAATTTTTTCGTTGAATTGATTAACCGGCCTGAAGTCAGCAACTGCTGCTGCCAGGATAGCTGCATCACATTCAGGGAAATATTTCAGACTGGCTTCATACATTTCCTGTGCTGAAGTAACTTTAATTAAAGTAATATCTTTTTTGAGAGGTGTTTGATTCACAGGTCCGGAAACAAGAATTACTTCAGCGCCACGATCAGACAGGTTGTTTGCCAGTGCATATCCCATTTTTCCGGAGGAATGATTACCAATGTATCTTACGGGATCGATGGCTTCATGCGTCGGACCGGCTGTTATCAGTATTCTTTTGCCACTAAAATCCAAATTTTGTGCTTTTTGGAAAAAGTTTTCGAGGTACCGGATAATATTTTCAGGTTCCTCCATCCTGCCCTTACCTTCCAACCCACTGGCTAGCTCACCAGTGGTAGCCTCAATTATGTGTACGCCGCGTTGTTGCAATAATGATACATTGTGTTGTGTGGCCACATGAGAGAACATATCCAAATCCATGGCAGGTGCCACAATCACCGGACAGCGGGCAGACAAGTATGTTGTCAGTAATAAATTATCGGCAACCCCTGTGGCCATTTTCGCCATGGTATTGGCTGTGGCAGGTGCTATGAGTAATGCATCGGCCCAGAGACCAAGGTCAACATGACTGTTCCAGTCGCCATTTTCGGGATTAAAAAAATCCACCAGAATCGGATTTTTTGAAAGGGTAGCCAGGGTTAGGGGTGTGATAAATTCCTTTGCCAACGGGGTCATAATCACTTTTACCTCGGCCCCGTTTTTGACTAAGGATCTAACAAGTATAGCAGCCTTATAAGCTGCTATACTCCCGGTAATTCCCAATACTATCTTTTTACCTTTCAACATAATACCGAGTTAACCCATTGTTAGTCGGCCTTACGGAAGTAAATCTCGTCATCGTCATACTCCTGCAACGCAATAAGCGTTGGTTTTGGCAAACGCTCATAGAATTTGGAGATTTCAATCTGCTCGCGATTTTCAAATACCTCTTCGAGGTTATCGGTATAGTAAGCAAATTCTTCTAATTTTCGGTTTAGCTCCTGCTTAATTTCAACGCTAATCTGATTTGCCCTACGCGAACAGATCATAACAGCTTCGTAGATATTACCGGTTTTCTTATCAATCTTGCTTAGATCACGGGTAATTGTAGTACCTGGAGCTTTTGACTTTTTATAATCAATCATTTGGGTAAAAAATTATTTTAATTACTACTTGCTACATCTTCTAACTGTAAAAAGCGGCCGGTTGTTCGATACATCTTTTTCGCTTCTTTCTGGAAATCACTTTCCGGGAATTCATCGATAAACGAATAATACTCATCAAGTGCTGCCTGATACCTTTCGGGCTTTTTTTCCTCCACACTGTTCTCGGCTAGCAAAAACCTCGACTTCAGGATAAGAAACATTATCTCTTCCCTGTATTTTGTATCAGGATATTCACGCAGGCTGTTGTTCAAGGCAATAATAGCCGCTTTATATTCCTCTAAATCAAAGTACAGCCTTGCACTGATAAAGGATTTCTCTACCAGTTTGTTCTGTAATTCTTCAACATATTTTAATGTTTCCGGTATACGGCTGGAATTCGGATACCTTATGGCAAAAAGCTGAAAAGCCTCAATAGCCTGATAGGTACTTCCCTGATCCAGTTCGGGACGGGGTGAATTCATATAGAAACAATAAGCTCTTAAATACTCTGCTTCCTCGGCAAAGGGACTGTTGCCATATATGGTTGTAAAATTCTTAAAATGATGCCCTGCAAGGATATAATCTCCAAGCTTGAAATGGGTCATGGCATGATAAAAATTCACCGAGTCGGCCTGATTGGTACCGCCAAATATTGGAACCAGCTGCTCAAATAAGTTCTGGGCCTTGACGTAGTCCTCATCATGGTAATACTCAAAAGCCTTTTGGTATTTCAATTGATAATCCCTGCTCTTCAGTAATTTTTCATATCCACTGCATGAGGCTACAATCACCAGTATACCAATCAGATAAATAATATTTCGTGTGCGTAAAAACATGGCGCAAAAGTAATTAAAAATATCTTAAAATCAGGTTATAGCGCAAAAATAATCGCATTTTTTTCAGGAATCACTCAAATAATCCTTAAAGAATGTTAAAATCGAAATTCAGTGGCACAAGACTACTGAGATAAGGCTATTTTCTTTCCTTATCGCGACGGGCATTAATTTTATCAAGGGTTTTTTCACGTTCCATTTCATTTTTCAGTCCGGATTTATTTATCTCGGCAGGCTTTTCATTTGGACAATCCACAACCAGTGCCCTGGATTTTGAGCCAACCGAACAGCCATTCAATGCAATAAAAACAGCAAAAAGAGCTGCAATAATAATTTTACCTCCTCTAACGTTCATCTTATAATATTTTTTGATGATTACTTTAAAATCTAATTTCATTTTCTCACCCTATAACGCAAAAAGAAAAGCAAATTGTATGTTTAGCTGAGAAATGTGGTTTGACTTATATTTAAAATCAATTACATTTGTGCTCAAAAATATTGCTAACTTAAAGAAAAATGGCAGTGGATTTATTTGATAAAATAAAAGCAAACAAAGGTCCTTTAGGACAATACCAGAAGGAGGCCCATGGTTACTTTATGTTTCCAAAGCTTGAGGGAGAAATTGCCCCGCGAATGATGTTCAGGGGTAAAGAAGTGTTGGTGTGGAGTTTGAACAATTATATTGGATTGGCCAATCATCCCGACGTGCGTAAGGCTGATGAAGAAGGTGCCAGGGAATATGGCATGGCTTACCCTATGGGAGCCCGTATGATGTCCGGACAGACAAAAAAACATGAAGAACTGGAAGCGAACTTATCTGAATTTGTTGGCAAAGAAGATACATTTTTACTTAACTACGGCTATCAGGGTATGGTTTCAATTATTGATTCCATCGCCAGTCGTAAAGATGTAATTGTATACGATTCTGAATCGCATGCCTGCATTATGGATGGTGTGTTCCTTCATAAGGCAAAAGGCGGTAAAAGTTTTGTGTTTCCTCACAACGACATGGCCAGATGCGAAAAAATGCTGGGTTTTGCCAAAAAAAATGCTGAGGAAACCGGTGGTGGAATTCTGGTTATTACCGAAGGTGTATTTGGTATGGCTGGTGATTTAGGCGCGCTTGACAAGGTTGCTGCCCTGAAGAAAAAATTCGATTTCAGGCTGTTGGTTGATGACGCCCATGGTTTTGGTACGATGGGAAAAACCGGGGCCGGTGTTGGTGAACATTTTGGGGTACAAGATGAGATAGACCTCTATTTTTCGACTTTTGCCAAAGCCATGGCCGGAATTGGAGCCTTTGTTTCGGGTAAAGAAGAAATCATCGATTTCCTCCGGTACAACATGCGTTCACAAACCTTTGCAAAATCCTTACCCATGCCAATGGTAATTGGTGCCTTGAAAAGGCTTGACATGCTCCGCAACATGCCTGAGCTGAGGGAAAAACTTTGGAAAGTAACCCACACCCTCCAGAATGGATTAAGAGCCAAAGGATTTGACCTGGGACAGACTGAATCGTGTGTAACGCCTGTATTCCTGAAAGGTACTGTTGCACAAGCTACAAACATTGTAATGGATCTGCGTGAAAACTATGGTGTCTTTTGCTCCATTGTGTTGTATCCTGTTGTACCAAAAGGTGTGATTATGTTGCGAATCATTCCAACAGCAGTGCACTCACTGGAAGATGTGGAGTACACCATCAACTCATTTACAGAAGTTCAGGAAAAACTAAATGCTGGAAAATATTCTGCGGAAAAAATTGCCAGTCTGCAATAAAATGTGGATTTTGAATTATTTTATTAAAAAAGCCTCAAAATTAGTTTTGAGGCTTTTTTAATATTCATCTTCATTAAAGAAAAAATCGTCCTTACTTGGATAATCGGGCCAAATATCTTCGATACTCTCATATATTTCACCCTCATCTTCAATCTCTTGTAAATTTTCAATAACCTCAAGTGGTGCACCGGAACGGATAGCAAAATCGATTAATTCGTCTTTTGTTGCTGGCCAGGGTGCATCCTCAAGTTTCGAAGCTAACTCTAGTGTCCAATACATAGGTATATCTTTAAGGTGTTGATACTAAAATTTGCGCAAATATATAAATAAATTAAACTATTACAACCTGGGTTTCCAGGGTACTTCTTCTACGTTGAATTTATAGGTAAGTTTCCTTGAAAAAACAAATAAATAATCCGAAAGCCTGTTTAAATATACCAACACATGTTGCTCTAAATCAATCTCATCGCTAACCTTCAACGCATATCGTTCGGCACGGCGGCAAACATTGCGTGCGATATGGCAAAATGAAACCGCCTGGTGCCCTCCCGGCAAAACAAATGAACGCAACTGAGGCAGGGATGTTTCAATTTTGTCAATTTCTTTTTCAAGCAAACGGATATCTTCGTCAATTATCTTAGGGATACGATCCTGACAGTTTTCACAATCAGTAGCCAGAATGGAAGCACAGGTCATCAGCCTGTCCTGTATTTCAATTAAAAAAGCTTTATCCTTATCATCAATATCCTGATCGCGGAGCAGACCGATGTATGAAATCAATTCATCTACCGTTCCGTAAGCCTCAATACGCGAGTCGTATTTTGGCACCCGGGTGCCCCCGATTAAGGCTGTTGTACCTTTGTCTCCGGTCTTTGTATAAATTTTCATTCTATTTATTTAAAGTTAATGCAACAACGCTATTTAACCAATAAAGGTTCAGCATTTACCTCATCAGATTCTACCAGTCCATCCCTGAGCCTTATAATCCGGTGCGCATGGCGGGCAATTTCTTCCTCATGTGTGACCAGAATAATGGTGTTGCCCTCCTTATGGATCTGATCAAATAAATTCATAATATCTATTGATGTTTTTGAATCAAGATTCCCAGTGGGTTCATCAGCAAGAATAATAGCCGGCTTATTAACCAAAGCCCGCGCTATTGCAACCCGCTGACGCTGACCACCGGACAGCTCGTTTGGCTTGTGGTTCATCCTGTCCGCAAGCCCCACGATATCCATCACCTCTCTGGCACGCCGGATGCGTTCTTCTTTATTCTTACCTGCATATACCATTGGAAGCATAACATTTTCAAAACCTGTATACTTGGGTAAAAGATTAAAAGTTTGAAATACAAACCCGATTTCATTGTTACGGATTTCCGCCAGCCTGTCGTCTTCAAGCTGACTGACATCATGCCCGTTTAAAATATAGGTGCCATGTGTTGGGGTATCAAGACAACCAATGATGTTCATCAAGGTAGACTTGCCCGAACCCGAGGGCCCCATAATGGCCACATACTCGTTCTTTTTGATTTCTGTTGATACGGAGCGCAAAGCTTCTACCACAATGCTGCCAAGGTAGTAGTGCTTTTTAATATCATCCAGTGAAATAATCTGTTTATTCATTTTGCTGTCAGGTTATGAATTAAAATTTAATTTGTATCAAAATATTGTCATTGTTTTATATAATAACTCCCATAAACACATTAGAATCTGAACTTAACCGACTGCTTAGCCATGTTTCTGTCCAGAAAAACAATGCCCAAATAATACAAATCAATGCTTAATGAAACCCTTTTATGTTTCAGAATTTTTTTCCAGGCGGTGTACATACCTTTCGACCACCTTATGTCATCTATGACAACAACGTTTTCCTTTAGAGGTTGTTGCATTATCAAGTCGAAATAGTACAAAGTAGCGTCACAGGTATGATTTCCATCGATAAATGTAAGGGTATTATTTTTATATTTTTTCATTAATGCAGGAAATTCATCCATAAAATCACCTTCTATAAGTTGAATGTTTTTAAAATCAAGTTTTTGGAAAGTCTTTGAAGCAATTTCAGCAATCTGTGGCACTCCTTCAACCGTGTATACTGCAACTGCCGGGGAGGCTGAGGCCATATACATAGTGCTGAAACCCAAAGATGTACCAAGCTCAATAATTTGAATTGGCTGTATAAATTGCACCAGCTTAAATAAAAACTTATTTTTCTTTTTATTCGTTGCATGTTTTGCCAGATGGGCTATTGGCCTCATCGATTGTCTTTGACGTAAGGAACCGGCCCCCAAATCAGAGAACAGAATCTTATTGTAATTTCTTTTTTGTTGTCTCCTAACCTCTTCTATTGCGTCATTATCAGGTACTTTTTTTATCAGCACCTGTCGGCAAAATTTATACACAAAAGGTGAATGGATACCATGCCCCCGGCGGTTTTTAGCCAGGATCACAAATCTGGCGTAAAGGATAAGCTGCCTGATAATAAATAAAAAATACTTCAAAATACCCGGATATTTTTAAACTAAGCGATGTTTTACGATATTCGTAACCACATTCTGTGATCACATGAATCCGCTGGACAAAGAAATAAAATTTTTACAAGGAGTAGGGCCTAAACGTGCAGACATCCTGAAAAAGGAATTGCAACTGGAAACATTGCGTGATCTAATCTACTATTTCCCATATAAATACATCGATCGCAGTAAAATATATCAAATTCGTGAAATATCCAGCACCTCCTCTCACATTCAGGTTAAAGGTAAAATAACTTCATTTAGTCTGGTGGGACAAAAATTCAAACAACGCCTGGTAGCAAACTTCAGTGATGGCACCGGTATCATTGAATTGGTATGGTTCAAAGGCATCAAGTGGGTCCAAAACAGTTATAAAACCGGAGAAGATTACATTGTATTTGGTAAGCCCAACCTGTTTGGAAACAAATTATCCATTGCACATCCTGAAATTGAACCGGCAGCAAAAACTACCGACTCCCTCACTGGAAGCTACCACGGGCAATATAGCCTCACTGAAAAAGTAAAAAACAGTTACATTAGTTCAAAAACACTTGTAAAACTTATTAAAAGTGCTTTTGAAGAAACGGAGAAATTTATTGAAGAAACGCTACCCGAAACCCTGCGGAAAGAATTGGGTTTAATACCTCTAAACAAAGCATTATATGCCATGCATTTCCCCGAAAGCGGAAGTGTACTGAAACAGGCTGAATACCGCCTGAAATTCGAAGAACTGTTTTTTATTCAGCTTTCTATTTTAAGGCAGAAGCAAAAACAAAATCATGTTTTTAAGGGGTTTATATTTGAGAATGTTGGCGATGCATTCAACACTTTTTATCGAAACAATCTGCCTTTTGAGCTGACCGATGCCCAAAAACGTGTAATGAAGGAGATACGCCGGGATACAGGTTCCGGAAAGCAGATGAACCGCCTGTTACAGGGCGATGTGGGAAGTGGCAAAACCCTGGTAGCGCTGATGTCTATGCTGATTGCCATCGACAACGGCTTCCAGGCCTGCCTGATGGCCCCTACGGAAATCCTGGCTTTCCAACATTTTCAAACCATCCTGAAATTTCTGGATGGATTGAATATTACCTGTGAGCTTTTAACGGGCTCAACAAAAAAAGCCGAACGAAAAA
>CAZZBU010000088.1:0-16713 GCA_964652315.1 uncultured Bacteroidales bacterium
TGGGAAGCATCAACTGAAGGTGGTTGTTGAGGCCGGTGAATTTAATATGGCGACATTGCATATCCAGTAGATTAATCATCCGCAAAAAGCATACATTATAAAAGTGGCGCATTAAAACTTTTTAAGGGTATCCGTATAACAGCGTGTGTTATTCTATAATGAAACAATTTAACCACTGGAATTATGTGTGTTTTTTTCTTAAACTTAATCTTCCACATCATTCAATAATTGTTAACCCTGCCTTTTTTTTATTTGTACCGGCCTATGCTTTTTCCGTTTCCAGTTCCCAATACTTCAGTAATCGTTTAGAAAAAGCTTTTGGCTTTTCAATGTAATGTTTGCTGCCCTGACGGAAAGCCTTTTCTGTCAATGAGGCTTTCCTATGCTGTACGACTTCCATAAAATCTGAAAACGCAGGGTTGCTGAGATCGAAAACCTGGTTAAGTCTGTAAATTAAAACATCAATATCATGCCTGTCACCAAGATAGTCCGAAACATCATCCAATGAATTGCGATAACCCTTCATTACCGGTTTCCATATATTGCGAATCAGCCTGGTGTGGTACCATAAATATTTAACACGTTTTCGCCACTCATGCAGGTTTTCCGGAGTTTGTTTTTTTAACGCAACAGCATTGGCTTTTTTACCCTGTACATATATCTTATTCATTCCTTTGATTACTTGTTCTGGTGCGGTGTTTTTTACCGGCAATTCCAATATTTTATCAGATTGTTTTGCAAGTACTTCGTTAACCTGGGCAGGAATATCTTTTTGCCGAAATTCTTCTTTTGTTTTTGTGTACTCAACCTGAAGGAGTTCAAAAAAGCTATGGTAGTTGCTTTTTTCATGCCCGTTTTGAATTTCTTCAAGAAGTTGCGATAAGTTTTTTAGTTTAACCCAGCTATCCCTCAAGGGGGCAAGTTTGTGTCCCATGTCGCGATAAAGCTGGTTCATTTGTGAGTATGATTTTTTTGGTATGCAATAACCTGCTAAGCGGATTGCGCCACGGATTTTTTTAAACCGCTTTCGGGCATCGTGTATGCGTTCATCAATAGAAATATCCATGTCGTTTAATGAACGGATGGCTTTATTGTTTTGCTCATTTAGGGTATCTCTGATTTCTTCTGCGATGGATTTATATGGTGATATTCTGTAGCTCATAAAGATTATACGTTTATGGGATTAACAGAAAAATCCGGGAGCTTGTTTATTAAATAGGGATGGATTAATGATTTTATTTCAACTGATTCCGGCAATATCCCGAATAACCACTGAGGCTATTGCACATCCGAACAGGGGAGGCATGTAAGAAATCGTTCCGACGATGGATTTTTTGTTTTGTTCATCAGTTTCCACAACAAGCGTTTTATCAATTTGTTCGGTGGAAAAAACAGCTTTAAACCCACCGGCCACATCAAGTTTGCGAAGTTTCTTGCGCAACACATAAGCCAGCTTGCAGTTGAAGGTGTTCGAAAAATCATCTATTTTTATTTGTAGTGGGTCAAACTTGCCTCCTGATCCCATGGAACTCACCAGGGGATATCCCCGCTGCATGGTATGATAGATAAGAAAAATCTTTGGTGCCAGGGTGTCAATGGCATCCACAACATAGTCAAAATTGGTTTCCAGTACTTCTTCAGCGCGTTCATCCCGCAAGAATTCATTGAGGATGGAAAGGTTCAATCTGGGGTTAATATCTTTTAACCGTTGCCCCAAAACCGTAGCTTTTTCCTGCCCAATGGTAGAATGTAATGCCACTACCTGCCGGTTCAGGTTGCTTTCATTCACTGTATCACCATCAACTATGGTCATGTTACCAATACCAGCCCTCACTAGTTGCTCGGCTGCATAACCGCCAACACCACCGAGGCCTACAACAAGCACATGGGCATTCTGTAGTTTTTGCATTTGGGTGTTATCCAGTAAAAGCTTTGTGCGTTGAAGCCAGTCCGTATGTTGTTGCATGTTATCCAATTCCTTTTTTGCGCAAAAATAGTAAAATGGATTTTTCTGAAAAGTGGTTTTGATTCTTTATTATCTGCTGATGTTCATCTGACCGATCATTGAGTGCTTCTGATGCACACTGGTGTTCATCTGATGAGTACTGGAGTTAATCTGACGGGTCCGTGAGTCCATCTGATGCATGCTGAAGTTCTTCTGATGAGGCGTTGACTGCTTCTGATGACTGCAGGACTTCATTTATTAGGTTATCGACTGATTACAGATCCATTGAATATCGTTCCGTTAATCGTAGCATCCGCTCATAGCCGTCAGGTTAATAGTTACAACCCCTTGTATCTGTTTGATATAAAAGACATAAGGGCCAAAGGCCTGCCTTCCGCAGGTAGGTCCGACAGGCAGTAGCCCTGGGCAAAGTGAATGAAGCTTCAGCGTAATGAACGGCGCCCTGGGTAACATAAGGCCTGGCTCTCCCCTCCGTCGCGATCTAAAAATGATTAGAACATGCCCATGAGTTGCGACGAAAATGCAGGAAGAGGAAAAAGGTCAATCACATACAGTGTGCTATCAGAGCAATCATTTTTCTTAAATAAACTATTTCAGGTTCTCTGTCCATAACATAGATCATTTCCGCCGGCAGGTTATCATTTAATTCTAATCCAAGACTCATCGCGGCGGAATTCGGTTGTGTGTTCTCACCCCGGGCGTCATTCGGCTTTACTTGCCGCTGGCAAGACAGCCTCATTTGCCCGGGGCTATTGATATTGAAGGCCTACAGCCTTCCCCACTAAAATGACATGGTCAATAAATAATAGTCTGGATAATTTCCACGTACTAAAAAATGTGATTTAATAGCATTTCATGTTAGCCTGACGGCTAGGAGCATCCGCTACGATTTCAACATACCGGCAGCGTTTGCTGCCTGCCTTAAGGCAATTCCTTAATAAGTTATCCACGGCAAATGGACATGATTACTCATAATGACAAAAGCAAAAATATCAAGCCCCTTGTTTTCCTTACAAAACTTCAAACTATCAATTACAATATCCCTGTAAATTTGCCGTGTAAAAATATCTGCCCAATGCACAACTTGCAATGTAAGATAGTAAACCCCTTCCTGGTCTTTTATTTTATAGCCGGTGGTCATGATGTGCAATTTACAAAATAAATTGCTTTAAGTAGCACAAGCTACAGTTTTAAATAGGACATAGCGGATGCTCATAGCCGTCAGGTTAATCAACAGGCTGAAAGCCTTAGATAACATAACCTGGGGCAACGCCCTGGGATAAGCGGAAACTACCTGGATCCTTCAGGCTGAAAGCCTGAGATAATTCTCAGTTTTGGAGTTAGTAGTTTATCCCACCCCTTCAGGGTGGCACGATGGTAGGATCAGTGTCTGTTCGCCCAGGGAATAACCCTGGGTTCTGTTGTTTAAGGCTTTCAGCCTTCAATAGAGAATCAAGTAAAAACGAAGTTCGTTTAGAGCTTAGCCTGACGGCTATGAGCGGATGCTATGCCCAACCGCTTTGATGTTTTTTTATTACCTATTCCTACAAGCTACGATTATCTGGGACATTTTTTTTCGTGTTTTCCGTGTCTTTTGGTGTTGTTAACGCCATTTTTTTAATTGAAATATCCATCTATAGAATTGTAATCATGCGGAATTCAGAATGCTGAAATTACATGATTATATATTCATCTTTTTCATTTCAATTTAAAAAGGTTTTTTCGACAGGATGCAGGGTTTATTACGACGTAGCGAGACGCCTGCCTGGGCAGACAGGCTAAGCCGAACTGGAGGAATATTTATCTAATCATTTTAAACGCTGCCAGGTTTACTTTTTCACCGTTCACCGTTCACCGATCACTGTTTCACTGTTTCACCGCTTACCTTTTACTGTTTCCTGCTCCATCTCATCAACCCCAACACCAAACACCCGTTCGAAATTAGCTTTGATTTTTGGACGCAGTTCTTTTGGGTGTATTTTCATTGCTTTTGCTACCGCAAGATAAATGGTTTCAATGGCCAGTTCCGGCTCATCATCCGTCTCCAAAAAAATATTTTCTACAGGTAATTCCGGCAGGATCTGTTGGATTTTACTCGTTTTGTTTAATAAGAGGTCACCGATAGAAAGGTAACATCCATGGTCAATCAAATCCAGGGCCTGTTGTTTGCTGCTGTTAAATCCATGAATGATCCAGGCTTGGCTGGGTTGTGTTTTTTTCCTGAAAGAAAGAATCTCACTATATGCTTTGAGGCAATGAATTATCAGTGGTTTTTGAGCTTTTTCAGAGAGCTCAATCTGCTTTTCAAACCAGTATTCCTGCACGGACCAGTCGGTTTTACAAATCTTATCCAGTCCGGCCTCACCCACAGCAATTACCCGTTTATGTCGTAAAACCAGTCGTTCAAGCTTTTCAAACTCATATTCAGCATCAGCCTGCAGCAAATGCCAGGGGTGCATGCCCGATGAAAACCATACGTTATTCCTGGGCTGTTCACTCACTGTATCAGCGGGCAGCAGGTTGACCAGCTCAAAAATACCTTCGGCGATCACCGGATGATGGGTATGGATGTTTATAAACTGCACGTTACTTTTTAATTGTCTCTAAAGCTTTGCTAATACGTTTTTCTGTTTCCTCTTTTCCAATGATTTCCATGATGTCAAACAGGTGTGGGCCATATCCTCCGCCTACGATAGTTAACCGCAATGGATTCATTACAGCGCCAAAGCCCAACTCCTTGCTTTCGAGCCATTGCTTCACACTTTCTTCAACCGTTGCAGAGGAAAATGGTTCAGCTTTTTTAATTATATTCAGTACTTCCTGCAGCAGGGCAGGGGTGTCTTCTTTCCAGCGTTTTTTTACGATTTTAGCATCGTATTCTTCAGGGGCCTGGAAAAAGAACCAGCTTTGTTCCCAGAGATCATGAATAAAAACAGCCCTTTCTTTTACAAGGTCAACGATTTTTTCCACATCGTACTTACCGGCTTCAATGCCTTTTTCACTTAAAACAGGAATAAAACCTTCCGTAAGTTCAGCAGCTGATTTTTCTTTCAGGTATTGATGATTGAACCACTTTGTTTTTTCAGGATCAAAACGTGCTCCGGCTTTCCCCACACGTTCCAGTGAAAAAACTTCGCTTAACTCATCCATGGAAAACAATTCCTGTTCTGTGCCAGGGTTCCAGCCAAGCAGCGCCAGCATGTTGATAAATGCTTCAGGGAAGTAACCTTCTTCACGGTACCCCATGGCATGTTCTCCACTTTTTGGTTTCCATTCAATCGGAAACACGGGAAATCCCATTTTATCTCCATCCCGTTTACTTAATTTTCCTTTGCCTGTAGGTTTCAAAATGAGTGGAAGGTGGGCAAATTGTGGGGCATCCCAGCCAAAAGCCTGATAAAGCAATACATGCAAGGGCATGGATGGCAACCATTCTTCTCCGCGTATGACATGGGATATTTCCATTAAATGGTCATCCACAATGTTTGCGAGATGGTAGGTAGGCAATCCATCGGCTTTTACCAGTACCTTATCATCCAGGGTGGCAGTATTTACCGTTACCTTACCGCGGATGATGTCCTGCATCTCCAGGGTTTCATTTTCCGGTGTTTTAAACCGGATGACAAAGGGGGTTCCTTCTTTAAGCAGTCCGGCCACCTGATCATCTGGTTTGTTCAGCGAATTATTCATTTGATACCGGGTATGCTGGTCATAAGAAAAAGTCTTTCCTTTATCCTCGCTTTCTGCCCTCAGTTTATCCAGTTCCTCTGGGGTGTCGAAAGCGTAGTATGCCTTTCCTTCCTGAATGAGCTGTTGTGCATAATTGGCATAAATGTCTTTTCTTTCCGATTGCCGGTAAGGGCCATAGCTACCGCCTTCACGGATGCCTTCATCAAATTTCAGCCCACACCATTCCAACGATTCCATGATGTATTCTTCTGCCCCTTCAACATACCTCGTTTGATCGGTATCTTCAATGCGAAGGATAAACGTACCGTTGTTTTTTTTAGCAAACAAATAGTTAAAAAGGGCTGTTCTAACACCACCCATGTGTAGTGGGCCAGTTGGACTTGGGGCAAATCGTACGCGAACGTTTTGTGGACTCATAATGCTAAATATTTTTGCAAAGATAAAGAAACAATCGTGCTTTGAAAGGACATTCAGCAGCAGAATTGCTGCATGATATCATTTTTTCAGGTAGGGTTTTACGTTAATTTTGAGTGTAAATCTGAAAAAAATATACTTCATCTTATGAAAGATAACATTCTGGTGATTGGCGCTGCCGGACAAATTGGTTCCGAACTGGTTCCGGAGTTAAGAAAAGTTTATGGTAACGAACATGTGTTTGCAACTGATATTAAGGATGTACCACCTGAACTTAAGGCCGGCGGACCGTTTCACTTGTTGGATGTTATGGATGATAAACACCTGATTCATTTTGTTATCCGCCACAAAATTACCCAGATTTATCACCTGGCAGCTGTGTTGTCAGGAAATGCAGAGAAACTTCCCACCCAGGCCTGGCATATCAACATGGAAAGCCTTATGAACATTCTGGAGGTAGCCAAACTGGTAGAAGATGTTAAAAAGGTGTTCTGGCCGAGTTCCATTGCGGTTTTTGGCCCGACCACTCCTAAGGACAACACCCCACAACTCACAGTAATGGAGCCGACAACTGTTTATGGCATAAGCAAACTCGCCGGTGAACGTTGGTGTGAATATTACTTTGCAAAATATGGTATTGATGTGCGTAGTTTGAGGTACCCCGGGTTAATCAGCTATCGTACAGAAGCCGGCGGAGGCACAACAGACTGGGCTGTGGAAATGTTCTATGATGCCGTCAGATACAATAAATACACTTGTTTTGTTGAGGAAAACACCATGTTGCCAATGATGTTTATGCCCGATGCCATCAAAGCTACTGTTGCCCTTATGGAGGTACCCCGCGATGAAATAACCATACATTCGGCTTACAACATTACAGGATTAAGCTTGTCGCCAAAAATGATTGCCAGGGAAATCAAAAAGCATATCCCGGAGTTCAGCATATCGTATGCACCGGATTTTCGTCAGGAGATTGCCGAATCCTGGCCACGAAGCATTGACGACTGCATTGCAAGGAGCAATGATCACTGGAAGGCTGAATATGATTTACAACGTATAACGGAAATTATGCTTACAGAGATAGGCAGGAAATATAAAGCTGACTAACAAAGGAATGAACCAAAAAAAAGAATAATTATGTACGGACAAATGAAATTACACCTGGCACAGGAACTGGAAAATATCCGGGAAGCCGGACTGTATAAAGAAGAACGTATCATTACCAGTCCACAACAGGCTGAGATTACGCTCCAGGATGGAAGCAGGGTATTAAATTTTTGTGCGAATAACTACCTGGGGTTATCCAATCATCCGGAGTTGGTAAAAGCAACACGGAATGCGCTGGACTCGCATGGTTTTGGCATGTCTTCGGTACGTTTTATTTGTGGTACCACTGATGTGCATAAAACTCTGGAAAAGAAAATAGCTGATTTTTTCGGTACAGAAGATACCATTTTGTATGCCGCATGTTTCGATGCCAATGGTGGTGTTTTCGAGCCCTTGCTGACAGCCGAAGATGCCATTATTTCTGATTCATTGAACCATGCATCCATCATAGACGGTGTACGCCTCTGTAAAGCCAAACGCTACCGATACATCAATGCAGATATGGAGGATTTGGAAAAGCAGCTACAACAGGCATCTGCAGAAAGGTTTCGGATCATTGTTACGGATGGTGTATTTTCTATGGATGGAAATGTCGCCCCCCTGGATAAGATATGTGCCCTTGCAGAAAAATATGATGCCCTGGTCATGGTTGATGAATGCCATTCGGCCGGTGTTGTGGGTAAAACCGGGCGTGGAGTTACTGAGTTATTCAACCTACGCGGCAAGGTGGATATCATTACCGGAACATTGGGCAAAGCATTTGGTGGCGCCATTGGTGGGTTTACCACAGGCCATAAGGAGATTATTGAGATGTTGCGTCAGCGGTCAAGACCATATCTTTTTTCGAATTCGCTCCCTCCCTCAATCGCAGCCGCCGGTATCCGCATGTTTGAAATGATGGATGAGACCAATGAGTTACAGGATGCATTGCATGAAAACACGCGTTATTTTAAGGATGAAATAAAAAAAGCCGGATTTGATATTAAACCTACAGAATCGGCTATTGTAGCTATTATGCTTTATGATGCCAAATTGTCGCAGGATTTTGCTGAGAGGCTGCTGGCCGAAGGCATTTATGTGATAGGGTTCTATTATCCTGTAGTCCCACAGGGTCAGGCACGCATCAGGGTTCAGCTTTCAGCCGGGCATTCACGTACTCACATCGACAAGGCCCTTGAGGCTTTTATTAAGATCGGAAAGGAGCTAAAGGTAATCGAATAGGTTGTCTAACGGATTTCATGCCCAGTCCGGATTAGGTTTTAAATGCTTGATTTTCAAGGTTGATTCGGGTGGTTTTTAACAGATTACGTGTTTATTACTCCGGAATGCATTATCTTTGCATGCCTTAAACCTGAAAATAGCCGAAAGTTTTTACAGGTTTACACAAAACCTAATATCTGCTAAACATTGTTTTGTGGCGGGGGATAATTAGTATAATTGGTAGAAGCATTCTGGTATGAGCAAATATAAGTTTTTCAATCGTGATATTAGCTGGCTTTCTTTTAATTACAGGGTCCTTGAAGAAGCGTATGATGAATCGTTACCCTTGTATGAACGAATTAAATTTTTAGCTATTTACTCCAATAACCTGGAAGAGTTTTACAGGGTACGTGTAAGTTATTACCGGAGTTTGTTGCGTGAGTTACCCGATGGCCATCCAAAAGTTGTTGAAAAAGAACCTGCTGACATTATTCGGCAGATTAATAATATAGTCAGCCGGCATCAAAAAGAATTTAATGATTTGTTTTACAGTCAAATCATTCCGGAGCTTCGAAAGAACGGAATCATTTTGTTACGTGCCGAGGATGAGATTACCGAAAAGCAGGAAAAATATATTTCTCAGGTGTTCAGCCATGAAATACTTACTGCTGTGCAGCCTATGGTACTGGTTAAAAACCGGGTAAAACCATTTCTAAAAACAAGTCATGTGTATCTTGTGCTTAAGATGTACACCAAAACCAGGATGTACAAAACCTTCAGAAAAGGCAAACGACCCACTTATGGATTGATTAAAATCCCTACAGACCATGGTATATCCAGATTTATTGATATTCCATCAGAAACGCCGGGAAAACATTATTACATGTTTCTTGAGGATGTTATCATGTTGTTTATTAATAGATTATACCCCGGGTTTTTTGTTGACTCCTGGCATCCGATAAAGATTACACGTGATGCCGATTTGGAATATGAGGACTATGACGGGGATGATTTGATTGAATTGATTGAGAATCTTGAAACCCGCAGGGCAATTGGGGCTGCCAACAGGTTTCAATATGATGCTGCCATGGGGTTAAATGCCCTGCAGTTTATCATGGAAACCCTTAACATTGATAGTGATATTCAGGTCAAGGGGGGAAGGACCCATAATTTCAGGGACTTTTTCAACTTTCCGAATCCTGTGTCACCTGAGTTGGAACATAAAAAATTTACACCTTTGCGTGTAACCAGTCTTGATGAGGCTAAAAATATTTTTGATGCCATTGAGCAACAGGATTATCTGTTACATTTTCCTTATCAGTCATTTGATTACTTCATTACTTTTCTTAATCAGGCGGCAATCGATGATTCGGTGGAAGAAATTAAACTCACCCAGTATCGCGTAGCAAGCAAATCTGCTGTTGTAGATGCTTTGATTAACGCAGCGCTGAATGGCAAAAAAGTCACCGTTTTTGTTGAGCTAAAAGCACGGTTCGATGAGGAAAACAACCTGGAATATGCCCGTGAGATGAAAAAGGCCGGCATAAAAATCATTTATAGCATTCCGGGATTAAAAGTACACGCAAAAGTTGCCCTCGTTACACGAAAACCCTCGGATGAAAATAAACCCCGATACCTGGCATTTCTTGGTACAGGTAATTTTAATGAAAAAACGGCCCGTCTGTATGGTGATCATGGGTTATTTACTGTGGATGAAGGGATTATTGATGATTTACTTAAGCTGTTTAATTACCTGCAGGATCAATCCATCAATGTTGATTTCAATCAGCTATTGATTGCAAAATTTAATCTGGTGGATCAGATGAAAAAACTCATCGACCAAGAAATCCAAAATGTACGGCAGGGACGAAAGGGTTACATCCTTTTGAAAATGAATGGGCTGGAGGATCCTGTTACGATAACCAAACTATATGAAGCCAGTGAGGCCGGAGTGAAAATCGATCTTCTCGTACGGGGTGTTTGTTGTGTCATGCCCAATCAACCGTATAGCAGGAATATCCGTATTATCCGTATTGTCGATCGTTTTTTGGAACATGCCAGGGTGTTTGTATTTTATAACAATGGTAAAAACACCATTTATATGGGGTCGGCTGACTGGATGAAGCGGAATCTTTACCGGCGTATTGAGTGTGTTTTTCCGATTAAGGATGAACGGATAAAAGAAGAAGTGCTTGACATACTTAACATTCAGCTTAGGGATAATGTGAAAGGCCGGCTGCTTGATGAGAAAATGACAAATCTTAAACGTGAACCTTTAGATGGGAAAGATCTGCGCTCACAAGTGGCCATTTTCGAGTATCTTCGAAACAAAGCTGATCAGAAGATAATGAATAACCAGGAGGATTAGGCTAATTTTCGTCAATGATTAAGACATCCCTTTCTTCCTAAAGTACCACGAGAATACTCGTTGATTGGTTTAGGGCCAGACAAAGATATCGTATTTGTTATTGGGCCTTAGGTTGTCAAGCCACTGAAATCCATCCAGGAATTTCTCCGTTTCGCTTACCTGACTTATCGGGTGGAGTGTAGCGGATACATCGGTCAGGAATTTGATTTTCTGAATGGTTTTTTCTTCAATGAATATGGTGATCTCAGAGCTTACCGCGCGGTTAAGACCGATATACTCCTCATCATCTTTCGGGTAATAAACAGCCTCAGCATTTCCCAACACATCAATTTTGTATACCATATTCTCCCTGAAATAACCATTGATTGTTCTTCCCTTTATCTGATTGTATTTCTCTGTGGATGAATCATCAATCATGCTGATAAAGGCATTATCTTCCATAACCATCTTATCTACCAGCTCATCTTTGGTATATATTTCTATGTAATCTGCAGTTAATTGCCTGTTTTCGGACCACAGCACAGGCTGGTTAAACATCTGTATCACTGAATCGCGAAAAACATAAGTTAGGGAATCACATTTTCCCTGAAGGGTGGGGCGGAAAAATTTCACCTGATAAAAAGCCTTTACAATTTTTTGCCCCGTGGTATCCAGGTCCGAACGCAAGGTATCGGCATGCAGGAAGAGGGAGTCACCGTTCTCAACCTGAACCATCATGGCACTGTCTGTAAGCAGGGCTTCTTCGGAGCTTTCGTAGTATTCCCCAAATTTTCCTGCAAGGATCACATGTTGGATGGTATCAATTATTTCAACATAATCGGTAGCCAGTCCATAACCGTTATTTCTGTCGTAATACAGGCTGTCGCCCTTAATGATGTATTCCTTGCTTTGCATATAGGCATTTTTATTCAGCTGGGAAATATCCTGCTTTGTATCATACCATCCGTCTTCACAATAGATGTAATTGCTGTCACCAATAATTTGTGTGGGGCCGTGGAAAAAAGCAATTTCCGGTTCCAGTTTGTAAACCAGGGTATCGGAAAGGATGATGTAATCTGGATTGGTTATTTCCACACTGTCCCTGAAATGCGCCACATCTGTATCTGTATGATAATAACCTTCCAGGCTGACCAGAATGTTTTCCTCACTGGTTAGGGTACCCCCGTTTTTATAATAAGCAAGATTGTTAGCCATATCATAATCCAGATAATCTGTAACCAGTTCGGATTCCTTGTTAATGAGGCGGACATTGTCACGCACTTCGGCATATTCCCTGTTGCCATCGTAGTGCAGAAAATCGCCATAAAGCCTGGTTGTATCACCTCTGTTAATGAAAACATCACTGAAGGCATCAAGGGAGTTTTCTGTCCGGTAATAATAGGCGCTGTCGCAGTACATGATGGTGCCTTTATGCCTGAAAACCACATCACCCAGCAAACGATAAGCACCACCCGCTATTTGGGTGTTCATCTCAATGATATTGGCTTCATAGGAAATGCGCCTGGTTTTCTGGCTGTAAATATCCAGGGTCAGCACATGAAAAAGGCTTGTGAAAACAATGATAGTCTTGATGCCTAAAAACTTCATAATCTTTGGTTAGTCTTGTTTATACCAACCATCTATTGTAAAGTTACAGTTTGCAAAGCTGTTATCGATGCTGATATACGTTGTTTTTATTTTATCTTCAATCCATTCACCGATTACTTCCTCTCGCTTGGTTCCCATGGCCATGTTTTTAATGAGGTTATAATCCTGATCAAGATTGGCCAAATGAGGATCAGTACGGTCTTCCAGCATAAAGATCTTATATACTTTTTTACCTGTTCTGTCCACTGTTTCTATAGGTTCAGTGATTTGGCCCACTTCCATTTCGCGTACAACCTGAAAGACTTCAGGAGCAAGATGTTCCATTTTAAATTTGGGCGTACCGGCATATTGATTAGCCTGGTCAGGATTGTTATTTATCATCTGTCCCCCTGCCAGGCGGCTGTCTTCATCTTCTGAAAAATATGCTGCAGCATATTCAAAGCTCAATGAATCGTTATGAATAAGCTCAGCAATGCTGTCGAGCCTTGCCCTTGCTTTTTCCAAGGCTTCAGCTGATACTTTGGGTTTCATAAGTATGTGCCTTGTGTTTACCCTATCATCCTGACGATCGATTAATTGTATGATGTGATAACCAAAATCTGATTCTACAATTTTTGAAACACCACCTTTTTTCAAAGCAAAAGCTGCTTTTGCATATTCCGGATCAAGAGAGCCTTTTCCCATAAAACCCAGTTCACCGCCCTGAACAGCAGAGGGATCTTCGCTATACAACACCGCCAGGGTAGCAAAATTTTCACCATTAAGGATGCGTTGCCTTAAATCCAACAGTCGCTCACGTACTTCAAAAATTGCTTCTTCACTATCAGGCGGATAAATGGCTATCTGCCGCAATTGAACTGTAGCATCAACTTCTGGTATGCTGTCCTTTGGCAGGGAGTTAAAATACGAGCGTACCTCTGAAGGCGTAAGCTTAATGTCACCTACAATTTCTCCCTGCATTCGATCGGCAAGGATTTGCTCCCGTATCGGATCCCGCATATCTTCTTTAATTTCAATGATGGATTTATTGAAATAAGCTTCCAGCTTATCACGCGAACCAATCTGATTAATGAAAAAATCAAGGCGGCTCTCCAGCATCATTTCTACTTCAGCTTCTGTAATTTCCAGACTGTCAATCCGTGCCTGGTTAATGAGTAGTTTTTGGGTTAGCAATTCTTCAAATACATCGCATTTCAAATCAGCACTTTTACCCACTGCGCCCTGAGACATGGCCTGATAAAACTGGGACTCCACATCGGATAGTTTAACGATGTTGCGGCCTACAACAGCCACCACCTTGTCGACCACTACGGATTCCTGTTCGGACTGAGCGTAAACAAAACAGACATTTAATAATAAAACGGAAAGTATGGTGATGAAAAATCTATTCATTTCTTTTGTTCGTTATTTATCATTTGTTATTCGAGATGCAAAGGTGCACATTGTTTTAATATATTTCAAAATAATTGTGATTTTGTGCATACCTGTAGATTTTGTTTTCCAATTCATTGACAAAACTGAGCTTTCGTTTATTCAGTAAAATATTTTTTATATCATCCTGCACCATCACCAGTGGGGCGGTAGTCCCGGCAAGGCGATAATCACGGATAGATACAAAATGAATGGAAGCAGTGTCGCGGGCTTCAAACCTGGTATTGTAACGCAGGAACCGTTCTGTGTCATCGATTTCTCTGGGAGTTTTTTGAATTATATCCCTGAAATAAACCCAGTCATCATCAAAATAGGTGTACTCTTCAGCATGTTCAAAACAATACTGCTCCAGTCTTGCTATATCGTCCACATCTTCTGAGTGATACCAGCTACGTAAATTCCAGATTTGTGGTGCATTTAAAGGGACCTTTACGTAAACAGCTTTTACAATATCATCGCTAAGGAGGAAATTCGATGGATTTTCTTCGTAATAGGCTTTTATTTCACCAAAAGGAATGATGGTATCGACCTTTTGATTTAACAAGTGCTGCTTGTATCTGTAAATTAACAAAGAAGCCCGGTAATTTTCGATTTGTTTTTCCAGGTTTTGTTCCTCTTCAGCCAGGTTCAGCTCGGCATTACGCATCATGAGTTGTGTCCTTACCCAATGGTCAATATAGTTTTGGACAACCTGAATACTGTCTTCTTTGCTCATATCGTCATGCACCAGGTTCTTCAGATCAGACGGGAAAAGATATTTATCATGTGCACGGGCTACCGGCTTTTCTTCTTTCATTGTGTTTGAAAGAAACTGGCAGCCTGTTAAAAGAACAATAAATATAGATAGTTGTAAAACTCTCATGATAAATGAATTAATCTTGTTTTATTTTGGACAATACATCTTCATTCACCTTTATGGTATATTTTTCACGCAGCTTCTCTATCCATTGCTTTTCAAGATAGCTTTGATAATCTGAGGTAATAATGCCTCTGGCCTCGCTTAACGCTTTTGGTTGAGGTGGTAAAACCTGGCTGATATACACTATTTTAATGGTTTCATTGGTTTTAACAGGATCCCCAATACCCTTTTCCCACGAAAGTTGATCAACCATATCGTTATCACCTTTTTCATATAATCCTGTGTCGAAGGTAAGGCAATCGGAAGTATCACAAACCATGGTTTTTATTTTTTCAGGACTAAATCCTTTTCGGAGCGCTTTTTTCAATGTTTTTTGAAGATCATTCAGGTATAGTTCATTTTCAAGGGTGAAAATTACGGCATCGGCCCGTTCGCCCCATAAATAATCCGATTTATGTTTTTCGTAAAAAGCCTCAAGTCCCGCTGTATCCTGCACTGCTTTTGACCAAACAAGTTTGTCCGTAAGATCAAACAGCAGGATTCCGTCGTGATATTCTTCCATCAGGTAGCGATATTCCGGATATTTTTCCGGTAGCCTGGTTTTTTCGTATGCAATAATTTCCTCTTCGGTAAACCGGTCAAAGTGCATGTCAACATAAACCGGTATTGCAACCGGCCTTGAAGGTTTTTGACTTTCAAGGTATGCTGCAAACCTGTCCTGGTTATAGCTTTCTCCATTCAGCACGAAAAGGGTTTGATTCAATTCAGAGTAATCAGGGGTCCATTTTTTATTGAAAATGCTGCTGTCAACCAGGGTGTAGAATTCAGCCAGCACTTCCTTATTGACTTTGAAATTATATTCTTCTTTAAGGTTGGCGATGAAGGAATCCTGTCCCGCTTTGTTACGTTGGTCACGGCGTACTTTCTCTGCCAGTTCTCCCCTTATTTCATCAAATTCAGGGATATCCTCTTTTGATATGCGTTGAATCAGGTGCCAGCCATATTGCGTTCTTACCGGCTCAGAAGTAATTTCACCATCATTTGAAAGACTAAAAGCAGCATCTTCAAATTCAGGCACCATTTGCCCTGAACTAAATGTAGGCAGGATGCCTCCGTTCCGTCCCGAACCTTTATCATCGGAATACTGACGGGCCAGTTCCTGAAAATCCTCTCCGTTTTCAAGGCGTTGCTGCAGGCGCTCCACCTTGCTTTTTGCTGAGTCGATCTGGGCAGCTGTCATACCCTGGGGTGTGGCAACCATAATATGGGCGGCCTGTATTTTTCCGCGCGAGGGCCTTTTGTCATTAACTTTTACCAGATGGTACCCAAAACGGGTGCGTACGGGCATGCTAATATCACCGACCGGTGTGTTGTAAGCCGCATTTTCAAAAGGGTATACCATTCTGAAAGCGCTGAAATAGCCCAGGTTGCCTCCATTTTGCTTGGCAGAGGGGTCATCTGACGTAGCACGGGCCACACTTTCAAAGTCTTCCCCGCCTAAAATCCGATCCCTGATGGCCATGATTTTATTATATGCTTCAAGCGTATCTTTCGGTGGGGCAAACTCGTCAAGCCTTATCATGATATGACTGGCGTTTACCTCTTGTTTTGTGCGCTCATAAGCCTCCTTTATCAGTTGGTCATCATAGCTGTCATCACGCAGGTAGGGTTTTGTGAGTTGTTCCTGATAGCCGGCAAGTTCACGCTTAAACGAAGGCAGGGTATCCATTCCCAGGCTTTCTGCTTCCAATACCTTTAGCTTGAAGTTGATAAATAAATCCAGGTATTCCTCCATGGATTTCGGGTCAATCTGGTTTTCAATAGAATTATTCTTATTGTAAATCCTGAGAAATTCTGCGGATGTTATTTCCTCGTCACCAATGGTCATTAATATTTCACCGGTTGGTTGTGCCAAGATAATCTGCGAAAAAAGCATCCCTGCGAATAATAGGATAATTGTATTCCTCATAACATAAGGTTTTATAGTATAGGTGTTAAACGATTAATTTATAGACTTATTTTACCGAAATAAAAATCAATTTGACAATAAAAATTGTGCCAAATTACGAAAAAAAAGTGGATAGCTCAATG
>CAZZBU010000089.1:0-9873 GCA_964652315.1 uncultured Bacteroidales bacterium
CGGTTCAACATTTTTAATTGATCAATCCGGGATTATCATCGGCCAGGATTTATCCATCAATGAGTTGGACGAAAGGCTTGAAACCTTGATAAGTGCTAAATTTAATAAACAATCGATTTGAAACCCATCCTGCTTTTTTTCTTGATAGTAATTTGCTCAACTATTCATGCACAGTTTTTTGTGGATACAGTCAGCAATATGAACCTTGTTGTGCAAACCTTTATTAAAGATGAGGCTGAAATTAAAGTTTCAAAGGTTAAATACACTGGCAACCGACGATCAATCGGCCTTTTTAATAACAGAGTCCGTGAATTTCCAATTGACAAAGGAATTATCCTATCCACCGGGGATGTGCATGATGCCATAGGCCCGAATAATAAAAGCAACAGCGGTGTAAATCGGTATTTTAAGGGCGATGCTGAACTTGAGTTACTCGCGAACGGAGAAACATTTGATGCAACCATCCTTGAGTTTGATTTTGAAGCAAATACAGACAGTATCTCTTTTGAATTTGTTTTTGCTTCAGAGGAATACCCGGAATATGTTAACAAGGGAGTAAACGATGTTTTTGCTTTTTTTATTACTGACCTGGAAACGAGAGCAAAATCCAATATTGCAGAATGTCGGGGCTTGCCCATCACAGTGGATAATATTAATTCAGGTAAAAATGCTGATTATTTTATATCCAACAGAAAGTTTAATTTAAGGGAAAAAGATAATCTGACTTATTCCTTGCAATATGACGGACTTACCACAAAACTTTCTACCGGACTTAAAATAACCCCTTACAAATTGTATCACTTTAAAATTTGTATTGCTGATGTTGGCGATGGGTTCTATGATTCCTCGGTTATGTTGCGGGCAGAATCCTTTGTATCGAATGGGAAATTTGAAATTGATAGTATTATTGATGATTTACTTATTGTAACTGAGAAAGAATTTGATTTATTACAATCTGATTCAAACTCTGTTAACCTCATCCCAAACATTGAATTTGCATTCGATTCATATACTATACCTGATACCTCTATGGCAATAATTGATAGATTGGCTGAAATAATGGCCCACTATTATGATTTTAGCATGGAAATTTACGGGTATGCTGATAATATTGGAACCAAAGAATATAATCTAGGCTTGTCATTAAACCGTTCCAAATCCATTTATGATTCTTTAGTAACCCGGGGAATTTCTGAAAACAGAATTTCATATTACGGATTTGGGTCAGCAAACCCGATTACCGAAAATGAAACAGCATCAGACAGAGCAAAAAACCGGAGAGTGAAAATTAATTTGTATAAACATTAGTAACCATTAGCCGGGGCACAAGCGAGACGCTTGCGCCATCTTCGGTATAATCTTTCTACTACACCTTAATATTGAGCTTCTGAATTATATAATTGTAATTCAGTAGACATTGTTTCCCTCATAACAACTAAGCGCTCCCTCTCATTTCAGGAGAGGGGCCGGGGGAGAGGTCAAAATAGAAAAGCAACCAGGAGCTGGAAATGGAACTTGTCTGGACGGGCTGGCTGAGCCAAACTGTGACGATATTTTGAAAATATCAAGGCCGCCTCCCTTGTTCAGCGTAGCGTCCTCGCTACGCTGGTGTAATCAAGGCTTCCGGCCTGTTTTTAAAGATGATAAAACAAACAATTACTGCAAGATGCCGCGAATACTAAGACATAGCGAGAACGGTAGGCCAAACTAATGGTTATGGTGGACTGATAAAGAGGACGCTATGCCAAACACATGCTCATGTTGGTTAATAGAATTCAGGGCACAAAACGAGACGCTTACACCGATTTTGGGAAAACCATTCTATTCCTCCACCCGGTACACCGGATACCGCATAAACCCCGGTTCCTGGTAAGGCGAGTTTTCGTAGATAAACTGCAACTGGGCCCGGTTGTTTTGTGCAAATGCCGGATCGGATTGTTGCTTTTGTCTCAGTTTTGCTGCCAGTTCGGGATTCTTTTTCAGATATTCTTCCGCCAGGAGGGTGAAATAATACTCACCAAAATATTCTTTTTGCTCCAACACCGAATCGAAGAAGTTCCAGTTGAAATAGGAATCCACACACTCGGGCTCCAGCATTTCCAGAATAAACCGGATGCCTTCCTGCCGGGTATCCACCCATACATCACCGGCACGAAAATGCATTACTCCGGTAACCGGTTCTGCTTCCGTCTGGTAATGCGGGTAGTGCCCTTCATAAATGCGGGGATAGGTCTCATAACCGGAAATGTTATACCAGCTAACCTCCAGGCTGGTATCCTGCTCAAAGGTGTGGTAGGTGATTCCATTGATTGCCAGCCGCTCAATAACATCATCCCAGGCCTGTGGAATGATGTACGCTTTTGGTATGTTTATGGTTTTTGAGGGTAAGAAAAATTCATAATAGGGGATGGACTTTTTATATGGCTTCTCCTGGTTATACCGCAAAAGTGGCAGGTTGGTAACCGGACTGTTAATGTATTCAGGTTCATATCCCATGAAATCAATCATGGAATGCCTGGCCGTGTCCATTACCCAATTGGTATGGTATGTATCTGCTTGTATAAACTTTTCCAGGGCACTTTTTTTCGTCTCCAAAATGGTTTTGTGTTGTGCTTTCATAACCTGGAGCATGGCTTCAAAAAACACCAGGGTTGCATTAACTCTTAAATCAAAGGGTTTCAGCATGTGGGCTTCCGACTCAAAACTCAGGCATTGAAACAGGGAGGCATAACCCGACGAATACCGGGGTGAATCATAAAAGCCACGGATGCCCTTGTCAGGAGTTTTTTTCATGGGCCATACATAAGGCGTCATGGGGTATCCGAGTGAATCCATGTTATCGTAAAGGGCGGGTAACATCTGGTTGCGGAGATAAGCACCCTGAATCTCCCCAGCTGCATCCGGCTGGTTGGCGATCAAGGTCATGGCATGCTGGTAATCAGACCCGTCAGTGGTGTGGGTGTCGATAAATACATCGGGCTTGAGGTGCTGAAAGATTTCGATAAAAGCACGGGCGTTTCTTGTGTCGAGCTTGGTAAAGTCGCGGTTTAGGTTGTAATTCGCGGCATTACCACGGAAACCATAGCTTTCGGGCCCTACCTGGTTGACCCGGCCCAGGGTATCGCTGTTCAGGGCTCCGCCAATGTTATATACAGGAATGATAGCCAGGTGAACATTTTCAGCCATGGCTGCCAGGGTGGTATCCGACAAAAGATTTTTTATTAAAAGCATGCTGGCGTCTATGCCACAGGGTTCGCCCGGGTGAATGCCATTGTTGATGAAGAGGACTGTTTTATTATTCTGATGGGCAACCGTGGGATCAAAGATTCCATCCGCATCATAAGTCACCAGATGCAAGGGTATGCCTGCATCGGTTTCTCCCCATGCAGTAATATTCACCTTCTCCGATAACCTGGATACTTCCTTATAAAAGTCAATGGCTTCTTCATAAGTGGTCGTGGCTTTACCCTTGCTTTTTTCAAAGGGTGTAACAGGTAGTGTGGTGATAATTTCTTTCTTATCGCTACAATGTGTTGCACCCAATCCCACCATGACCAGGGCTAAAAATCTTATCATGCTAACCTTCATTCGAATTTTTGGCCGTAAATATACAATTCAGGGGTTAAAAGAATTGTACTCAGTAGAAATTAATTAAATTATTCTTAAAAAAGTTGAAAGAAAAGATGATCAAAGAATCTCGTGCCTGAAACTATACTATTATCCTGAAAGGATTAAAAGTGAATAGAGGCTGTCTAATAAGTGACGCTGACAGGTTTTTAACGCTGTCAGGTCGAGTGTAAATATTCAATTTACAACCTTCCAGCGTCTGAAAGACCTGGAAGCGTTTGAAATAATTGGACTTTTTAGACACCCTGAGGAAAAGGGTGAAACTATCAGCCCTGAAGGGGTTGAATAAACTGAACTGAAATTTTCTAATCAACCCTGTTCAACGTAGCGTTCCTCGCTACGTTGTTGCAGTCAAGGCCTCCGGTCTGCTAGATTTTTCATTCATGCGGCAAGATGCCGCGACGGCTATGACGTAGCGAGGACGCTACGCCAAACTGTATCATACAACAAGATGCCGCGTATACTGCGACATAGCGAGGACGCTATGCCGAACTCATGGTCACGTTGGTTAACAGAATCGAGGGCAAAAGTGAAACACCTGGGCCATTATATTGAATATAACAGGTATCAGATTAAGGTCTTCAACTTACTTCGCTTTCTCCAGCTTGGTAAAGAAATCCCTGAAAATCGGATCGCGATGCACATGGTACATGTATTTGATGAAATGCCTCGACTTATCAGTGCTGTAGGTATGGTTGTCAGTAATTACCGGACTGTGCACGACGTTTGTTGGTGTCCATTCGTCATTGATGAGCCAGGCAATAGCTACCATATCCCAAAGTACTTTTGACCAGCCAAAATGATCATCGCTGTATTCTTTAAAAATCTGCAACAGGTATTTGGCTGTATTTCCTTTTCCGGCCAGGTAGGCCTCCATTTCAGGCACGGTGGTATGGAAATGGGTAACCACCGGGGTGCAGGGTATCTGGACTAACGGCACCCCACAATCAAATATCAGGCGGGAGGCGTGCAGATCCTGTGAAAAGTTAAATTCAGTTGCCGAATGCCAGTGGTGACCGGCTCCGCCAAGCCACACAACCACAATGTTTTTTATGATTTCGGGTTCCATAAGGATGGCACTCGAAACATTTGTGATGGCGCCCACAGCAACCACATACAAGGGGTTTTCCGGTGAATATTGTTTTGCTTTTTCTACCAGGTCGCGGGCTGCTTCACTTTCCTGTGGTGTTGACGCATCTTTTAAAAAACCACGGCTTCCTTTGAAAACCAACCCTTCTGGTTCTATCTCGAGCCTGTCAAGCAGCCGGAGTATCTCTTCATAACTCAACTCCATCCCTTCTTCAGGCCCGGAAGATCGTTTGTTATGAAACGGGGCAGCATATACAGCTTTTACATTAAACCTCTCCTGTGACAACAACGCATACACCAAGGCAAACTGGTCGTCGATTTCATTGTAGGTATCAGTGTCAAATACCATATCAACCTTTTCTTTAGGGTGTTGGAGGTTCTTTAATCGTTGGGCTGATGATATTTCAGGAAAAGATTGTGCTACAACTGAGGATGCAAAAAATAACAATGCTACAATAAGTTTTGAAGAATTCATCTCTATCCGATTTAGTTTATGTATTAATTCTGGCTTTAAAGATAAGGTTTTTGATAGAAATGTAGGCTCTTCGCATCAATTTGATGATACGATTCTCTTCAGCATATTTTTAAAAATAAACCAATGAGCAGGTTTCAGCATGTACCAGTATAGCCTTCCCCAAACGCCTTTTGGCATGAAGGTGGCAATCTGGTATAATGTGTTGCCTTCAAATTTGAATTCCAGCCAGGCCTCACCCGGGAGTTTCATTTCAGCATAGAGCAGTAACCGTCCGCTTTTTTTGTCGGCCAGGATTACCCGCCAGAAATCCATTGCGTCACCGTCAGTAATATGGGTAGCAGCCGTTTTCCGATGTAACCGGTAGCTCCGGTAAGCAGGATTTTCATAAGACAAAGAATAATTATTCTACCTGCAAAAACCCATTACTCCTGAAAATGTTAACCTGGTTAGGATTCTTTCAATATTACATCATGGGCACCACCTTCGATGATGCTTGTAGACGAAACCAGGGTGATTTTAGCATTTTCACGCAGCTCCGGAAGCGAAATAGCACCACAGCTACACATGGTAGACTTAATTTTACCCAGGGTGATGTCCAGGTTATCTTTTAGTTTTCCGGCATAAGGCACATAGCTGTCAACACCTTCTTCGAATTTCAGGGTTTCATTTCCCCCCAGGTCGTACCGTTGCCAGTTGCGGGCCCGATTGGATCCTTCACCCCAGTATTCTTTAACATAGCTGTTGTTTACCATGAGCTTTTTTGTCGGGCTTTCGTCAAAGCGTGCAAAATACCGTCCCATCATAATGAAGTCGGCTCCCATGGCCAGGGCAAGTACCATGTGGTAATCCTGAACAATTCCTCCGTCTGAACATATTGGGATGTAAATGCCTGTTTTTTTGAGGTATTCATTGCGAGCCTGCACTACGTCAATCAACGAGCTGGCCTGGCCACGGCCTATTCCTTTTTGCTCACGGGTAATGCATATTGATCCCCCACCAATCCCTACTTTAATAAAGTCAGCGCCTGCTTCTACCAGATAATCAAATCCGGCTTTGTCAACCACATTTCCGGCACCAATTTTCACTTTGTCACCATACGTATTACGTACCCATTTAAGTGTATCATGCTGCCATTCAGAAAACCCATCGGAAGAGTCGATGCAGAGAATATCCACACCGGCTTCAATAAGTTTTGGAATGCGTTCCTGAAAATCTCGTGAGTTGATACCAGCGCCTACGACCAACTTCTTATTTTCGTCGGAAAGCTCATTTGGGTTTTCTTTGTGTTCTTCGTAGTCCTTCCGGAATACAAAATACTGGAAATTCTGGTCTTTGTCGATAATGGGCAGGCTGTTTAGTTTGTGATCCCAAATTATATCATTGGCTTCTGTCAGGCTAATGCCTAACCGGCCGGTGACGAGGTTTTCAAACGGGGTCATAAAATCTTTTACCTTTAGGTCGAGTGGGTCGCGATCCGGACGGTAATCCCTGCTTGTGACCACTCCCAATAGTTTTCCATGGGGGGTTCCATTTTTGGTAATGCCAATAGTAGAGTGTCCGGTTTTTTCATTCAGGTTAAGTACATCTTCCAGGGTATGCTCCGGGGTAAGGTTTGAATCACTCTCTACAAACCCGGCTTTAAATTTTTTCACTTTCCGGACCATTTCAGCCTGTGTATCGATGGATTGAGATCCGTAAATAAAGGAAACTCCGCCATTACGGGCCAGGCCAATAGCCATATTATCATCCGATACCGATTGCATGATAGCTGACACCAGGGGTATATTCAACCGGAGGGAAGGAGATTCATGCTGCTTAAACTTTACCAGTGGTGTTTTCAGGTTTACATTCTCAGGTATACAGTCTTTACGGGTTAATCCCGGTATAAGCAAGTATTCACTGAACGTTCTGGAAACTTCTTCAAATATATGCGCCATGCTAATGATGTTTTAACCTAAAAAATGATGGCACAAATGTAAGGAATCTGGGCAAAATATCGGATACCAAAAAGCTGATTATGGATAAAAATCATGCCTTTTTAATTCTTTTGAAACCCTCATCTGCAAAAGTTCACAACAAGGCTAAAAATAAAACATAAGCAACCCTCATTTTATGAGATTATCTACAGTACTGATATCGATAAATGAAGCACCATGGTTACGTCCAAAGTTACCACCAAGGATAACGATCCTGTCTTCTGATTTAAGTTTGCCTTTTTTTCTTAGCCTTTCAAGGGCCTTTGAAATAAATTCATGTTCTTCACTTGGTTGAATGTAATAGGGAAATACACCAAAAGAAAGTGCCAGTTCGCGTACAGTACGTTTTGAATAACATTGAGCATAAACCGGACGCTTGCCACGGTAACCGCTAAGGTTCCGGATTGTACGGCCGGTAGTTGTATCGGCTATGATGGCCTTCGCATTAAGTTTTAAGGAAGCATGTACTGCAGATTTGGCCAGATAGGCCGATATTTCACTGCTTAAAATGCACACTGGGGCATCATGAAAATCACTGCGTGTTTTTTCGGTTTCCTTAGCCACCTTTGACATGGTAATCACAGCTTCCACCGGATATTTTCCAAATGCGCTTTCGCCGCTCAACATAATGGCATCGGTTTTACTGTAAATGGCGTTTGCAATATCACTCACTTCGGCACGTGTGGGGCGCGGGTTATTAATCATTGAGTGCAACATCTGCGTGGCTATGATTACAGGTTTCCTCCTGCTGATAGCTGCAGTAATAAGCTTTTTTTGAATGCCAGGTATTTTCTCATAAGGTATTTCAATAGCCAGATCGCCACGGGCAACCATAATTCCATAGGCATGATCCATAATCTCCTGAATATTGGAAACACCTTCCTGGTTTTCAATTTTGGCTATGATTTTTACATCGCTGTTATTTTTATCCAGGATTTCCTGAATGGCCAAAACATCATATTTATTTCTAACAAAGGAATGAGCAATAAAATCGATGTCGTGCTTAATTGCAAATTCAACATATTTTTTATCTTTTTCCGATAGTGAGGGCAGGGCAAAGCTGGCATTGGGTACATTGATGCTTTTTTTGTTTTTTATTGTACCGGCATTTTGTGCGGTGCACCGCAGAAAATCCCTTGTTTTTTCCTGTACCTCAAGCATGATGTCTCCATCGTCAATCAATATCTGGGCATTATCCGGCACATCATCAATGAAATCAATGTAGGTTGTTGAAAGACCTTTTGCACCTGATGGAGGAGCACCGCGGTATACCAGCACTTCTTCGCCGGTGTCTACAGCAAACGGGCCGTCTACGTGCAAGGTTCTGATTTCAGGTCCTTTGGTGTCGAGGAGCAAGGCGATTTTATCGGACACCTCCCGAACATTGTTTACAATTTTCAGGGTGTCTTCCTCGGTTTGATGCGCTGTGTTCAAACGGGCTACATCCATTCCGGCTTCAAATAATTGGCGAATAAAGTCAACATCACAACGAAGATCGGAAATGGTAGCTACTATTTTTGTTTTTCGCTTCATAAAAAACCAGTGTATTGATTAATTTCTTTTCAATTTAGCTTCTAAAATTCAATTATTTACGCGCTTCTAAAGTTCTTTTTGCCAAAAAAAAAGAACTGCAAAAGTAATCAATCACATAGAATATACAATTTGAAATCATTAATTTTAGCTCAATTTTAAATGAACTGGGACTTAAATATCAAAGAATACAGGGCTTTTCTGAGATTAGAAAAATCACTGGCAGAGAACTCGGTCCAAGCCTATGAGAATGATTTACGGAAGCTTGAAACGTATGTTGAGTTAAATGGTTTATCCCTAATACCTGAGGAAGTAACCGCAAAACACTTGAATGGTTTTATTGCCTGGTTGAATGAATTACATGTTAGTGAGCGCACCCAGGCAAGAATTCTATCCGGCATAAGGGGATATTACCACTTTTTATTGCTCGAAGATAAAATAGAAGTAGATCCTACAGCATTGATTGATCCGCCAAAAATCGGAAGAAAATTACCAGAAGTGCTCACCGTGGAAGAAATTGACAGGCTTTTATCTGCTTTAGACCTTAGTAAACCTGAAGGACACAGGAACAAAGCCATGATTGAAACGCTTTACGGATGCGGATTGCGCGTATCAGAGCTTGTATCCCTGCGCATTTCAGATTTATATTTTAATGATGGTTTTATCCGTGTCATTGGTAAAGGTGATAAGCAAAGGCTTGTTCCAATTGGGGAAAGTGCAATAAAAGAAATTAACTATTATCGAAGCAAATACAGGAATACCCTTAACATTAAAAAAGAAAGCGAAGACATTCTGTTTCTGAACAGGCGGGGTAATAAGCTCACCCGTGAAATGATATTTACCATCATTAAGAATCTTGCCGTTGAAGCTGAACTCGGAAAAAAAATCAGTCCGCATACCTTCAGGCATTCTTTTGCCACACACATGATTGAAGGAGGGGCCGATCTTAGGGCTGTGCAGGAAATGCTTGGACACGAATCCATTCTAACCACGGAGATTTACACCCATCTCAACCGGGAATACCTCAGGGATACCATCATGCGGTTTCATCCCAGGAATATTTCTTCCAAAAAGCAATCAAAGGGTTAGTATATTTTTTAACGGGGTTTTTATTTATTAACGATATGCCCAATTCCTTTTGATAACAAAAAAACCTGCTACAAAAAAATGTTTTAG
>CAZZBU010000089.1:9973-16683 GCA_964652315.1 uncultured Bacteroidales bacterium
GATATGCCCAATTCCTTTTGATAACAAAAAAACCTGCTACAAAAAAATGTTTTAGTAACAGGTTCCAGTGTATTTTATTATGGTAATTTTCACTCAATACTCACTGCTTCAACCTCAAATATCAGGGAAGAAAACGGAGGAATGTTCTGGTATTTTTCGAATCCGTAGCCCAGGTACCAGGGCATTACAAACCTGGCTTTAGAGCCTACTTTCATCATTAGCAAGCCTTCGTTGAATCCTTCAATGTTATTGCTTGAACCTACTACAATATCAAAGGTTTCATTGCCTGTGGTTTCGCCAAAAACCCGGCCATCAATTAGCATTCCTTTATATTTAATGCTTACAACGTCGTTTGTTGTTATCTGAACGCCTTCTCCCTCTTCCAACCACTGAAAGTAGAGTCCCGAACTTGTTGAATCTTCCGGTGCAAGACCTATCTCGCTAAGGTAGTTGTTTATCTGACTGCGTTCGTAGCCTGCCGGATCTTTTATGGCTTTTACCATAAATACATCATAAAGCAGTGTTGAAAATCGAGGGATCCTTGAAAATTCCGCATTGCCTCCATATCCTAAATCGGAAGGGACAATAATTTGGTAATGAGCACTGTCTCCCATCAGTTGTAACCCGTAATTTAAACCTCTGGTGAATCCTTCTCCAAGGAGATACCTGATTTTGCCATAGGGGTATGATGGGTTTAATAAATCGTATTTCACAGCTGTATCCCGGTCAGTTGTGGCAAAAACCTCGCCCTGAAGGGCACGTGCCGTAACTTTAATATCTACGAACTCGCCAAAATTTGCCGGTTCGCTCACACCTTGCTGTTTCACCACATAATAAAAACCTTCTTCGGCTTTTTCAACATCAACGCCTTGATTTTCAAGCAAAGTAAGGTATTCATTTAGTTGTTCCCTTTCTTCGGCCCTCTTTTCCTCTGAATCGTCCTTAAAACAACTCGTTAATACCATTGAGGCAGTCAGAAATACGACCAGGAAACCTTTTCCTGAAATCATTTTTTTAAAATCTATCTTCATCTTTTTTTATTTTTATACCTGTAGATGAATAAAACGAATGAATGGTTGCGTTTAGTGCCTTAATTCACACTAACCAGTTCAACCTCAAACAAAACAGAAGTGTAAGGAGGAACAATACCTGTGGAGGACCCCTCTTTTCCGAATGCAAATTCTGAGGGCAAAATAAACAATGCTTTTTCACCTTCTTTCATATCGCCGATAGCTTCATCCAGTCCTTCCACTACCTGCCATTCTGTTCCGTAAACAAATCCAAAGGCCTCCTTACGCCGTATGGTTGAATCGAAAAATTTCCCATTTAAAAAACGACCTTCATAATGGATTACAATAGTATCACCAACAGCAACTTTTTTCCCTTCCCCTTCTTGGAGAATTAGTTTATAATACCCTTTTTCATTGGGTTTAACGGGTATGTTTTGTTGGTTTATAAACTGGCTTAACACTTCCTGCTCATAAGCGCCAAAGTCCTCAATCCATTTCAGAAAGGCGGCTTTTTCCAGTTCATACTCCTTTTGGCTCTGAATATCATGAACATGAAGGGTTATCTTCATGTTTTGCGTACTGTCTAAAAATGAGGGAACTTGCTGATTCAATGATTGGTTAAAAAAATCAGAAACTGGCAGAATAAAGGATGCGGCCTCATCTTCTGCCAACATTTGAAAACATTCATGAATTAATCCCTTGCTCTCCGGATTCTGAAGTTGAATTTTCCTTCTTCCTTCAAAAAACAATGAATCCTCCATTGTAAGGTAGCGGATATCTGCAGTGATGTAATCCCCTGGTTCAGGTTTTTTACTGGTCTCGCCAATACGCTGCAATTTGTAGTACAAGCCTGATTTTGAAACGCTGTAACCCTCGTAAGGTGTTTGTTGCCGGCATCCTAAGGAGAAGACAATTATTGATAAAAATATTGTCAGTTTATTCATATTTATAAACTTATAATTACCCCGGCTATATTATTATAAGCCTGGTTTATTAGCAATCACGTAATGATACTCAATTTTGAAATTCTACGCAAATGAAGTTTTATGAATCTTATTTATGGGGAAAGGTCTGTGACCTTTAAATGATAAACAATTGAGCTACGTGCCGGAATCCGTTCTCCATCACCAATAAGTCCATGTGCCAGGTGAGGAGGAAAGATAAACCGGGCACTGTCGCCTTCCTGCAATTGAAGCACACCGAGCTCAAGTCCTGACTCAATACCACCCTGGCCGATTTTAAACGCTTTTGGGCCATTTTCTGAAGAAGAGTACACTTTTGTACCATCCAGCAAGTGCAGGGTATATTCCAGGGTGATGGTTTTTCCGGGCTGAGCTTTTGGGCCATTTCCCTCTGACAAAATTTCATACCAGTATCCGGCGCTGTCAATTTTCATGTCCCAGTTCATCCTGTCAATATAAGCCAGTATGAGCCTGGCATCTTTTTTTACCAGAAACTTATTGATTTCAATTAATGAGTTGTCTGTTTCTTCAGATTGACCGGTTTTTCTTTCCGGAAGGTGATTTCCCTCCTGCCGGCATGATAAAAATCCAAGAATAAAAATAAAATATAGAATATATCGCATATTATCCTTCATCTTTCAATAACTGTGCCTTATATTCAGGTAACAACTGGCGAAATTTTTTTAAAGCATTAAGCAGGCTGAGATCTGATTCTCCACCGGCAGCATTTAAATGTCCTCCTCCTGAAAAATGGTTTTTTGAGAATTCATTGGCAGGAAAACTGCCTTTGGACCGGAACGAAATCTTGATGTGATCTTTTTTCTCGATGAATAAGGCTGAGAAGATAACATCCTTAATAGAAAGGGGATAATTCACAAATCCTTCCGTATCGCCAATTTTAAAATCATATTTATTCAATTCTTCTGCTGTAATGCTGATAATGGCTGTCCGGTATTCAGGGAAATATTGCATGTTGCTGTTCAGACAAAGTCCAAGCAGCTGCATCCGCTGAAATGAAAAATTGTCATATACAGAGGAATAAATGTGATCCTTACGGATACCTGCCTTCAACAGACTTGCCACCACATGAAATGTATTGGGGTTGGATGAATTATAACTAAAGTTTCCGGTATCGGTCATGATGCCTACATATAGACATTCAGCAATTTTTTTATCCGGAATTTCCCTGGAATCAAGCTCCTGAATAATGTAATAAACCAATTCGGCTGTGGATGACATGGAGGTGTCTGAAAAAACTATGTTGGCAAATTCTTCAGGATCGGGATGGTGATCAATCAGTACCTTTTGTGCGTTAAATTTTCCCCAGTGATCCCTTAAATGATCTACCCTTGTCAAGCTGTTAAAGTCAAGACAAATCATTAACTCTGCTTCTTTCAGCCGTTGAAGTGCTGCCTTGTCTTTTTCCGTAAACACAATCAGGTTCGAAATCTCAGGCATCCAGCTCAGAAAGTCAGGGTATTTGTTGGGAACCACCATGCTTACCTGTTGTCCTGATTTTTTCAGGAAATGATACATGGCAAGGATAGAACCCAGGGCATCACCATCCGGATTTTTGTGTGTCAGCAATACAATTTTTTTGTTGTTGTCGTATATCGCCTTTTTTAAAGTGTTTATTTTTTCTTTATCGATGATTTGCACTGCCATTATTTTTTGAGTGATGACAAACCTACGTATTTTTTTTATGGAAGTAAAATTGCTGGCAAAATTATTCAAACGGATAATGTAACCGGGATATTATATTTAACTATGACAAAGAATGCCTGCAGGCAAAATTCATGATATTGATGAATTTTAATGGTTGAAATATTTCTTATCTTTAATGCAGTCAAAAAAAAAACATCTTACATGGCAGCGAGCATTACTTTGACCATTATTAAACCCGGGGCTGTGGCCAACGAACATATTGGCCCCATTTTGCATTTAATTAACGATGCCGGATTTCATATTCAGGCCATGAAGCTTACCCGTATGCATCCCAAGCAGGTTGAAGCATTTTACTACGTTCATCGTGAAAAATCTTTTTTCAGGGAGTTGGTAGAATTTATGACATCCGGGCCTGTTGTGGTTGCTATTCTTGAAAAGGAAAATGCTGTGCCGGATTACCGCAGGTTGATGGGGGCAACCGATCCCCAGGAAGCAGAAGAAGGGACCATCAGGAAGCTTTTTGCCCGTTCTATTCAGGCCAATGCTGTGCATGGTTCTGATAGTGATGAGCATGCCAAAGCGGAGAGTGATTTTTTCTTTGCGCACAGCGAGCGTTTTTATGCCAATGGGGATTATTGTAGATAAATCAGGGCATGGTATAGCATTGATATTTAGGAATGAGCGGGAGAGGAGGAAGAAGGAATTAGCTGACCGCTTACCGTTCACTCCTTACTTGATAGTTAACTAAAACGGTCAACGTTATTCAGGCATGGTCGTACTTTTACCTCTTAGCGTTTACTGTTTACTGCCCCCCCACCGGCATTTATTTCTCAAACAACGACAGATCAATGCTTTTCCCCATTATCTCATAGCCTTTTTCATTGGGATGAAGAAAATCACCGGTATGCACATTGGGAAGAAGGGTGGAAGGTTTTTCCGGGTCTTCCATGGTCTTGTCAAAATCTATGACAGCATCAAACCGGCCGCTGTTGCGAATCCAGTCATTCACCATCTCCCTGGCTTCTTCACGATAACCGGCATAGTAAAATGATTCCTTAAATGGCAGAATAGTGGCACCATAAACCTTGATGCCCGCCTTATGAGCTTTTTCTATCATTTGTTTGTAGGCACCAATCAATTCTTCTGCAACCTTCATTGCTGCTTCTTTATTTGGTGTTTGCCCTAAATCATTGACCCCCTCAAGGATAATCAGCCATTTTACACCATGCTGGTTTAATACATCGCGTTCAAAGCGGTCAATAGCTGAAGGTCCAAGGCAGAAACGAAGGACACAATTGCCACCAATGCCCTGATTAAGTACGGCTACTTGTTGTGTTTCAGGATTATTCAGTAAGCGTTCCGCCAGGATATCAGGCCAGCGGTTTTGCTTGTTGGTACCCGAACCCCGTCCGTCGGTAATGGAATTTCCCAGAATTGCTACTGCAGCTGCCTCTTCTGGTGCTTTAACATCAATGCCGTTGATGACATACCACCGGTCGGCTGTGGCTGCATCTGTAAATTTTTTTGCTGAGGTATGATCACCGCCCAAAAGGTATGAGGTGGTCCGTGAACCGGGGTGGCCTGTGACATCTGCCGGGGTTTCGCCAAAATAAATGGTGATGGCGACATCCATGCGTTCCTTTAAATCAAAATCAACCGGATCAGAAACAATCAGGGTACCTGCCTCCATGGTCACTTCTTCTTTTCCGTTAAACTTCAGCCGGGTGATGGTTGCCGGATCAATGCTGCTGCCTCCTGTTGAGGCTGCTAGCTCAACTTTTTTAAGGGTAGCCGGATTTGTGCTGAATTCATTGTTAAAGCGCACCCGGATTTGTTTACCCCCCAGGGAAACACGTACCACCTGTCTTATGGTGTTGTATGTCAAACCCGGGTCCGGGGGCATGTTTCGGGGCTCAACTAGCTGTGGAGCTGTGCTCCAGGTGCCTACCCATTTTTTCTCTGTTTTTTCTCTACAGGTGTTATCTGCTTTGCTTTTCGTATGCTCCGGAGCATTTATTTTTAAGGGTTGGTTGGCTATTGCCGGTACTGCATTATAAAACAGCCCCAGGGAAAAGAAAAAAATAACAATGCCGGTAAAGCATCTAATACATTGTAAGTGCGTTTTTTGTTTTTCTGTTGTAGCCATTGTTTTACTATTTATTTTACTGGCATGAAGATAATGCAAATTTGGTCAATTACTAATACCAAACTTTTTAACTCCAAAATGTATGAATCACATCCCACTGATGCCTTTAGGAGGAGTTCAACGAAGTTAAACCCGCATGCACTATACCGTGTGTTGTTAGCGGCTGGCAATTATTGATTTTATATATGATTCTGGAGTCAAAACGCCAATTTCACTTTTATTAAAATCCTTTAAATTCCGAGTCAGAATTACATCTATTGCTCCATTTTTCATTGCAGCAAAATTCTGTAACCCGTCCTCAAAATCTTTAAATCCTGAATTGAGTGCATTACTGACAACTTCTTTATCCATCAATAAGACATCAGTAATCATAAGTAACTGTTTAAGGTTTTCAATCACTTTATCATGTCTGGCAGTTTGTCTTAGCAGATAATAAACATTGCTATAGATTACCGGTGTCACGTATCCCTTGATTTGATTAATCTCACAAAGTCCAATCACTTGAGATGCGTATTCTGCAAAAGGTTGCCTGTCAAAGAAGAAGTCTAAGATAACATCGTTATGAATCAGTACTTTATCCATCTATAAGTATTTTTCCGATAATGCTTTTGATAACTCCTTTTTATAATCAAAATCTTTAGGTGCTTTAAATGCACCTCTCAAGGAGGAAGCAATAGGTGTAGGATCTATCACCTTGGTATTGTCATCTTTAATTATTACTTTTAAATAATTTTCGATAATATCAGAAAGGCTCCTTCCTTCGTTTTTTGCATATTTCTTTGCTTTATCAATCAAAGTGTGCTCAATTGTTAATGTCAATTTAGTATTCATAACACGTCGTTTTAATTATCAATTTATACGTGCAAAATTACTGTAAATTATCAATCCGTACAAATTATTATCAAATTGCACGTGTTTTTCTAATAA
>CAZZBU010000090.1:0-2575 GCA_964652315.1 uncultured Bacteroidales bacterium
CATTCACCCCAAACGGCAACGCCAGATTAGGCTGTGCATGTCCGGCCGGAAAATCAAACCACACCGGAATATCATAGGTTGCAACCGCATTTAAAATGATGGACTTCACATCCATCCCAAATTCATCCGGTGAATCCTCCATGTCAGTAAAACCTCCAACAATCAACCCTTTCAAAGCGTCAAACCTGCCGGCATACTTTAAACTATGCACCATCCTGTCAATATGATAATGATATTCGCTGACTTCCTCGATAAACAAAATTTTCCCTTCAGGATTAAAATCCCAGGGCGTACCAATCATGGAATACAGGATGGAAAGGTTTCCTCCGATCAATGTTCCTTCAGCCATCCCTTGTATTGAGCGTGCATGTGTTTTCTGCTGATAATCCTTTTTTCTTCCAAAAAGCAAATCCCTCAGGGATTGGACTGAAGATTCAATATCTTTCTTTCCCATGGCAACAGGCATAAACCCATGAATCGAGGCAATATTCAGTGTATGATTCAACCAGGCATGAAGGTGGGTTATGTCGCTCAGTCCAATGACCCATTTCGGGTTTTTTTTTATACCTGCTGGATTAAGTTTTTCAAGCAAACGAATGGTGCCATATCCACCCCGGGCACACCAGATTGCCCTGACGGTATCATCTTCTAAATACCCCTGGATTTCCTGCAGCCTTGCTTCATCTGTTGAAGAAAACTTGAAGTGTGATTTGCCAATCGTACTTCCAATCGAAGGCACAAGGCCCCAGCTCTCAAGCAGGTGAGCAGCCTCTTCAATGCTTCCTTTTTCAACTCTGCCTGCCGGAGCAGTAATTGCCACCTTATCGCCTTTTTTTAACCATGCCGGAATATGTACCATATTTTTTTATTAGATAGTGCCAGTCCGATGATTTTTAGTTTCACAATAATATCATTAGATTAAAAATCTGTTTTTTAATTAATTATGACGGATAAAAAAATCATTACTAATCATTTACTTGTGGAACCTGTCTGCTCTGCCTTTGTTGGCAGACAGGCCACTGGCAGGCCCTCATGTTTTATTTATATTCTTTTGTGAACAACAATGCATGAGGGTTTCGTTAAACAGCAGGATATCCTTATATTTGCTGGCTCAACGTATTACGAAAATAAAACAAAAAATTAAGCAATAGTACATCATGAGCAATTATAAACGACATTTAGTTACCGCTGCCCTTCCTTATGCCAATGGCCCGGTACACATCGGTCATCTTGCAGGGGTTTATGTTCCTGCTGATATTTACGTGCGCTACCTGCGTTTGAAGGGAGAGGATGTAAAATTTGTGTGCGGCAGTGATGAGCATGGTGTGCCGATTACCATTAAAGCCCGCAACGAAGGGGTGACCCCTCAGGATATCGTGGATAAATACCACAGCATCATCAAAGATGCCTTTGAGCGGTTTGGTGTAGCCTTTGATATTTATCACCGGACAAGCTCACCGACCCATCATAAAACAGCCGCCGATTTTTTCCGGACCCTTTACGACAAAGGTGAATTTCTTGAAAAAACCTCGGAGCAGTATTTCGATGAGGAAGCCAATCAGTTTTTGGCCGACCGCTACATTGTAGGTACCTGTCCGAAATGCAGCTATGAGAATGCCTATGGTGACCAATGCGAAAGCTGTGGTACCTCACTCAGTCCAACCGAGCTGGTAAACCCAAAATCCATGCTTACCGGCAACAAACCCGTGCTGAAAGAAACAAAACACTGGTATTTACCACTAGATAAACACGAACCTTTCCTTAAAAAATGGATTCTGGAAGACCATAAGGAATGGAAAGCAAATGTTTACGGGCAATGCAAATCATGGCTCGATCAGGGATTGCAGCCCCGTGCCGTAAGCCGTGACCTGAACTGGGGTATTCCTGTACCGGTTGATGGCGCTGAAGGTAAAGTGTTGTATGTCTGGTTTGACGCACCCATTGGTTATATTTCTGCCACCAAGGATTTAACCCCGGATTGGGAAAAATACTGGAAAGACCAAGAAACCAAACTGGTGCATTTTATTGGCAAGGATAACATCGTTTTTCATTGCATCATTTTCCCTGCTATGCTTAATGCAGAAGGTTCGTATATCCTTCCGGATAATGTGCCGGCTAACGAATTCTTAAATCTTGAGAACGATAAAATATCTACTTCCCGCAACTGGGCAGTATGGCTGCATGAGTACCTGGATGAATTTCCGGGCAAGGAAGATGTGTTACGTTATGTACTGGCTGCCAATGCACCCGAGGCCAAGGACAATGACTTTACCTGGAAGGATTTCCAAAACCGCAACAACAATGAACTGGTGGCTATCCTTGGTAATTTTGTGAACCGCGCCCTGGTACTTACCAATAAATATTTCAATGGCGAGGTTCCAACACCAGGCGAATTAACTGCTTTTGACAAAGAAAGCCTGGCCGGCATAGATATCCTTAAAAAACAGATAGAACAAAGCCTTGAAACCTACAGGTTCCGTGAAGCACTGAAAGCCCTTATGGATTTGGCCCGGCTTGGTAACAAATACCTGGCTGACACCGAGCCCTGGAAAGTGATTAAACAGGATGAGGACCG
>CAZZBU010000090.1:2675-9338 GCA_964652315.1 uncultured Bacteroidales bacterium
ATGATTGGTCCTGAGGATAAAGTGAAGCCCGGTTCGGTAATCAGTTAAAACCTGGCCGGATACACATATATCTCTTTTTTAAAATAAGTGAGAAACCGAAGGATCCTCCCTTCGTCAGAATGGATGCAATAAACAGAAATTATTTACTTAATAACCAAAGTTTTAAGTCTTTATTTTCGGATTGCAGCCTGTTTAGCGCATCAAGTGCTTCAACCCGGTCGGTAAAACTCATCAATGAAACCCTGTAATAGTTGTTATCTGATAATCGAATGGATGGATTAAAGCCTTTTTTTTCCAGTCTTTCCTTAAGCTTTTCGGCATTTTTAAACCGGGTAAAACTTCCTGCAATGATAACAAACTCGCTGTAACCGGCATATTTATCTTCCACCACTGTTTTTTCACTATCAAGGGCCAGGGCATTTTCAGCACGGGTTTGCTCATCAAGGGCCTGTCCAACACTTGAAGTATCCGTCTTTGTATAGCCGGTACGTTCAGCCTGTAAGTTGTCATCACCTGCAATGACATCCAGTATATGTACCCTTAGGGATTCAGAAAAACTGATGTCTTTTTGCACGGATAAAAAATAGGCATACCCTGTAAGGATGATTAAAAGAACTAAAACAGCAGCCGGTATCCATATCCACCTTTTTTTAGCGGCATTCCTCTCAACTTCAAGGGCTTGATTTTCCTTTGGCACTTTTTCAATTTTCTTAGGTTCCAGGGTAAAGGAATCAAAACCATAGGCATCAAGCAGGAAATTACGATCATTTTGAGCCACAAAAATAATTTTGCCTGAATCCGATGACTTCTTTAACGACCCTATATGAGGTAAAATTACCTGTTCATTGTTATCCAGTTTTTCCTTAACAGAAGCAAGAAACCTGTCAACCCTTTCTTTCGCAGTGGCAGCATCCAGTTTTGAAGATTTCGAAAAAAAATCAGCTATTAGCGTGTCATCTTCATTGGCAATGGATGAATCAAAACTGATTTCCTTTTGAGGTGGTTTAAATGTATTGCTGGTATTGTCAACCTCTGCTTCCTTGTATTCGGTAATAAATGCACCTATTCCAGGTAAAACAACCCGCTGATGTTTTAACAAAAGTTCCTTTATGGCTGTATTTACATCAATCATTTCAAATTTTCGTCAAAAATAATAATTTTTCCACGTTCTCCTTGTTTATTCATCAATCAGACGGCTCCAACATCAAAGAATTACCAACATTTTTGTAATTTAGCCCATTTCTAACACATAAATATACAAAAGATTTAAGGGATTTCCACGTATGACAAACATTCAAATGGTCGATTTATCCGGCCAGTACCAAAAAATAAAACCGGAGGTTGATGCTGCAATCCAGGGTGTTATTGATTCATCTCAATTTATTAACGGTGATGAGGTAAAGAAATTTGCAAGTGAACTTTCTGAGTATCTTAGCGGGGCCCATGTGATTCCCTGTGCCAATGGTACGGATGCACTACAGATTGCTTTAATGGCCTTAAACCTTCACCCGGGCGACGAAATCATCGTACCGGCTTTCACTTTTATATCACCTGTTGAAGTGGTAGCCCTGCTTGGATTAACACCGGTTTTTGTGGATGTGGATCCTGAAACATTTCTGATGATACCCGAACAGGTTGAAAAAGCCATCACCTCAAAAACAAAAGCTATCATTCCGGTTCACCTTTACGGACAGTGTGCTGATATGGAGGCGCTGACTGATATCGCAGAACGCCATAACATACCCATCATTGAAGATACGGCCCAGGCCATAGGCACAGATTGCCAAATTGGTAATAAAACCCGCAAAGCAGGGACCATTGGCCACATCGGTTGCACTTCCTTTTTTCCTTCAAAAAATCTTGGCTGTTTTGGCGATGGCGGCGCACTTTTTACAAGGGATGAAACACTCTTTAACACCATGAAAAGCATTGCCAACCATGGTTCAAAAAAGAAATATTATAACGATATGATTGGGGTAAACTCCAGGTTGGATACCATACAGGCAGCCGTGTTAAGGGTTAAACTTAAATACCTGGACAATTACAATGATGCTCGAAGAAACAGTGCTGCTGCTTATGATGAGAGACTCCGGGACATAAATGGCATGACCATCCCAAAACGGGTGGCATATTCTTCCCATACCTTTCATCAATATACCATTAGGGTGAAAAATGATCAGCGGGATATATTAAAAGCCTATCTGGAATCAATTAATATCCCTGCCATGATCTACTATCCTGTGCCCCTTCATCTTCAAAAAGCATTTACTAATAACAGCAAAAAACCCTATAAGCTTCAAAACTCAGAGCAATTATGTACTGAAGTGCTGTCGCTGCCTATGCATACGGAGCTAGCTGGGGGACAAATTGATTTTATCACGGAAAACATTAAAAAATTTTTTAAGCAATAGCTTATGGAACAACAATATTTTGCCCACGAAACTGCCGTTATCGACGAAGGTTGCACCATAGGGGCCGGAACAAAAATCTGGCATTTTTCGCACATAATGACTGATTGTGTCATTGGTGAAAAATGCAATATTGGTCAAAACGTGGTTGTTTCCCCTCAGGTTGTGCTTGGCAAAAATGTAAAGGTACAGAACAACGTATCAATCTACACCGGCGTCATTTGTGAAGATGATGTCTTTTTGGGCCCTTCGATGGTATTTACCAATGTAATGAACCCACGAAGCGCGGTTAACAGAAAGTCGGAATACATGAAAACCCTGGTAAAAAAAGGTGTGACAATCGGCGCCAACGCCACTGTGGTTTGCGGCATTACCCTGGGTGCATATTCTTTTATTGGTGCAGGCGCTGTTATTCTCAAAGATACTCCTGCTTACTCACTTTGGGTAGGCAATCCGGCATACCAGATTGGATGGATGAGTGAGTTCGGACACCGGTTGCATTTTAACGATGAGCACATTGCCGTTTGTCCTGAAAGCAATCAAAAATACAGGCTCCTTCGTGGAAATATTGAAAAGCTCTCCTGACTAGATTAATAATTTTGTTTTCTTTGTGTTTTCCTTACAATGGCATCAGGCAAAAAAAATATTTAAAAAAGAATAAAATACACAGATGAGAAAACAAATATTGGTTACCGGTGGCACAGGATATATTGGCTCTCACACAGCTGTGGAACTTATCGAAAGCGGGTATGATGTGGTCATCGTAGACAACCTCTCCAATTCATCCATTGATATGCTTGATGGAATAGAAAAAATAACCGGCGTCCGCCCATCTTTTGAAAATTTTGATCTTTGCGATGTTGAAAAGATAGAAACTTTTTTCTCGAAATATCCAAAACTGGAAGCCATCATACACTTTGCAGCCTATAAGGCAGTTGGTGAGTCCGTAGAAAAGCCGCTGGAATACTATAGCAACAACCTTGTATCGCTAATGAACATTATGCAAGGCATGCGAAAGCATGACATCCCAAATCTTGTGTTTTCGTCTTCCTGTACCGTATATGGTGAACCAAATTCGCTGCCCGTTACAGAGAAAGCACCGGTAAAAAAAGCCAGTTCGCCTTATGGAAACACAAAACAAATAGCCGAAGAAATTATAGAAGACACCCTCAATGCTGAAACCAATTTAAAAACCATTTCACTGCGCTATTTTAATCCAATAGGTGCCCACCCAACCGCTGAAATCGGTGAATTGCCAATTGGCGTACCGCAAAACCTGGTTCCTTTCATTACCCAGACTGCAATTGGATTGCGCGATGAGCTTAAAGTATTTGGCAACGATTATGATACCCCTGATGGAACCTGTATCCGCGATTATATCAATGTGGTTGATTTGGCAAAAGCTCACGTAGTGGCCATTGAACGGTTAATTAAGGATAAAAACAAAAAAAACTACGAGGTTTTTAACCTGGGAACAGGAAAAGGAAACTCGGTAATGGAAGTTATTACTGCATTTGAAAGGGCTACCCGGCAAAAACTCAATTATAAAGTAGTGGGGCGGCGCCCGGGTGATGTGATAGCCGTATATGCCGATACATCATACGCCAACGAAGAACTCGGCTGGAAGGCTGAAAAAGATCTGGAGGAAACCCTTCTTTCGGCCTGGGACTGGGAAAAAAAGGTTAGAAACAAATAAACCAACAGCTTTTGTTTCAATGGTTAGATGGAACAAATATTACATATTTATTGGCCTCTCACTCCTTTACTTCATTTGTGTTTTTTTTACCAGAAACCATATCTTCTTCTGGGACACTGTGCAGCTTGGGTCCAAACATGCACACTGGTTTTACGAAAACAACCTTAAGCCAGGATTTTTACCTGAAACCATGGACAGCGGGCACATTCCGTTTTTCGGATATTACCTGGCAGTCTGCTGGGAGTTTTTTGGAAAAACCCTGCCTGTCAGTCACTTCGCCATGCTGCCGTTTGGCCTGGGAATAATCTGGCAAATCATCAGGCTGGTAAACCTTACGCTAAAAAAAGAGTCGCTTCTGGCCGGGACATTCATCCTGCTTGCTGATCCGGTATTGACTACCCAAATGCTGCTCATCTCACCTGATATCTGGCTGGTTTTTTTCTTTCTTCTGGCTGTGAATGCCATTCTTAAGCAGGAAAAAATTTTCCTTTCCATTGGAATTACCGGACTTATTTTAACCAGTCAGCGGGGCATGATGATGGCATTCCTCCTGTTAATCACACAGGCTGTTTATCAGTACATCAACAAAAAACAAGCGTTCAACCTAAAAACAATCCCTGCCCTTATCAAACCCTATCTGCCGGGTATTATTATTGCCATTGGCTTCCTTATCCTGCACTACTTCCGGAAAGGCTGGATAGGATATCACGAGGAATCACCATGGGCAGGCTCCTTTGATATTGTGAGTTTTAAAGAATTTTTACGAAACCAGGTTATCCTGGCCTGGCGCCTGGTTGATTTTGGGAAAATCCTTATATGGATATTTATTTTTATTCATCTAAAGCATATTGCTAACCTGCTCCGAAAAAAAGAACAAAAAGCATTATTCATCGTGCTGTTTGTATCCTTGTTTATGGTATTATATTCCCCCGTTTTAACCATACATAAGAATCTCGTAGGGCACCGTTACCTATTGCCGGCCACGATTTTACTCATCCTTCTGGCAGTTAAAATAAATGACAAATACGCTTTTAAAAAAAGAAGTTATATCCACTTATTCCTTTTCGTCGGATTGATAACAGGAAACCTGTGGCGATACCCGGAGACAATTTCTGTCGGTTGGGATGCTACCCTTGCACACATGCCATATTACGGGCTCAGAAAAAAAATGATTTCATATATTGAGAAGGAAAACATCCCCATATATGAAATTGGCAGTGCCTTTCCAAACACCACTGAGTTAAGGTATTTAAATTTATCGGAGGACACAACATCATTTTCTAAAATAGATATGACCACAAACAAATACATTTTACAATCCAACATTTTTAATGAAATAAACGACTCAACTTTATTAACTTTGCACGGTTCCTGGATACTTCAACATAAATTGCATCATGGCGGAGTATATTTAAGGCTTTTTAAAAATCCAAAATACGAATAACATGCATAAAAAAATCTTAATTACCGGCGGAGCAGGATTTATTGGATCCCATGTAGTTCGCCTGTTTGTAAATAAATTTCCTGAATACAAAATATATAATCTTGATAAACTTACTTATGCGGGTAACCTCGAAAACCTGAAAGACATTGAGGAAGCTGAAAATTACACCTTTGTAAAAGGTGACATTACCGACGATGCCTTTATGTTTGATCTTTTCAGGACAGAACAGTTTGATGGGGTCATCCACCTGGCTGCTGAATCGCACGTGGATCGTTCCATTGCCAATCCACTGGAATTCATCAACGCTAACATTTTGGGTACCATGGTATTGCTAAATGCTGCCCGTGAAATCTGGAAGGATAATTACGAGAATAAAAAATTCTATCACATCTCTACCGATGAGGTATATGGTTCCCTGGGCCAAGAAGGGTTTTTCACAGAAACCACGGCTTATGATCCACGCAGCCCTTACTCAGCTTCAAAAGCCAGTTCAGACCACCTGGTCAGGGCTTATTACCATACTTTTGGTGTGCCGGTGGTTATTTCCAATTGCTCCAATAATTATGGCCCAAACCAGTTTCCTGAAAAATTAATTCCCCTGGCCATAAACAACATCAAAAACAAAAAGGATATACCGGTGTATGGCAAAGGCGAAAATGTAAGGGACTGGCTGTATGTGCTTGATCATGCCCGGGCCATTGATTTGGTATTTCACCTGGGCAAAACCGGTGAAACTTATAACATAGGTGGCAATAATGAATGGAAAAACATCGACCTGATTCACAGGCTATGTTCCATAATGGACAGGAAACTTGGACGTGCTGAAGGTGAATCGGCCAAACTCATCACCTTTGTTAAAGATCGTGCCGGTCATGATCTGCGGTATGCCATTGACTCAACCAAAATTCAAAAGGAACTGGGATGGCTGCCTTCATTGCAGTTTGAAGAAGGACTTGAAAAAACCGTTGACTGGTACCTGGACAATGAAGTATGGATGAGCCGGATTATATCAGGCGATTATGAAAAATACTATAAAGATCAATATATAAACCGGTAGAGGCCTTCCAAAAAGCTTAAATGCCAAATCTTAAGCTTCGGGGACACAATTCCGGGGT
>CAZZBU010000090.1:9438-16637 GCA_964652315.1 uncultured Bacteroidales bacterium
TCCTGTTGGTGGTTCATTCCACGGTAACCGATTTAGCCAGGTTCCTTGGCTGGTCAACGTTACATCCCCGCAACACGGCGATATGATACGAAAGCAGTTGTAAAGGAATTACAGTCAGTAAAGGTTCAATCGGCTCCATCGATGGTGGTATTTCAATCAGATGGTCAGCCATGGATGACAGCCCTTTATCACCCTCGGTAACCAGGGCTATTACAATACCATTACGGGCTTTCACTTCCTGAATGTTGCTGACAACCTTCTCATAAGATTTACCTTGTGTGGCAATAACAACCACAGGCATATTTCTGTCAATAAGCGCAATTGGGCCATGCTTCATCTCAGCAGCCGGATAACCTTCTGCATGGATATAAGATATCTCTTTCAATTTAAGGGCCCCTTCAAGTGCCACAGGGAAAGAATATCCTCTTCCAAGATACAGGAAATTTGTAGCATCTTTATAAAGCTCAGCAAGTTTCAGGTAATTTTTATCGTATTGTAACAGTTTTTCAATCTTTTCAGGTATCTCAGAAAGCTCATCAATGTATTTATGGTAATCTACCTCACTGATGGTCTTCCGCTCATAACCGGCAATCATGGCCATCATGGCAAGTACCGTAACCTGGGCAGTAAATGCTTTAGTGGAGGCTACACCAATTTCAGGGCCTGCATGGGTATAAACTCCGGCGTGGGTCTCGCGTGGTATGCTTGATCCAACCACATTGCATATACCCAGAACTGTGGCACCGGCTTCCTTGGCCAGTTTAATGGCTGCCAGGGTATCGGCAGTTTCACCACTCTGACTGATGGCGATTACCACATCCCCTTTGTTTATAATCGGATTCCGGTAACGGAACTCCGAAGCATACTCAACCTCAACGGGAATACGGGCCAGATCCTCAAATAAATATTCACCAACCAGTCCGGCATGCCATGAAGTACCGCAACCTATTATAAGGATCCGCTTTGCATTGATAATTTGTGGTAAAACTTCAAATAAACCACCTAAATGAATGCTTTTATTTAAGGTATTTACCCTTCCCCGGAAGGTATCATGGATAGATCGGGGCTGCTCAAAAATTTCCTTAAGCATGAAATGATCGTAGCCTGTTTTATCAATTTCTCCGATATCAAGGTTGATTTTTTGTATTTTGGGTGTTTGAGAATCATTGCGTACTGTCTTCAATACCAATTGATCCTTTTTAATAATGGCTACATCATCATCATTCAGATAAATGACACTTTTAGTGTATTCCACTATGGGTGTGGCATCCGAAGCCAGAAAATACTCAGAGTCACCCACACCAATTACCAGCGGGCTGCCCTTTCGTGCAGCAATCAACTTGTCTTTTTCGTTTTTACAAATTACCACCAGGCCATACGCGCCGATAACTTTTGTCAATGCCAGTCGCACGGCTATTTCAGCGTTTACCTTGCCTTTAAGATAAATGTATTCAATTAGGTTTGCCAGAATTTCCGAATCAGTTTCACTTTTAAATGTCACTCCGCGGCTTTCAAGGCGTTCGCGAAGGCGGGCATAGTTTTCGATGATGCCATTGTGAATAATTACAAAATTTCCCTGCTCTGAAATATGCGGGTGTGCATTGATGTCATTGGGTTCGCCATGTGTAGCCCAGCGGGTATGTCCTATACCAATGGTTCCAGAAATATCAGACTCCGAAATAAAATCTTCGAGTTCGCTAACCTTGCCTTTCCGTTTGTATACTTTCAACTGCTTATTAAGAACAGCAACACCGGCAGAGTCGTAACCCCGGTATTCCAGCCTTTTAAGTCCGTTTATTAAAACCGGGTATGCTTCTCTGTTTCCAATATATCCGACTATTCCACACATAACTGACTCATTTATTTGATGTCAAAACTATAAAATCACCGCTTAAAACCGGTTACTATTAACCAAAAAAAACAAGGTTTGCAAAAAAGCTACTCTACAGGTGTATAGACTACCTTCAATTTTGGCGGATTGCTGTTTTTTACATCAGTAAGTACAACGCGGTTTGGCGTTTGATAATTGTACCTGGAATTACCTGATGTGCTAAAAACATAAAAACCATTGTTTGAAATTTCATGATTTACAACGGAACTAACGAATTGTGTAATGTTTAAAGAGGTGTAGGTATAATCCTTTTTTAGGGTTCCACCAAAATAACTGGTTCCTATCCGGGTGTCGTTAATGTTTTCTTCTTCTCCAGCATCGGTAATCCTCCGTACACCGAGCTGCTCGGGCGGAGTGAAAATTTGATACGACTTATCAAATTCTTCACGGTGAAGCAATAATTCAGCAGAATGGATCAAAACACCTTCATCCAAACCAAACCAGTCATCCAGGGTTGGAATTTCAACCTTTACTTTTAAGCCTGACATGGATTGTACATATACCACACTGTCATTATCAGGCTGATTGCTGAAAACGGCATCCGAATAATCATGAGAAAAAAGGTTAACATTGTTTTCCACTACCCTTTCCTGAGTATTATACGGGTTTGTAAAGTAGGTATCCAGGGTAACCACCCCTGACACAGTATCTCTTTCTGCCTCATGATAATATAAAGATATTTTGGTTGTACTTGAAAGCAAATCAATGCCCAGGATACTTCCTTTTTGATTTGGTTTTTCAGCACTAAAATACAGCCCGGAAAATAGTTTAACAAAATTACTTCTGGTGGAATACATGGTATCCAGATTATAATCCTGATAATTGAGCAATCGTTCCCCGAGTGAATTATCAAGTTTAAATGTTTTAATGCCGGTTTCAGGCGCTAAATCCACAGTGGTTAGCAGGCTGGGATTGTGCTGGTTAATATCCAGATCGGAGTAAAACATGCTGTCTGGTGGCAGGCTGTCCCTTAGCTCATATATATTTAAGCTGATGGTTCCAACACTGTCTCCGTAAACATAGGCTACTTCAAAACTTATCTTTACAGAATCAATTACAGGCTGAATGCTGTCAAGCGTATAGGCCAGGGGCAAAAATTCTGCAGCAAATGCAGATTCATTGTATCCAAACATTGGATCGTAGTATCCTCCAACCATACCATATCGTCCATTTCCTGAGAATATTGGACCGGTTTCCACAGTTTGTAATGTTAAGTCAAAAGTATCCGTGTAAAAGGCTTCCACTTTATCATCATCAGGCAAAATTTCAAGGCCAAATACACCGGCCTCGTCACCACAACGTGAAAATAACATACCCGAAATAACAAAGAAAAATACAGCCCGGAAAATCGTGGTTTTAAAAATATTTTTAGGATTCATTCAATTCTGTCGTTAATATTTTATCATAAAAATCAGAATAAGCATCAATGTAGTTTTCTTCACTCTGATGCCCTAACACCGGCTTATCAATCGATTTCAGATAGGTTTCCACATTGTTGTTGATGTTTTTGCTACCAAGAATTATGCCATCTGATTTGTCTATGGCGAGTTTAGTTAACTGAAAATAATCTGTTTTATCAAGGCCTTTAACATCTTCATCGCCCACTCCTTCAACCCTTACCTTATCTTTAAAGTTTGGCGGAAACACCGTATCGAATTCCTGATCGTAAATGGAAAAAACAACCCTTGAGTTCATAAACATCGGATCATCTTTAAAATATGTTTTCAGGTACAAAGGTACCAGGGACGTAAACCAGCCGTGGCAATGGACCACATCGGGCGACCACCTGAGTTTCTTTACCGTTTCGAGCACACCACGTGCAAAAAAGATGGCCCTTTCATCATTGTCCTCAAAAAATTTTCCTTTATCATCGGTAAGGATGTGTTTTCGATGAAAGTAATCTTCATTGTCAATAAAATACACCTGCATACGTGCAGCTTGTATGGATGCCACCTTAATAATCAGGGGATGATCAGTATCATCAATAATCAGGTTCATGCCTGATAACCTGATAACCTCATGTAATTGATTTCTGCGTTCATTAATACAACCAAACCTGGGCATAAAAGTCCTGATCTCCCTGTTCCTCTCCTGTATACCCTGAGGAAGGTTTCTACTAATTACTGACATTTCGGTTTCGGGAAGATAAGGGGTAATTTCTTGAGAAATAAACAATACTTTTACGCTTTCCATCGATATTATAACTTTGGTCAAAATTATTCGCAAAATTACTAAAATTTTCTCGTTTAACGTAATTTTTCTCAGAGAAGCATTCAGAAGCCCGCATTTATCAGATAGGGATATTGGTATTATAATTATATTTGCGCCCAATTTTTTTAATAAGATGAAAATTTTCGAACAAACCGCAAATTGTACAGAATGGGTTCGTTCCCTTCAGAAAAAGAACAAAAGTATTGGTTTTGTTCCTACCATGGGAGCTTTACATGAAGGACATTTAAGCCTGATAAAAAAATCAATCGAAGAAAATGATTATACCATATCCAGCATTTTTGTAAATCCCACCCAGTTTAACGATAAAGGTGATTTAGAAAAATACCCCCGCACACTTCAAAAAGACTGTGACATGCTCGCCAATACCGGTTGCAGTGCAGTATTTTGCCCATCAGTTGATGAAATGTATCCCAAGGGTAAGCAGGAGCATGAAACTTATAACCTGGGAGGCCTGGACAATGTAATGGAGGGAAAGCACCGCCCGGGCCATTTTAATGGTGTGGCTATGATTATCGACCGGCTTTTCCGGGTGGTGCCGGCTAACAGGGCTTATTTTGGTAAAAAGGACTTTCAACAATTGGCCATCATTAAGCATCTCGTTAAAAAATTGGGATTCAACATTGAGATAATTGCCTGCCCTACCGTGCGCGAAAAGGATGGACTGGCTATGAGCTCACGCAACATGCTCCTAACTCCGGAATATCGAAAAGCTGCTCCTGAAATTTTTCGGGCCCTGTCAGGATCCAAAAATTATCCCGGCATTAAATCCGTTGATGAAACCAAAAAATGGGTGGTAAATGAAATAAACAAAAACCCGTTACTGGCGGTTGAATACTTTGAGATAGTCAATGATGTTGATTTACAACCCGTTGCTTCATGGACAGAAACACCGGGCATTACCGGCTGTATTGCGGTTCATGCGGGTGATGTACGTTTAATAGATAATATTCAATATAATTCATAACTTTGCATAGTCATGAATATCGAAGTAGTAAAATCAAAAATTCATCAGGTAAAAGTTACCCAGGCAAACTTGCATTACGTAGGTAGCATTACCATTGATGAAACCTTGATGGAAGCAGCAAATATTATTGCCGGGGAAAAGGTGCAAATTGTGAATATAAATAATGGAGAGCGTATTGAAACTTATGTTATTAAAGGAGAAAGAGACTCTGGGGATGTCTGCCTTAACGGTCCTGCAGCACGCAGGGTAGCAGTAGGTGACGTGGTTATCATCATCTCTTATGCTTCAATGGATTTTGAAGAAGCAAAAAACTTCACTCCTTCCATTATTTTTCCTGACACGGAAACAAATACACTTATAAGTTAACCCCCGGAAAAACACAATGTTCCCTTCATCCATGGGATAACTATATCGATTTTTAACCCCTATAATATATCAGATGGCTTTAAGAATCAATCCATTGGAAAAAGTAGTCAAAACCGAACCGGAATTAAGGCAATTACGGGCACAACTAAAATTTAAGGGCAAAAAGGTTGTCTTCACAAATGGCTGTTTTGATATCCTTCACCGTGGGCATGTTGAGTATCTTTATAAGGCCTCATTACTGGGCGATTTTTTGTTTCTTGGATTAAACAGCGATGCTTCTGTACGGCGGTTAAAAGGAGAAAACCGGCCTGTGCAGGACGAAATAGCCAGAATGACCATCCTTGCTTCTCTTTATTTTGTGGACGCCATCATGATTTTTGATGAAGACACCCCTTATGAACTGATTAAAAAAGTGCAGCCGGATTTTTTAGTGAAAGGCAAGGACTACAAGGCTAAAGAAATAGTTGGCTATGATATAGTTACACAAAATGGCGGCAAAGTTAAAACCATTGATCTGGTAGAAGGCTATTCTACTACAAACCTCATCCGGAAAATCAATCCAAATCCATAACCCATGGCAAAATTAAAAACCACCTATATCTGTCAACAATGCGGATATGAATCACCAAAATGGCTTGGCAAATGCCCGGCTTGCAACGAATGGAATACTATTCAGGAAGAACTTATCGCTGCAAAAAAAACCAGTGCAGCCAATCAACCGGTAAGGAATTCAACTACCGTAAAACCAGTTTTACTGGATGAAGTCACCACTGAGAACTATCCCCGCATTGATACCCGCATAAATGAGCTTAACCGTGTGCTAGGTGGCGGGCTGGTACCCGGCTCCATGACATTGATAGGCGGTGAGCCTGGCATTGGTAAGTCTACGCTTGCTTTACAAATCGGATTGTTATCGCACAGCAAAATCCTGTATATCTCAGGAGAAGAAAGCGCCCAGCAAATCAAATACCGGGCTGAGCGCATTAAAAAACAAAACAAAAACCTGCAAATCCTTATTGAAACAAACCTCGAAAACATTTTAGGCGCGCTTGAAAATGAAAAGCCTCCCTGTATTATCATTGATTCGGTGCAAACCCTGCAGACCGATATGATTGAATCATCACCAGGCACGGTAAGCCAGGTAAGGGAATGCACCAACCGGCTTATTCAGGCTACCAAACAAAAAAACATAGCTACGTTTCTCATAGGCCATATTACCAAAGACGGTTCGCTGGCCGGACCAAAAATCCTGGAACACATGGTTGATACGGTGCTGCAATTTGAAGGCGACCAAAACCACCTGTACCGGATTCTGAGGCCCCTGAAAAACCGGTTCGGCTCCACCTCCGAGCTGGGTATTTTTGAAATGCGGCAGGATGGGCTGCATGAAGTGCCCAACCCATCAGAAGTATTGCTCAACAACATGCATGACGACCTTACCGGCATGGCCATTGCCTCTACGGTGGATGGTGTACGGCCTTTTCTGGTTGAGATACAGTCGCTAGTAAGCACGGCAGCCTATGGCACACCCCAGCGTTCGGCTACCGGTTTTGATGCGCGCAGGCTAAACATGCTGCTCGCTGTGTTGGAAAAAAAAGTTGGATTTAAACTATCTGTAAAAGACGTATTCCTGAACATCGCCGGAGGTCTGAAAATCATCGACCCCGGCATTGATTTAGCTGTAGTGGTTGCCGTTATGTCGTCCAACCTGGATATGCCGGTAACAAAAAACACCGGATTTGCCGG
>CAZZBU010000091.1:0-6153 GCA_964652315.1 uncultured Bacteroidales bacterium
CTATTTTTTGGCAATTAAATCCTTTGGATCGCATTCGTTGTACTCAAACTGTATGGTTACGTGGGCAATATTAAATTCATGCATCAGAATTTTTTCCATTTGTTCGCGTATGGCTGATAATTTACTGACGGGCAAATCTTCTTTGACTTCCACATGGCCTTCAAAATGGATTTCCTTATCTGTAAGTTTCCAGGCGTGGACATGATGCAGGTTGGATACTTCAGGAAGGGTTAGCATTCGTTTATTGATTTTATGAAAATTTATTTCCTCCGGGGTTGCCTGCATCAGGATTTGGATGGTTTCCCTGAGAATGCTCCAGGTTTCTTTTAAAATATATAATCCTATGATTACCGTAATCAGCGGGTCAAACCAGTACCATTGAAAAAAATACATCAACAGCCCACCGGCAATCACGGCCACTGATGAGAAGGTGTCACCAAGCAGGTGCAGGTAAGCTGCTTTTACATTGAGATTATGCTTAGCGTCTTTTTTTAACAAAAATACAGCGATGAGGTTGGCAGCTAATCCAATAGCTGCAACAAAAAGCATCAGCGTTGAATTGATTTCTTCGGGTTGTAGGAAACGTTGAAAAGCTTCATAAAAAAGGTAGAATGAAATGGCAATCAATACAACAGCATTAAACAATGCCGCCAGTATTTCAATGCGCTTGTATCCGAAGGTTTGTTTTTCACTGGTGCTACGCTTACTCACTTTGTTGGCAATAAGCGCAATTAGAAGTGCAAATGCATCGCTCAGGTTGTGCAGTGCATCCGACAGTAAGGCAAGGCTGTTGGATAGCAGGCCGCCAACCACCTCTGCTGCTGCAATAAGAAAATTCAACCCTGTTGCCCAGCTCAGCCGTTTTTCGCTGAGCCCCTGCTGGCTGCCGATGTACCCATGAGAATGTGCCATAATTGTTTTTTATAACGCAATGCTCTAACAGGAAAGCTTACTTTTTTGTTTGATCCAGGTCTTCCGGCCCAAGCAGATTGTTCAGCATGGCATACACCGTAAGCCCTGATATGGTTTTTATCCCAAGTTTGGCTGTGATGTTTTTCCGGTGGGTTATTACCGTATGTGGAGAAATGTACAGGGCATCGCTGATTTCTTTGTTTGTAAGCCCCAGCGCTACCTTTTTAAGGATGTCAATCTCGCGTTCGCTTAATGCGTTTTGTTCTTCAAATCCATTCTGATCCAATTTAAAGCCTTCCCTGAACTGCTTTTCGAATAGCTGCTGATCCGCATCAATGGAAAGCAATTCCACATCAAGGTTTTGTATCTCACTGCTGACCTCATCCCGGGATATAATCAGTACTTCAATGCCAGGATAATCCTGCAGGACATCACTGAACTCAAACACGTCATGCTCCCCAAAAATACCGTCATCCACAATTAAAGTACCTTTCAGGGTGGTTTTTATTTTACTGAGCAATTGTTCGAAGTTTCCAGCCTCACTAATTAACAAACCTGTGAAAAGGTTGTTTAATAAGCTGATTACACCCTGCCTGAAGATAAATGACCCGGAACCAATAATAATTTTTTTGGCCTGCATTACCCTTGTTTCATTTTTAATACCTCACGTTCCATGCTTCTCACCTTGGGTACCAACACTTTATCTTCAATACGGCTATGATCGTTCAGATCACGTTCCAGCCTGAAGATATCCATGAGCATATCCTGGCAGAGGACCCGGTTTTGAACAGGTGGAAGATAGCGGATGATGATGTTTTTTAAGTCGAATAGCTTGTCCTCCACATTATCATGTTCATCAGCAAAATCATCGATGGAATAGGTGCGGATTTTTTTTAATAATGCTTCTGATACTTTTTGTTTTTGCAGGGCATCTTCAATTTCAAGAATATAAGGAAGCACACGATCCTCCTCGCGTTGAATATGATTGGATAATTCATTCCGGTATCCGTTAAAAAATTGTTGAACCAGTTCCAGGTTTTTACGGTTTGCAGGTTTGCAGTTGCTTAACAGTTCCTGGATTTGCCTTTCCACCTGTGGTACTTTAATATCAAGATAGTATGTGTGGGTTTTTTTCAGGTAATCCACAATAACACTGGCTGGAAACAACTGCAGGGTATCTTTTGGGAAATAATCAGGGTTGCCGAAGGAATTCACGATTTCAATAAAAAAATCCACATTGGCCCCGTTTTCCTCACACACTGTTTTGATGGATTTGTCGCCCACTCCAAGGGGGATGTCAAAGCGGTAAAGGATAGGCAGCAGCAAATAATTATGGTGCAATATATCCGCCATGGGCACATGGCTTGTTATTTTCATTAATTTATTCATTGTTTTTATTTATTTTGAATAAAAATAACACTTTATCAAATACCGGGCAAATAATCATCCGAATAAAACAAAAAAGGCTGCAGGAACATTGAAAAGATGGGCTTTTCTAGTTTCTGCAACCTGTTTATACGTAATGCGTGGAGTTTAATTAAGGTTAATAATCATTTTTGTCTTTTACCTGCACAGCAGGGAAGGTGAAGATACCCACACCCACCCCAACATAAAACAGGTTGCCTTCGAGCTCAGGATAATCAGCGTTAAATTGTGGAGCCATAAATCCTGCTCTGAAACGGATGTTCCAGTATGTTTTGTCATGGTCAGCAATAAAACGTTCATGATAACTGGTGATGCTTGCCTGATGTTTGATTTTATAATCGAAGTTAATACCACTATGCAAGACAGGGAAATCACTTACTTTTAAGGTTATCTCATCGCGGTCCTCCGAACGGATAAAAGAGGATATTGTAACAGAATTGATGCCAACAAATGGCGTAATGGAATACTTTTCTTTATCGATGATGGTAAAACCCAGCGATCCACCGCCAGTGGCTATGGTTGTGCGGGTGTTATCCCCCCAGGGTTCGTTCTCATAAGTGAACGTTTCCCTGACTTTGCTTCCAAAACTGCCATTGAACTGCAGATAGAGGTACAAGCGTTTATATGCCAGGTCAAAGAAACCACCTACAGGGACACCGCCTGAAAATTGGTTGCTCAGGGGTTCAGTAAAAACATTCGCCCCGGCAAATAAACCGGAACCAATTCCAAAGTCAGAAGTCCGGTATGACAGATTAATGTTCTCTTCAACAAAAGATGTGTAGGGGTTATGGGGATATTTTTCAAGGTATGTTTTTGCCCTGGAAACCAACTCTTCTTTATCGAATGATTCAATTTCTGACTGAATAAGCAAATAATCAAAATACAGAGAAATAAATTCTTTTTGATAATCAGCCAGGGCCGTATTTTCTAATGCAGCAAGGATGGTTTGTTTTTGCCCCATAGCAATTTTTAGCAGGGATTCAAGCAAATCATCCGGCATGGGAACAAGCATTTGTATGCGTTCTCTGCTGTCAGGAATCGCTTTTAGCAGGTGCTCATTGGTTATTGCTCTTGACAAGTACTCAAAATCAAATAATAAATACCTGTAAAGTAAAACCTCTTCCTTATAAAAAGCACGGAGGGTGTCCACAAAAAGCCCCGGCATGTCCAGAATGACTTTCCCGTCAAGCACCTTGTTCAGCGAACTTGTCTGGTTGTTATCAAGGTATTCATAGCTTAAATTGCGAAGAGTGTTGAGTTTTTTTTCGGCCTCCTCCACAGTTTCTACGCGATAATTAAACAGGGACTGTGCTGTTGCCGGTAAACACATCCCGGAGGACAGGATTATTATTATAATAAATATTGTTCTACGCATGTACTTCTCTTTTCTGATACTTAAAAATAAACATAATTTTTAGGATAAAGGTTACATAAGGCAAAAAACAGGGGTAGTCTTTGAATTAGCTTGATATTCTGAACTGAGATTTCAGTGGTCCGGGACATAACATTATCCTGAATTCCATCAATATATGGTATGCTAAATTGAAATTTTTTTCCCTTCAATGAGAAAGGCGGTATAAACTGCCTGGATAGTATAGGTACAGCCCAGATTGTATGATAATGTTAGAAAATGTTATGCGCCTTATTAGTATTTAGTCTAAATTTACGCAATGATTTTTAAATTGTACCCGTTAATAGAAAGAATAAAATTCATCAATCAACAAAAGAATGATGTTTCCGGCCCGACAAAGACTTCATAAGTTCAGGATAATCCCTATTCTGGTCCTGTTTATTTTAAATTTTCAACAAGCCGGTGGACAGCGTACAGGAGGGCCCCCAGATGAAAGCAGATTGCAGGTTGGCATCAGTGGTGGAATCAACAGTACTTTTCCAACCGTTTTAGGGGCCTATAACATTTTTGGATCAACCAATGCTGATGCAGAAAACAGTTGGGTAAAAGATTATTATCCCTTTTATAAAAGCCTGGGACATCAGTATCAGTTTATGATACAATGGCGGGTTTCGGATCGGCTGTTTTTATTGGTGCGGCCCGGTTTCTCTCAAATTAAATATGGTTACAGCAACCGGTACACGTGGGTAAGTAGTAGCAATCCGGATCATTCATTCAGCCTGGTTTACCAACATGCCTATTTTACCCGCTACCTGGATGTCCCTATTCAGATAAAATATCATTTTTCATCTACCTATCCTACCTTATATATTTTTGGTGGTGGTCAGTACAGCCATCGTCAGAATGTATTAAAAGAAGTCGTGTCACAGGAGGAACTAAGCAATTCCGTGGGGGTTTACACCGTGAATACTGATTCAGAAACAGGTGATGTCACCGGTTTTGTCAAACCTTCACAGTTTGCTGTCACTGCCGGAGGTGGTTATGCCTATGAGTTTGGCAGCCTTGTGGTTTTCGGGGAAGTATTTTTTCAATATGGTATCCGTAACATAACCAATGAATCAGCCCGGTATAGCAATGAAAATCTATTAGGCAGCTCTTATGATGCAATCGATGATTTACGATTGAACAATCTTGGGATTAATATTGGAATATTATTTTCACTGAATAAGAAAAAATCAAATGCAGGGCTTTTTTGTAAATAGAATGATGCTTCCTGTTGTTATTCTGGGCATGGGACTGGCCGGCCTTTCAAGCTGTGAAAGCATGGATGCCGAAATTATGGATGAAGGTGCGTTTACCAGAATTTATGATAATCAAAAACTGGACGAGCGTTTTTACCCTCTTGACATAGAGCAGACATTAGACGGAGGGTTCCTGGTATACTCTGCTTTTATTGGAGATACCGTGAGCTACGCATGGCCAAAGGGGCATCTTTTAAAAACGGATAATACTGGCAATCTTGAATGGGAGGTACAGTTGCAGGACCCTTATGTCAGTCCAGTACCGAATATCCTTCAGCTTAACAATAATTATTATGTGATATGTATGGATGCTGTAACCCTTCGGCCCAAAGTGTTGCAAGTTGATCCGGCATCTTCGGCCGTAACACTGACAGCCTCACTGGATGATTTCACCTATCCCTTATATACTGATGTAAGTGCCGACGGAGGGATCCTCTTGCTAAGTTATGAACGAACCAGCCGGAATTCTGTCCTGACAAGGCTGAATCAGAATTTTTCAATTGATTGGGAGGCCAGCTTTGAAGTGGTTGACGATGCTGAGGAACGTGTGATTAGTCACCTGACCAGGCAGGAAAAACAATATCCGTTTTTAACCGGTGATGTGGGCACAGGAAATTCTCCACAACACTACTTTGTTAATGCTTTTTCCAATTTCACCCTGTCAACCATTTTTGTCAACAGTTTTAGCGGGCAACGGACTGGTTTGCTGAATGGGTTCCAGTACACCGGAGCCTTGAGCGCCCTGGTTTCAACGAGCGATACCAGCTTTGCCATGGCAAAATACAGTGGTGGCGATAACTATTTGATCCCAAAAATCAACCTCCCGGTTGACCAAACACTATCTATAAAGGACATTCCGGGAGAAAAGTTTCAGGAGCTTACTTCCAATGCAAAAGTACGGGCAAAACAACTCACTTTTGGAGAAATGGAAACTGTGGTCTTTGCTTCTCAATCCACCACCAATCAACTGATGTTGTATGTGTTTGATGCTCGAAACGGTGATTTGCTCGAAACCAAAAGTTTTGCAAGTGGCGGACCGGTTGAAATCGCCAATTTTATCCAAACCAGCGACAATGGATTAGCCATAGCTTTACAAACGCTGGTAGCAGGGCGCTTTCCAAGAATTGAAATTATTAAAGTGCCGGGGAATCAGTTTAATTATTA
>CAZZBU010000091.1:6253-16474 GCA_964652315.1 uncultured Bacteroidales bacterium
GGCGCTTTCCAAGAATTGAAATTATTAAAGTGCCGGGGAATCAGTTTAATTATTAAAAATCCTATTTTTTTATCAATTGCTTCGATGCTTTCAGTACATCCGATTCCAATCGGTAAATATAGGAGCCTGCAGGCAAATCAGTCAATGAAACCGGTATATCGGTCACCCCAAACGGATAAAATCCTTCTGCAATGGTTCTTACCTGCCGGCCTTCTACATCATACAATTTAATTTTTACTTTTGTTGGCTTGTGCAGGAAAAAGCTGAAGGTAGTCCTGTTGCTTACCGGATTCGGATAACAACCCTTTAGTTTTGATTCCCCTGTATTTCTGTATTCAGGTCCACGGCTGGTAACACCGGCGATAAGATCCAGTTTTTTATCGGTCCATTCGCTAAACCGGGTGGCTTCCATGGCTTCATCTGTAGCACCAAACCAGTCCTGCACAATGGAAGTATACACCTGACGGTAGTCAATGGCATATTTCAGGTTACCGTTATTCAGGTCGGTAAGGTCCGGGTTGGTCCCATAAATGCCACCCTTTAGTCCCGGCCCAAACAAAAATACCGGTGTAGCTGTGCCATGGTCTGTACCATAACTGGCGTTGGAGTATGCGCGCCGACCAAATTCGGTAAATGTCATGGTCAATACTTTTTCTTCCAACCCCAGATTGGCCAAATCGTCCTGAAAGGCTTTGATGGCTGCCGACAGATGATACAACAAGGCAGCATGCCCACCCATGGTGGAATCAAATTTTTCCACCTGCTCGGCATGGGTATCAAACAACCCAATGCGACACATGAAAATCCGTGTTTTACAGCCGCCGCTTAACAACCTGGCAATTAGTTTTAGCTGACCGGTCAGCGGGTTATTGATGAACCTGCCTGGAGCATTAAGAGGATAGGTTTCCGGGTAATCAACATTGGGGGAGTTACTGCCGTTATCATAGACATTTTTCAATCGCTCAGCAAATTGGTTTGATTTTTTTTCAAATTCCATCAGGTAGCGCAATTCGTCACCTGCATGGGAATCAGGGAATAAAATTGGTGGGTCAACACCAACACCGGTGATGAGGTTGTAAAACTCCTCCGGTCCCTGTACATTAAAACCAATGGGTATGCCATTTTCCCGGTGAAAGGCAAGCGATTGTCTGTTGCCCAGTTCAATGCCAATGGGATCGGGCATGGTGGCGTTCGGATAATCATCCGGGTAGCCCGGGTATTCGTAATCCAGAAAGCGTCCCATCCAGCCGGAGTGGTAATAATCATCGTATCCGCCACCCATAAAGACAATATCACGGCCACGGAAGTGAGACAGGTTCATGTTTTCGTAACCCACGTTTTGTACTATAGTACCTTTACCCTGGTCATACAGTTCCTTGAACCCTATCATGTCCGGGTGCAGGCCTACCTGGTTGGCTTCGGGCACCGTATTGTCAAGATTGATGTATTTCCGTGTGCCAAAATCAGGGATGGCAATGTTCGGGCGCAGGTTATAATACTCATTGTATTGTGAGATGGGAACGACGGTGTTAAGCCCATCATTGCCTCCGTGCAGTTGAACAAAAATAAGCACGTGATCGTTTGAAGCGGCTGCGGCAATGCGTTTTAATTCTTCGTTGCCGGCAAGGGTACGTAACGGGAACCCGGCCATCATCACAGAGGAGGCTGCCAGGTTTTTTAAAAAATTTCTTCGTTGCATAATGTTCTTTTTTGCTTTCTACTAACGGGTTTAATACAATTGAAATTCCGGAGACTGCATGATGGCCAATAACAGGGTTTCGAGTTTTCCTCTCACCGACACATCGTTGCCGGAACTTTGATAATTTTCCCATTCATGCTGCCAGTCGAGTGGAGAAAGGGTGTCAAGAAATACCCTGGTCAGGTAATAATCAAACCGGTCTTCATCAATTTGGACAGCCAGAAAAAAAGTAGTCAATGCCGTAACAATTTCCTCCGCATCGGCAGGATTGGAGACATGGGCGGTATCTCCCACCCAGGCCAACACATCGATGGTAAAACCCAGAGGCGCTTCCGGGTTTGTTATTTGATTGGAAAAATCGTACCTGCTTGCCAGGTTATGTGGTGTTATCCAGTTGCGGTTATATCCCGGCATTTGGTGATAGGCCGAATAACCGGCTACTTCGTACGGCTCATAAAAGCTAAGCCCTTGTTTAAATACCTGTGGCAGAAGCCCCTGTCGATAGATTCCGTCATAGAGGTTGCCGGTATCCGTAAGTTCGTCGGGAAGTGAAACCTCAAAAAACCGGAGCGTACCTACAATGAGTTCGAGGGGTGATTTAATGAGTGCGCCTATGTTATTGTCAGCGGTTATGGAATTATCCAAATCATAAAAATGCTGGCTTTGAAAAAGGACTTCCAGAACCGGTTGCAGATCAAAATCATTGTTTCGGAAGATTTCGGCAAGGGGATGAATGATTTCGTATTCCACTTCTTCTGTTATCTCGTGATAGACAAAGTACCGATATAATTTCCTTGTAATGAACCGGGCTGTTTCGGGTTGATTGAAAATCATGTCCATCATGGCATCAATTTCCCCATATACGGCTACTTTTGTGGCCAGTCCGTTTTGTGTTTCAGATGGTTCAATGACGGTATTCTGAAACACATCACTAAATACTTTTTGCTCCGGATCATGCCTTGAAGCCAGGGTTTCACCTACCAGGATACCGGTAGGTAAACCGGTTTCTTCATCCAGGTTGGTAAAGCCGGTGTCATTGACAAAGCCGGATAACACCCTGGCCGCTTCTTTGATATCGTGCTCCGTGTAATTGGTGTAATGGTCTTCAGCTATCTGTGGGCCTTTGCCAATGGAATACAGTTCGAACATCTCACGGGCAAAGTTTTCATTGGGGCTGCCATAATCGTTTGTTGCTCCATCCAGGTAGACCAGCATGGCATTATCAAGGCACATCCGTTTGAAAAGGGCTTTGAAATTACCGAAGGCATAATGCCGGTAGAGTGCATTCTGGTAATAGATGGCCTCGCTGCTTCGAATGATGCTGCGCCGGGTGGGCATGTGCGTGTGATAGAAATAAGCTATGCGTTCGCGCAGGGGATTATCTGTGGTACGCATGCGTTCTATATGCCAGGCCATAAAGTAATCGTCAAGGGTTTCACGCTCGCTGTTGACATCCGGATTTGCCCTTGGATTCAGCCAGGTTTGCCCGGTTGCCGGATCGATGGGAGGGGGCGGATCATCTGTAAGGGTAAATAATTGCTGGACTGCCTCTGCAGCTGTGATGGCAGCAAATTGTGTTATTTCTTTTGCTGTGGGGCCAAAGGTAACTCGGCGTAGTAAATGCGCTGCCCTTATTGTGCCCAGATTTCCTGTAACGGGGTTTAATGATGGCATTTTGTAATGTTTTATTTAATAAGGAATTACATTCAGTGTGTAAATATAGGATAAAAATGTCTGATTTGTGTATCTGGGTGGTGTGTTTTTGTGTTAAGAAATAAATTAGTTTTATGTCTTGTTAAACTATGGTTAATAGAAATCTAATGAAATAATTTTTATTTTTGCGGTATCTAATCCACAAAATTTCATATATTTTGTGGATTTAAATTGAACAATTTTGTTTATTTTTGTGGAGGCACTTATTTTTTGTTTTATGCAAAGTTTAATTGAATTATCCAATAAGAGATTAGGAAACATACCCACTACGTTTACAAGATATCTCCTCAATGAGATAGATTGGAATGATAGATTGATTTCCATAGTAGGCTGCCGGGGATCAGGTAAAACTACGCTAATGCTGCAACATTTAAAGCAAACTTATGGAACGGGAACAAAAGGGTTATATATTAGTTTAGACAACATTTATTTTTCTAAAAACTTACTGACAGAAATAGCCGAACAGTTTGTAAAATACGGTGGCAAAGCCCTTTATGTTGATGAAGTACACAAGTATCCCAATTGGTCTGTGGAATTGAAAAACCTTTATGATAATTATCCTGAACTTAAAATTATTTTTAGTGGTTCTTCAATGTTGGAGCTTTATCGTGGTCATGGTGATTTAAGTCGACGACTTTCATCTTATACATTGCCACCACTTTCATTCAGAGAATTTTTAGATTTGGAGCATAAACTATCCTTTTTGACATTAACCCTGGATGAGATATTAAAAGAACATGAGACTATTTCTCATGATATAACAGCAAAGATTAAACCGTTGGTATTTTTTAAGGAATATCTGAATTTCGGGGCATTTCCTTTTTTTCGAGAAAACCGTTCAAAATATCATGAACGAATGTTAAATGTAATTAACATGATTCTGGATTATGACCTGCCTTCCATTACTTCTATTGACTATGCTCATGTTTTAAAAATTAAGATGTTACTGAAAATTATCAGCGAGTTAGTGCCGTACAAGCCGAATATCAGTAAATTGGCGACTCAAACCGAAATTGATCGAAAAACCGTGCTAAAATACCTTGATTTACTGCATCGGAGTGGTTTGATATATCTTTTAAATTCACCCAAATCAGGAGATTCCAGGTTTGTGAAACCAAATAAAATTTACCTTGGCAGCCCAAATTTCATGTTTTCACTTGGCGAGGAAACACCTAAAACAGGTACATTGCGAGAAACTTTTTTTTGCCAGCAAGTAGCCGTAAAACATGCAGTACATCAAAGTACTCAATCAGATTTTCTGGTTGATAAGAAAATTACTTTTGAGATTGGTGGCAGGAAAAAGAAAAAAAACCAAATCGCCAAGGTTGAAAACAGCTATATAGTTTCTGATGATATTGAATATGGTTTTGCCAATCATATTCCCCTCTGGATGTTTGGGTTTTTGTATTGAAATATAACACTAACTAAAGACAATAAAATAAATTGGCTTATTAGGGGAAATGGTATATTAAAAAATATGAAGGTAATTTTTTTATTGAATATCAGGCTGCAGAGGATGACCATGCAGGAGAAATATAAATTTATGACAAAGTGATTGGGATAAAGAACATAGTGACAATGTAAAATACAGTATTGTAAAAGTCTGTTGACAAGCATAGTTTCCTGCTACCCCGCAAGGGGTACACTTGCAAATCGCTACTTCAATCCCTTCAAAGCCGCCTGCATAAAGCCCATAGCATACGCCATGCCGGCATGCCAGGGAGCATCGCAGGTCATCTGCGGGGTGTGGTCGGGGATAAGCACTCCCTGATAATTGTTCTTTTTCAGGATCTTTAGAATACGGAGCATATCGATATCCCCTTCATCAATAAAAACTTCTTTGTAATCCGGCGCTTTGCCCACCACATTGCGGAAGTGGATGTATGCAATCCGGTTCTGTTTGCTGTAGGCATCGGTCGCTTCGTACACGTCGCCTTCAGTCATTTCAGCAATGGAACCCAGGCAAAATTCCAGTTTGTTTGAAGGGCTGTCCACAACTTCGATTAACTTATCATACAGCTGTGGTTGATAAACCAGTCGCGGGGTATTCCTCACCATGGGTACTGGCGGGTCATCCGGATGGGCTGCCATGGTAACACCGGCTTCCTCGGCTACCGGGATGATTTCCTTCAAAAACCAGTCGAGGCGCTGCCATAGTTCATCATGTGAAAATCGGTTGACCTTATTTTCGTTGCTTCTTTTATCGTCGTATATCATGTTCCACACCATGCCATCCGGAATGGGTGTTTCATCCACCTGTCCATCCATTCCCACCGAAACAGCACCACCACGGGCAAAAGGACCGGTAATGCGGCTGCTTACTCCGGCTATGGAAAAATTATATCCCATCACCGGAATGCCTGCTTCCCCTATGCGCCGGATGATGGTTTTAATGTCTTCCACCTGTTGTTTTTTCTTCGGACCATCGAGCAGGATATCGTACCAGTGCGCCGGGTCGAAGTTTTCGATGCCTTCCAGAATGAGGCCGGCCTCGTTGATTTCTTTTTTAATCGCTTTTAACTCTTCCAGTGTCCATAAAGGGGTATCCAGGGTGTATCCCCAACCTTCGGAACCACCAACCGGCTGGTCGTTTTTGTTTTTTATATCAGGCTTTTTAAAATAATCCACCAGGTGGATAATCACATGGGTGGCGCCGCACTGGCGGGCAAACTGGTAGTACTCTTTCCGGAGCATGTGTTTATAAAGGCCAAATCCTAATTTCATCTTTTTTAGTTTCTATCTTGTTATATGCCCTGGCTTTTCCAGGGAACAGTTTAATTTATGTTATGTATAAATTTTCATCAATTTCGGTAATAAACCGCGAGGGAAAGGAAAAAAAAGCATTGTAGGAAGCCACATAGGATGGCATGGTGATGTAAAGCTGTTCTTTTGCCCGGCTGCATGCCACATAAAACAAGCGGCGCTCCTCTTCCAGTTGTTCGATGTGCTTAAAAGCCCGGATGGATGGGAATAACCCGTCCAGGGCAAACGGTATAAATACGGCATACCATTCCAGTCCTTTGGCGGAGTGCACTGTTGAAAGCACCAGGGGTTTGTCCTCTTCCTCATCAATAAGGGGCGTGCCTTTATCCTGGAACCGGTTAGCCGGAGGATCAAGGGCAAAATCAGAAAGGAATTGCTCCAGGTCCTGATATTTTTCCGCCAGTTCTATGAATACCTGAATATCATTCATACGCACAGCAAAATCATACTCCAGGGTTTCCAGAATCGGTGCATAGTAGTTTTTTATTTGGTTGATTTTTGTTGACAGGTTTTTTTCTTCCTCTTTTGCTTTATTTAGCGCAGTAGCGAGTTTTTCCAGTTCATCGAAAAATTTTCGGTTCGAAAATTCTTCAAAGGATATTTTTCCGTCGCGAATGCGAATATCTTTTAAAATTTTGCCTGCGCTTATCTTCCCAATGCCAGGCAAGAGTTTGAGGATGCGATGCCAGGCCACAGCATCCGATGGATTTTGCAGCACCCGTAGAAAAGCAATCAGATCCTTAATATGCCTGCGCTCCGTAAATTTTAATCCGCCCACAACCACGTAAGGTATATTTCTTTTTAGCAATTCGGTCTGGATGAAGTTACTGTGCCACATGGCTCTGAACAGCACAGCTTGCTGTTCGAGCGGGATGCCTTTCTCACGCAACTCCAACACCCGGTCAACAATGAACTCCGCTTCTTCAATCTGCGAATAAAACTGCCGGATTACTGGTTTCCAATGCGTTTGATTGTCAGAATACAACTTTTTTCGGTATCCCAGGGTGGCTTTCGAAATGATGGCATTGGTAAAATCAAGGATACCCTGATTGCTCCGGTAATTTTGTTCAATTTTTACAATGAATGCATTCGGGAAGGTTTCATGAAAACGCAGGATGTTTTCGTAATTGGCTCCCCTAAAGGCATAGATGCTCTGTGAGTCGTCGCCAACAGCCATGATGTTCTGATGCTTGTGAGCCAGTAGGGTAACGATTTCTTTTTGAACCACATTGGTGTCCTGAAACTCATCAACCAAAATGTACCGATACATATCCTGCAGCCGCCGGAGGAAGACAGGATTAGCTTTCAGATGATGCAGCAAAAGTTCCATCAGATCGTCATAATCCATTACATTGGACAAAGTTTTGTACCGTTGATAGCCCTGTTTGATGGTTTCAATTTCCTGTACAAAATCCTCAAGTCCGCTAAATTCACGCTCAATCACTTCAGCTACAGGCATCATGCGGTTGCGCGATGCAGAGATGATTTCCTGTAATCGTTGTTTTTTTGGAAATTTTTGGTATTGCTTGTTGTATTTTAGTTCTGTCTTTATCAGGTCAATGGCATCGGCCGAATCTTCTGAATCAATAATAGTAAATGACGGAGATAACCCCAGCATGTTTGCAAAACGCCGTAACGTATAGTTGGCAAAAGCATGAAATGTGCCGCCCGGAATTTTTAAGGACGATTTATTGTGCAGTAGTTTTTCCACCCGGTTAAGCATTTCACGGGCAGCCTTTCGGGTAAAAGTCAGCAGTAGAATTTGGCCCGGGTCTGCTCCGGTTTCAAGAAGATAACTCACCCTGTAAACAATTACCCTGGTCTTTCCGCTCCCGGCTCCTGCAATAACCAGGCATGGCCCTTCGGTATTAATGGCAGCAATGCACTGATTTTTATTGAGCTCTTTGAGGTAGTCCACTTGCAGCGAAGCATCAAGGGTTGCAGGCAGTGATATGTCCAGTTCTTTTTTTTCAAGTTCAAAGGTGATTTTTTGAAGTTGGTTGATTTTTTCTTGGGTCACATCATCAACCACTATATCTTCGTAATCTGGTTGATTGGTAAAAGGATTACTGGCTACAGGACTTTCAGCAGGTTTTATTTTGCTGACGGAATCAAATAATCCGGATAATAATTCATCCGGGTTTGTTGATTTCCTGTCTTTCGAACCTTCTGATTCTCCGGTGTTTTTATGAATAATACGTAGCTTTTTATTTTCTCTCATGCCGCCTTAATTCGGTACAAATTTATATAAAACATGGGGCAATTCTTAATTTATTTTTAAGACGAAATATGGTTTAATTCATTTTCAATTGCATATCTTTATAATAATGAAAACAGCATCTTTATCTACAAAACATGCATCTGCCGACAGACAAAACCAGGAAGAAATTGTCAGGGAGATGAAACACATCGAAAGCCTGGATTATATTAATAAGCTTGTAAATGCAATGCCGTTTATTGTTGCCGTATTGAACCGACAAAGGCAGATTGTGTTTGCCAATTATTCCCTGATGGAAATGATGGGCATGAATAAACTTTTTTTATTTTATATTCTCTTAGTATTTTATTGCAATGATTCATTTACTCAGGTTGACAAGGTGTTATATGACGAGCGGCCCTACAACCTGGAAACAACAAATGGAATTATTTCGGGTACCCTTTGCACACCTGTAAAAGGGAGAAAGTTTGACATTGCATTGATTATCCCCGGTTCCGGTCCAACAGACAGGGATGGGAACTCCATAATGCTGCCTGGCCAGAATAATTCTTTGCAGATGCTTGCCCGCGAACTTGCTGCCAGGGGCATTGCTACAATGCGTTATGACAAACGGGGCATCGGTGAAAGCCGGTTGCCCGGATTCAAAGAAGAGACTCTCCGCTTTGATGATTATGTATCTGATGTGATTCAATGGATTGACAAACTCGAACATGATAATCAGTTTTTAAATACCGGAATCATTGGCCATAGTGAAGGTTCGTTAATCGGCATGCTGGCGGCATGGAAGAAGAATGTTGATTTCTATATTTCCCTGGCCGGCGCAGGATATCCGGCAGATCAGATCATCAGAAAGCAGGTAGCTAATCAACCTGACACCCTTCTACGGGAAATTCATGCCGTATTGGATTCCCTCGTGGCTGGCAACTGTGTTGATTCGATAAATCCATTGTTAACAGCGCTCTTTAGACCAAGTGTTCAGCCCTATCTGATTTCCTGGATGAAATATGATCCTCCAAATATCATCAGCAGGCTGGATGCCAGGATACTGATTGTGCAAGGAGACAACGATCTACAGGTAGATACTTCCAACGCCCAAAGGCTCGCTGCTGCCAACAAAAATGCCAGGCTTGAGATCATAAAAGATATGAACCATGTGCTGAAAATAACCAAAGATGATATAGCTAGTAACATTGCTGCCTATAGCAATCCTGATCTGCCCGTTGCACCTGATTTAATCAAAATCATTTCCAGCTTTATAAAAGGTGATTAATATTATCTTATCAAAGTGATTAAGTTCACCCGATCGTACTAAGATAGTTTTGCTCTAATATGTACATTTAAATTGTGTTGAAACGACAATTTGGAGTAACGAATGGAGCAGAATTGTAAACAAGTTGTGATTATTGATGATTCAAGGACTACCCTTTTATTGCTGGAAAATATTTTGTATGAATTTGACTTATATGTTGAAGTCCATAGTTTTGACAAGGCAGTGAAAGGCTTTCACTACTTACAATCACATACACCTGATTTGGTAATGCTGGACCTGCTTATGCCCAAGTTAAGCGGACTTGAAATACTAAAAGAAATCAAAAAATCTCTGATGGTTCCGGTTTTTGTTGTTTCAGCAGAAACAAAAATGAATGTCATTGAAGAAGCCTTCACACTTGGCGCCGATGAATATTTTAAAAAACCCCTGGATATTAAACTGTTGCGGGAAAAATTGCAACATGCTTTATTTGCCAAAAACATCCATTATTAATCACCGAATATATATAAAAAAAAATGGAGAAACTTCATCAACATTTACACCAGTCGGCAGAAAGGA
>CAZZBU010000092.1:0-16339 GCA_964652315.1 uncultured Bacteroidales bacterium
CTTTTTATTGTGGTTGGATTAGCCGGATTAATCATTGGTGGCAGGCTGGTAGTAAACAATGCAGTGGAGATAGCACGTTTTTTCGACCTGAGTGAAAAACTAATCGGGTTAACCATAGTTTCAATAGGCACCTCTCTGCCGGAGCTGGCTACTTCAGTAGCTGCGGCGCTAAGAAAAAAGGCCGATTTGGCCATAGGTAATGTTATTGGCTCCAATATTTTTAACATGACACTTATCCTTGGTCTTAGTGCCCTGGTTGATCCCATTGATTACAGCCTTTCGTTCAACACAGACCTGTTTATTTTTATTGGGGCCACCTTGTTTTTGTTTGTTGCGATGTTTACCGGGCAAAAACAAAAGCTTGATCGTTGGGAGGCCGGTGTACTTCTTGTGATATTTGTAGCATATATGGCCTTTTTGATTATTGGGAATTAAAAAAGGCTGTCTCAAGTTCATATATAGAATGATCTCATGAGACAGCCTCAGAATGGTTAATCCGGAATGCATCATGCTCAAATTGCTTCGGATGCTGATTGTTCTTTTAATTCAAAATATTCAAAACAAGCTTGGCCAAAATCATCACGGCAATTAATGCGACAACGATGATTATAATACCCCAGTTTCCTTTTATACCTTTATTATCCGGAGCACTTGCTACAGATTTATCGTTAATGTTTTCCATGATTTTTTATGTTAATTGCAATTCAATGTTGAAAAAAAAACTAGTAAAAATCATAGCAGGGAAGGAGGGGGTAAATCCATTTGATGTGGAAGTAAATGCCTTTTTATGAGAGGAGTACCATAAATAATTGCTTTCCAGATATCCCGCTTTGGTTTAAATATTGAGCATCTGTTGCCAGGTGTTGTTGCAAATTTAGATTCATTTTTCCCAGTCTCACCGGTTGTGTTATGGTATAGCGGCTCAGCAAGGGGTTGCTTTTTTGGAGTACTGTTCGAAAACTCATATTCATAAGGAGGTTTGACAAAAAAAATACTATCCCTACTGGCATTTGCATCCGGATTGAGCATAACGGCCAGGAGGAAAAGGGAAAATACGAGCCACCTTGTTTTCATATATTGGGATAAATTTAGTACTAAATCTGGATTTAAAAGCTGTTTATTGAAATATATTATTATTCTTTTATCCTATAAATCAACATTCTGTTTTAAATGGTACCATCAGCACCTTGCAAAACAGAATGGTTGTTTTATTTTTATGTCATATTTTACAGGTTTATCTTTTTATGCCGTAACTGAAGCTTTATTATGAAGTTAAAAACAACGATAGCTTTATTTATTTTGGTGCTTACTTTCCTGATCAAAGCACAAACAATCATTGCACAAACTATAAATCTAACTGGTATAGTGATGGATTCAACCATTGCTGAACCGGTACCTTTTGCTACCCTGTCCCTGACATCAGCAGGCGGGGCCATCACGGATGCGTCCGGAACATTTAATCTGCCTGTTAAGCATGGTCAGCTGGATGACACCTTGCAGATAACCTGTATTGGATACCAGGGAATAAAAATACCTATGCGGGAGTTATCTCTTTCGGGAAATAATACCATCTATCTTGAACCAAGTGTCTATGAGATGAATGATGTGGTGATAAAAGGGAAATCGCGTCGGATACCACGGGCAAAAGCTATTATAACGGATGCCATCGCTAAGCTTTCTGAAAATTATCCTGCTGATACGGTGGTTTATGAAGGATATTATAGAGAATACCTAAAAGACGACGCACGATACCTGAACCTGTTCGAAAGTATTCTGTACCTCAAGGAATTTATGCGTGATACAATCTACGATTTTGATGCCCACCTTGCCTATAAGCGGTTTAGCCGGGATTTCCCGGTGGATAGTACGCTTTTAGCTGCTTATGATAATCAGGCTAAATACATTCCGTTTGCTATAGTGCATGCACACGAGGGGAATGAACTGGTCTTTTTAAAAGAACTGGATCCCATTAAGAACATATATGGGCAAACCCTTTCATTTATGGATGTCTTCCGTATAGATTTTATTGAACATCACCGGTTTAGTAAACCAAGACTGGCGTATCTCGATGAGCGACCTTTTTATGCCATTACCTTTAAAGATAAACTGGATTTTCAACGCGGGCGCAATGAATTTTCCATGACCGGTACCATATACATTGATGCCGAAAACCACGGCATTAAAAAACTGAATTATGTTGCCAACATTGAAAACGGCTTCGAAACAGCGAAATTTTACGATCTAAATATCGAATATATAAAAAGCGAGGATCAATACTTTTTAAATTATCTGTCATTTAATAATTTGTTTTTAAACCAGGCATTCGTCTTGCTCGAAAAATCCATTAATCGCCTTGGACCTGTTATGAAATTCAGCCGTGAAATTGGAAAACAAAGAGTACTCACTCCAGATGATTTTGAAATTAGCTACCAGGGTAAGGCTCAGGATATAAACGCTGTGATGGTTGAAGGCGACAGCATTACCCTTCTTTGTGAAAATTCCGGGCAGTTAGTTCAGGATATAACGAAACTTTTTAACCTAAGCAGATTAACAGATAAAGAGGAATATGCTGAACTAAAAAATCAGTTATTGTCCATGCTCGAGATTAAAACCAGCAATGTTTATGATAAATACGGTCATACTTTGTCAGACAATCGTTTTAAAGAATATTATCAATACCGTGAATTTTTTGTGCACGAACGGGTCAAAAAACCTGTAGGTGAAAGATTAACTTTGATGGACAAAACCAGGCCCGTTTTTGAGTCATCGGTTGCTTTGGTTAATAATCCGGTGGATACTGCCTGGATAAATACGCCCCTCATAAGAGAAGAAAACAGGGTTTATGCCAGTCTGAATGATTATCCAGCTTTTAGCAACCTGGTTCTGCAACACCAAAAAATCGACGACAGTAACCCCGATGAAACTGTTTACATGCAGACAGACCGGGAACTCTATGCTCCTGAAGACACCCTGTGGTTTAAAGGATATATCCGGCAAAAAGCATCACTGGAAGCTTCTGAATTAAGCCAGACTTTTTATGTATCCTTAATTGATAGCCTGGGTAGGATAAAGTACCAGGATCGCTTTCTAATTCAGAATGGAGTTGTTAAAGGACAACTACCCCTGGATGCCGGCCTGGCAGAAGGATTTTATTACCTGACAGGGTATACCAGCTGGATGAAAAACCAGGAACAGGAGGATATTTATTTGCGTAAAATATTGATAGAACAGGAAAAACGCAAGCAGGTAAAGATGATGGTTGCGTATGATAAGGAGTCCTATTTTCCTGGTGATACCATGCGTTTGGTTTTGAGTTGTGTGGATGAATATAACCGGAAGATCAGTGATGTTCGGTTTAATTTTTCTTTGAAAGATGAGGGAAAATCGTTTTATAAAAACAGGGGTAAAACAACCATGTATCCAAAAGATAACACCTTTACGGTAGTTCTTCCGGAGAACTTTGCTGCTGAACCACAGATTGACATTCTTTTCAATTATGAACATCAGGGGTATGTAGTTAGCTATGCGATGCCAGTGAATTATTTTGTAGATATCCGGTTTTACCCGGAAGGTGGCCGTTTAATCAACGGTCTTGAGTCGAAAATTGCTTTTAAAGCGTTCACACGCTATGCCAATCCTGCAGCCATTGAAGGTAATGTCTATAACCAGGATGGTGAAAGGGTAACTCATATAAAAACCTCACATCTTGGTGCGGGTACTTTTTTGCTTGAACCAAAGCGCAATGAAACGTATTACTTAAAATTAACAAAACCAATAGTTTTTAAAAGAGAGTTTAAACTGCCAACTGCGGTGGATTCCGGTTGGCAATTGTCGCTCCAGGAAAGGCTTGGTAGGCAAATTATTGCGGTTCGTAACCAGGGCATGAATAATGATTCTGCACTCATTACAATTATGGTGCGGGATAAGCTTATGTTTTATGAAGCTTTCAGAACCAGTGGAAGGCATTCCATATCGGTTCCTCTGGAGGAATTGTCCCCAGGGGTTGCTGTGATCACCCTCTGGAATAACCGGTTGATTCCACAGGCTGAACGCTTGTTTTTTGTGCAGGCAGATAATACCCTGAGTGCTGAAATAATGACTCATGAACGTTCTTTTAATCCAAGAGATAGTGTCTTGATGGATATAAAAATAAAAGGCGATGGCGGTTTGCCAAAACCCGGAAAATATTCACTCACGGTATTTGATATCCAGATGGGTGCTTCCGAGCGTTTGGATGAACCCACCTTGGCAACATCGCTTCTTTTATCATCTGAGATTAAAGGCAAAATCCTTCAACCCAATATGTATTTTGATGCGAGTAACCCGGATAGGTTTGAGCAATTGGAACTGCTTTTGCTCACCCAGGGCTGGCGTAATTATTCAGCCCATCTTGAGGGAATTATGGATCGAAACAATTTATTCCCAACAAATTATGAAACCATTTCCGGTTCCTTGATGAAAGAACCTTTTGGATCTGGCCAAAAACCAACCCGGGGAGAATTATCAGTATTATTTGGCGGCCTTTCAACGAAAATACCGGTTGAAAATGATGGGCGGTTTTCTTTTTTGCCTGAATATGAAATTAATAACAATTCCGGTGTATTAATAACAGGATATAATCCCAATGGTAAAACCAATGTTTCCATTATCCTGGATAAGGATGATTTTAACAATGAACTGGAGCGTTATTACCAGGACTTATCTCATCGTTTGCAGGCATATTCTGCTCCTCCTGCATATACTTATAACAGGTTTGAGGAAAACTTTACTTTCGATCTGGAAAACCATCAATGGATTGAGGAGGTTGTCATTCGTAAGACCGTCAAAAAAGATGAATTTACCAAGGCTGATTTAGCCTTACGCAAAAGGATTGTACCTAAAGAAGATATCGAAATATTTGAAACTCTTGAAGACATTTACAATGCTTATTCCGGTTATTTTGGGTTTATGGATTTTGAAGCTGAACCTATATTTTTCGCTATTAATGGATTTCCTCAGACAAAAGAGAGACCAATCTACGGTGAATATGGTGTTGAAGGTTCAATAACCGTTCCGGACCGATCGATGATCCCGGGAATCTTCCCGGAAGATATTGAAGAATTCGCATTACTTAAGGACGAAGAAGCCCGATCCATGTATGGCTATAAATTCCAGTATATTATTGATATTAAATTGAAACCACCCAGTGAACGTAAATCCTATCGGCTTTATCAAAATCCGGTTACCATTCCCAAATTTGTTGAGGCAAAGCAATTTTATCAGCCTATTTATGACACCAGTGAAAAACGCATGAGCCAGATTCCTGATCTGAGAAAAACCATTTTATGGCAGCCGGAGGTTATCTTTGATGAAGCAGGGCATGCCCGTATTAAGTTTTTCAATGGCGACCGCTACACCCGCATCAAATGTATTCTTGAGGGTATTACAGATGACGGTCTTCCGGTGTATTCTGAATATGAGTATGATGTGACTATGGTGGGAGAGGATTTTTAGAAAAAAAAAACAAAGCAATGAAAACCTGTAGGAAACCTTTATCCTGGATGAAACAACACCATAAGATTTAAGCAATATTTGTACCTCATACCCAAAAACAAATAATGGCCACGAAGCTGACAATTCGAATATGATTATATTTGGTTTCTGAAATGCGTATGTCAAAACATTACTTTCAATGAAACTTAAATCCCATGCTACGCTTTTGATTGTTTTTTTTGCAGTACTATATCTTTTCCTGCATTATCCGTTTATCAATCAATGGCCGTTGCATGTCCATGCCTGGACGCAGACTGACAGGCTGGCCCTGGCCAAAGGGTTTGTAGATAATGGTCTTGATTTTTTTTATCCTCAAACATACCTTTTAAAAGAACATATTCCTGATACTGCAATCCAGGAACGCAGCCGGATTACACCGGTTGATTTTCCCTTACATGATTACATGCCTGCGGTAATAATGAAAATTACCGGTTCTGAAAACCAGGCGATATTCAGAATATACATTTTTATCTATGGTTTGCTAGGATTGATTTTTCTTTTCAGACTATCAAAATTGATTACCAACAGCTATTTTAAAGCATGGATCGTAATGATATTTGCGGCAACATCGCCGATTTTTGTATTTTATCATTCGGGATTTTTACCAACCATTCCATCCCTGGCCAATGCATTCATAGGATTGTACTTTTATGCTGTTTCAGTGAAACGCCAAAAAGAAAGGTTCTATTGGATTGCTATTTTATTTCTCACCCTGGCTGCACTTTGCCGGACAACGTTTGTTATTCCATTAATCGCTGTTTTTGGTGGTGAGTTTTTGAGGTTTATTCAGCAAAAAAAAAGTTCTGTCCAGTATTTTTTACCCGTATTTTTATCATTTGCTGTGCTACTGCTTTATCGTTGGCATAACGCTAATCTTCAGGATAAATATGGTACCATTTTCCTATCCAGGCTGCTTCCTCCTGAAAGTTTCGAACAGGCTATTGAGTGGATAAAAATTACCATTCAAAACTGGGGTTTAAGATATTTTTCATGGGTACATTATGTGGTTTTTATTCTTGTGGTATTCGCTTGGATAATAAAATATAAATCTGGTAAAACCGACAATTTATTATATGGCAACTTTTGGGTTTTAACAGGATTTTTATTTTTGGGAAGCACAATGTTTTTTATTGCCATGATGCAGCAGTTTCCGGCTCATGATTATTATTTTTTAGATACCTTCTTTCTGCCAATAACACTACTTTTTATTCTAATAATACAGAAAACACCCATGCCTGGCCTCAAAAAAAGTCCATGGCTGCAATGTATGTTTATCCTGGTGTTCCTTGTTTCATCATTTTTGATTTCACGATATGTACAACATGAAAGAAGGAATTATGGAACCTGGAACAGGTCTTATGCCACCTATCAAAACTTTCAGGGAAGCGATAGGTTTCTAGATTCCCTGGGGGTTGATCAACATGCCACCATGATGGTGGTAGATGCCTACGTGCCCAATGTGCCTATGATGTTAATGGACAGAAAGGGCTATGCTCTCATGACTTCTACCAAAGATTATATCCAACGGGCCCTCAGGCTTCAATATGATTACCTGGTTTTTCAAAAACCGTTTTTTGTCTCGGATGTATACACCGGTTTCCCTGAGATAATTAATCATCTTCATAAAATTGGCGATAATGAAAAAATTATGGTTTGTACCTGGTCACCCAATCCTGAGGAAAAATCATTAATGGTGTTTTTAGGCCTTGAAAATAAGCAGCCGCTTTTTAATGCCTCAATGTCTTTTGATAGTGCCCAACATTCGCCATGGCAAAAAACCGAATATGTCACAAATCCGGATGATGCCAATGATAATGTGGGATACCTTGATAAAAACACCACTTATGGATTAACCTTTAAAACCAGGGATTATTCCGAATTTTTTCAGTTACCACGGCTTGTCCTTGTATCTCTTGATGCGCAAATTCAAATTCCTGCTGAAGTGCATATTGCACTTTCCATGGTTGCCGGAAGTGAAAACCTGCATTTCGAGACAAGAAACCTGAACAAGCTAATTCGGGAGAAAGACCAATGGAAACACCTTGAATTATTGTTCCAGATTCCTTCACTTAATCATGGAGACATTGAATTTGGACTGTTCTTCTGGAATACAGGGGGTGCAAAAGTGCTTTATGATAATGTTTCTTTTAAGGTGTTTTAATCTGAATTAATTAATAAAGATTTTTTGTATATGATACATGCAACCCTTCCTCATGGAAGCCGCTACTGTCATGTCATTTTTATTTTTGCGGTTGAACCACTGCCATGGTTTTCAACCATTGACAAGGTAGGCCCCGTCAGTGGTCAACGACCAGGATGGTGGCTAGGCGACATAATAGTTTTGACATGACACTACGCATTTTTTTTGGAGCTAAAGATTCCATTTTTTACGGTAGCTTACAAATTGTAATCTTGTTGTGTCAATCATCACCTGATTTATTACAATTTTCATGTATACCTCTCTTATACTTACATTTTAGCAATTTACGAGTTTTAATGATTACAAAATATATATTTAATTGTATAAATTGTAAAAAAATGAAATAAAATATATACTTTTACGTATATTTTGAAATAAAAACATCGGTTATTTATCCTTTTTTGAAAGCATAAACAGAAAAAACCAAATAATATGTGTGGAATAGTTGGAGTTTTTGATTTAAAGGTCGATGCACAGGAACTTAGGCCTCAGGTGCTGGAAATATCAAAAAAACTGAGGCACCGGGGCCCGGACTGGTCAGGCATTTTTTGTGACAACAAGGCCATTCTGGCGCATGAGCGGCTTTCTATTGTTGATCCTCAGTCTGGTAAACAACCCTTGTACAGCAAAGATGGTAATTTGGTTCTGGCCGTGAACGGCGAAATATACAACCACATGGATATTCGGAAACAATTAAATAATAAATACGAATTTCTAACACATTCTGATTGTGAGGTTATTCTTGCCTTATATCAGGAAAAAGGCATTGATTTTATCGAAGATTTAAACGGTATATTTGCTTTTGCACTATATGATAAGGAAAAGGATGTTTACCTTGTTGCAAGGGACCATATCGGAATTATTCCCCTTTACATGGGTTGGGATAAATACGGTAACTTTTATGTTTCTTCCGAACTAAAAGCGCTGGAAGGTACCTGCAATAAGATCGATGAATTTTTGCCCGGTCATTATTTATTTAGCGAAGAAGGAAAACCAAAACGGTGGTATACCCGCGATTGGATGGATTATGAGCATGTAAAGGAAAATGAGACCAGTCTTGATGATTTACGTGACGCGCTTGAGAAAGCAGTACACCGCCAACTCATGTCGGATGTACCTTATGGGGTGCTTTTGTCCGGGGGGCTTGACTCGTCGGTTGTTTCTGCAGTGGCGAAAAAATTTGCTGCAAAGCGTGTGGAATCCCAGGAAGAAGGCCGCGACGAAACAGCATGGTGGCCTCAATTGCATTCTTTTGCGGTTGGCCTGGTTGGTTCACCTGACCTTGCAGCAGCCAGGAAGGTGGCGGAACACATAGGTACCGTTCATCATGAGATTAACTTCACCGTGCAGGAAGGGCTCGATGCCATCCGTGATGTGATATATCATTTAGAAACTTACGATGTAACTACCATACGGGCCTCAACTCCTATGTACCTGATGGCACGCGTAATAAAATCAATGGGCGTTAAAATGGTGCTGTCCGGTGAAGGTGCCGATGAAATATTTGGGGGATACCTTTATTTTCACAAAGCTCCAAATCCAAAAGAGTTTCATGAAGAAACCATACGTAAACTCAGCAAGCTGCATATGTATGACTGCCTTCGGGCCAATAAATCACTGGCAGCATGGGGTGTTGAAGGCAGGGTGCCATTCCTCGATAAGGAGTTTATGGATGTAGCTATGCGGTTAAACCCCAGGGATAAAATGATCACAAAGGAACGCATGGAAAAATGGGTGATTCGCAAGGCATTCGAAGATTATTTACCCGCCAGTGTGGCATGGCGACAGAAAGAACAGTTTTCTGATGGAGTAGGGTATAGCTGGATTGATACCCTAAAAGAGGTAACACAAAAAGAAGTTACTGATGAAATGCTGTCCAATGCTGCTTTTCGATTCCCTGTAAACCCACCCAGGAGCAAAGAAGAATATTATTATCGTACTATTTTCAGCGAACATTTTCCGAGCGATCAGGCTGCTTCCTGCGTACCTTCTGTACCTTCTGTTGCCTGTAGCACAGCTGAGGCGCTTGCATGGGATGAATCCTTCAAAAATGCCAATGACCCTTCAGGCCGGGCTGTACGAAATGTACATCTTGAAGCATATAAAGACGAATAATTACAGTATATATTGGCCTAAGTTTTATTTAATTTCCGGACTGTTGTTTTTCCCAACGGTCCGGATTAATGTTTTAATCTTCGATATGTTTGTAGGTTATACCGGTGTGAATCCCTTCCAGAGGTGCTTAAATTTGTATCTGACGTTTTTCACCAGCATTAGCCTGGGTTTAAAGGGAGTATGATACTAACCAAAACACCAGTATCCGTATTTTCAATGCTGATTTGTCCCTGGTGTTTTTTCACAATGTTAAAGGCTATTGTCAGGCCCAGGCCGGTACCCTCCCCGGGTTCCTTAGTTGTAAAAAACGGATCAAATACCTTATTTATATTTTCGGATTTGATGCGGGGCCCGGTATTATGAATTTTTATCAAGAGGTTCTTTTTCACAATATCTGGATAGCTGGTTATGCTTATCTCCTGAGGTGTTTTATCACTTTCATTTTTCATAAAGAAAATGGCGTTTTCAAGGATATTTAAAAACAAAATGTGGATATCTTCCTGGAAGCCGGTAAATATAATATCCTTACCCAGTTTGGTTTTAAGATGAATATATTCAGGTAAGGTTGAGGAAACAAGCAAAACAGTATTTTGTATTGTTTCATTTATACTGAAGCTTTTACGAATAGAGGAAGGCCCTGTGGAGAACGTCATTAAAGCAGTAATCACTTTATTCACCCTGTTAAATCCTTCTCTAATCATTTCAAAGGATGTTTCCATTTCTGATTTTTCAGGCTCGGATAATGCATCATCACGTCTTTTGATGTCATCATATATGGAAATACCTCCGCTTATAAAATTCAGTGGATTATTTATTTCATGGGCCACGCCTGATACCAGGGTACCCAGCGATGCCATTCTTTCAGACTGAATCAACTGGCTTTGTCTTATTTTTAGGCGGCTGAGTGCCAGTTCCAATTCTGTAGTCCGTTCTTCCACTTTTTCCTGTAAGATTTGAGTGAAGTTCTTCTGAAACAGAATATGCCTGTCTGCAACAGCTATCGAATACACCATTATTTCGAGCAAATAACCCGTTTTTAAGGCATAGGTTGATAGGATAAAACTTTGAATGATGCCTGAGTTGCTTAAAATATGCAGTACAAGGCTGGATACAAAAATCAAATTAGCGATAACATAAAAACGCAGGTGCTTTTGTTTATGGCTAATCCATAAATGAATGGAAATTACAATTAAAACAATTCCTGTTAAGGGCGTGAAAATAAAGCCCAGTTTATTGCCGGTATAGTAATGAATATTAAAAATGACAAATATAACAATGGCCAATACTTTTAACGTGTTCAGAACAAAACCGATATACCTGGGTGCATGTTTTAATATGAAAAAAGCCTCTGAAAATAAAACATAGAAAAAGGCAACAAGAGGAATAAAAGTAGTAAAACGTAACCAGAAATAGTCCGGCTGGCCAAACCAAACAACCTGGGGAACAAGATTGTCAAAGCCAAGGCTGAAGATTAATAACGATGCAATGATGAGCATATAATAAAGGTAAACCTTCTCATTTAATGCCAGATAAATAAACAGGGCATATAACATGATAAAAAAACAAATGCCGTAGAAAACACCAAGAAAAGCATAATGTTTTGATTTGTTTTGTGTTAAACCTTCAACCGATTGAATAACCAGAGGAATACGTATGGGAGTGCGTGACTTTACCCGAATAAATATTTGCTGTGTTTCGCCGGGGTGAATGCTTAATTGAACTGGGGCAACTTTACCCCGTTTTGAGCCGGCACCAATATGCCTGTATGATTTTGTTTCATCGGCTGAAATATAAAAATCAATATATTCCAGGTAGTGGTTTCTAATTTCATGGAAGAGTGTAACAGTTTGTTTTGTATTATTAATCAGGGTGTAATTGAACCAATAGCTGTTTTTTGAAAATCCAAAATTTATCACCGGAGTGGTAATGGCCTGGAAATTTTCGTTCATTATTTCCTCATGGCTTTTAGCATTGGTAGAATCGATATAGTAGGTAACCTCTTCAACCAGGTATTTACTGTCAGGCAGATCGGTGATTTCTATTTCCGTTGGTGATACCGCAAACAGGATTGTCTGTTGAAAAACCAGAAATAAAAAAAACGATGTATGAGGCAGTTGCACCATGTATAATTATCATATAAATGTATATCTTACATTTAGTTAGGGGTAGCATCTTTCCGGTGTATTACAGATATGATGGTATGCGCTATTTTGCTTTATCCAGCGATAATTTAATCACCCTTCCGGGAGAATTGAGCACTACATAAATTGCTCCATCCGGGCCTGTCTCAACATCCCTTACTCTTCCGAAGTTCTTCAGAATAGTCTGGCTGTGAATAACCCTGTCGTTTACAATATGTAGCAACTGTACTTCTTCGTACTTTAGTGCACCCACAAGCAGGCGGTTATTCCATTTTGGAAATTGCCCCCCATGATAAAAGTCCAATCCACATACAGCAATGGAAGGTGTCCAGTAATAGTTTGGTTGTTCCATACCTTCATGTGTTGTTTGTTCAGTTATGATTGTACCATCGTAGTTTTTTCCGTACGTAATTACAGGCCATCCATAGTTTTCGCCTGCTTCAAGCAGGTTCAATTCATCACCACCCATTGGGCCATGTTCCGTGGTCCAAACCTCACCGGTTTCAGGGTGTACGGCCATTCCCTGCGTGTTTCTGTTTCCATAAGTGAAAATCGTTGGGAGCGCTCCCTGCGTGTCAACAAACGGATTATCAGCAGGTATGCTGCCATCCTTATTAATTCGGTGAATTTTGCCGTTTGGTCTTGATAACTCCTGTGCTTGTTCACGTGCCCCCCTGTCTCCTACGCTGAAGTACAGATAACCCTGAGGGTCAAAAACAATGCGGCTACCATAATGATGGCGCATGGTGCTGTAATGATCATGCTCAGCTTCATACAATACCTGTTCGTCGGACCATTTATTATCCTCGATTTTACCACGGACGATTCGTGTCATAGCCGGCGGTCTTTCTTCCTTACTGTCCAGTATATGGCTATATGACAGGTAAATCCATCCATTTTCCTCATATTGTGGATCAACTGCTACATCCATTAATCCACCCTGCCCCTCATGAAGTACCTTTGGTGTGTTTCGCACCGGATTCTGGTTTCTTGACCCCTGGTGTACGACATAAAGGTTACCGGGCCGTTCGGTTATAAGTGCGGTTTCATCATCAATAAAATCAATGCTCCAGGGAATGTTCAGGTTTTCTGCATAAACCTCCATTTTCATGATGTATTCCTGTGTTTCAAGTTTTTCTGAAAAATCAGGTTTATCAACTCCTGCTTCTTTTTCAAGGTTTGTTATATAGGTTACCAGGGATGATATTTGTTCATCGCTTAAGCTTGCCTCGAATGAAGGCATGCCTAAATCCGGTATTCCAAATTTAATGTTCCGGAAAATATAACTTTCCCCATCGCCAAATTGCCATATCCCATCAACCATGCTTTGGGCATTGCCACCTTTTAAATCCTGTCCATGACACTGGGCGCAGTACTGTTTATAAAGGGCTGAAGGATCAGGTTGAGTTGTTGGTTCTGGCCAACTGAAACTTAAAAAAACCAGGACAGAAGTTATTAAAACCAGCAAAAAAACAGAATAGCGCATGATATACAGGTTTAATTCATCATTTTTATAAACCAGCAACTTAGCAAATTGTTTATTTTGCTCATCTGGTTTTAATCGGTAGTATATTCGCTTTTGGAAGCATCCGTTGGGCCTGTTGCTTGTTTTTCTTTAAAATGACCCGTGCTGTACTCAGTGCAAACTTTAAATCAAGCAATTCAAGGTTAATGAATAATATCGAAACCCCTGTAGGATTTACCTTCTGTTTTTTCAATTTCAACATCCTGGATCCGGGCACTGGAAGGCCCTGAATGACACCATTGAATGAAAGTGTCCATTTTTTCTTCTTCGCCTTGAGCTTCAATATATACACTGCCGTCTGACATGTTCTTTACTCTTCCTTTTATTCCCAGATTTCTGGCCTTTTCACGGGTTGCATACCTGAAGCCAACACCCTGCACCGTGCCATATATATGTATTGATCGAGTTATTTTTCCCATAGTATTACTTGTTTTTCTAATGTGAACTATTTTTGAATTGCAATGTTTATTTATTTCAATCAAAAATGAAAAAAATGAAACATATTGCAATTTTTAGTCTGCTATTTTTTTCTGCTTCTTTTATTTTTTCAGTCAATGCCCAGGAGTCGATATATGATTTTACAGTGACATCCATTGATGGTGAAGAATATGATATGGCTTCACTAAAAGGTAAAAAAGTTTTGATAGTAAATACTGCTTCAAATTGTGGATTTACCCCTCAGTATGAAGATCTTGAAAAACTGTATAATGAATACAAGGATCAGGGGCTTGTAATTGTTGGTTTTCCGGCCAATAATTTTATGAATCAGGAACCGGGGAGCAATGAAGAAATTGCTGCTTTTTGTGAGAGAAATTATGGTGTCACCTTTCCAATGATGGCAAAAATCAGTGTCAAGGGCGAAGATATACATCCCCTATATAAGTGGTTAACAACTAAAGAATTAAATGATTATAAGGATTCGGAGGTAAAGTGGAATTTTCAGAAGTATCTAATTAACGAGGAAGGGGAACTGGTTGGCATTGCCGGTTCGAAAGTTAAACCCTATGATGAAGAAATCATTGGCTGGTTAAAAAGCAGCTGACAACCCACAGCCTGATATTGAGCAGGTTAATAAAAAATACCATTAGTTTTTGTTTTTTTTTAGCCAAATTAATCCGGGAAACTTATCTTTAGGGCAAAATAAAGTAAGTTGAAACCGGATTTTTTTTTAGATAATATTAATTATGGCAAAAGAGAAGCAAGGAAAAACAGATTGGTTTAAGCGTTTTTTGACAGTTGTTGAGCGAGTGGGTAATGCTTTGCCACATCCGGCCACATTATTCTTAATATTTGCAATCCTAATATTAATTATTTCTGCCCTTACCAGTTTGATGGATATTTCGGTCATCCATCCCGGTACAGGTGAAACCATATCACCTGTGAACCTTTTAAGCAGGGAAGGTTTTCACATGATATTATCCAACATGGTTGAAAATTTCACCGGCTTTGCACCGCTTGGTGTGGTTTTGGTAGCCATGCTTGGTATTGGTGTGGCAGAGAGTTCTGGACTGGTTGGTGCAGCATTGAAACTTCTGGTACTTTCCAGCCCAAAACGTATACTTACCTTTGTAATTGTTTTTGCGGGAATCCTTTCAAATACAGCTTCAGAGGTTGGGTATGTTTTACTTATACCGCTGGCAGCTATTATCTTCATGGCAGTGGGCAGGCATCCAATTGCAGGTATGGCTGCAGCTTTTGCCGGTGTTTCCGGAGGATACAGTGCCAATCTTTTGCTTGGTACTATAGACCCACTGCTTGCTGGTTTGTCGCAGGAGGCAGCACAGATTATTCAACCCAATTACCTTGTTAACCCGGCATGTAACTACTACTTTATGGTTGTTTCCACATTTTTTATTGCCACTGCCGGCACCTGGGTTACTGAAAAAATTGTTGTCCCCAGGTTAGGTGAATATAATCCACCGGCCGGGCTTGTAGCTGATGAAGAACATAATAAAAATGGCGAAGTAAGCCGATTAACTGCAAATGAAAAGCGCGGGTTAAAATGGGCTTTTTATTCATTCCTTGTAATTGTAGCTATAATTGTTGCAGGCACTGTACCCGCAAATGGTTTTTTACGTGATCCTGAAACAGGAAGCTTGCTGCATTCTCCATTTATGGATGGCATTGTTGCAATTATCTTTTTAGTAGGTGCAATTACTGGTGTCGTTTATGGACTTGGTGCCCGTACCCTGAAGAATGATACGGATGTAATGAATGGTATGGGTAAAGCCATGGAAACCCTTGGTATATATATTGTTCTGGTGTTTTTTGCAGCTCAGTTTGTGGCTTACTTTAAATGGACAAACCTGGGGTTGATTTTTGCTATTGAAGGAGCTGCATTGCTCAAAGCTTCAGGCATGGGGCAAATTCCACTTATGTTAAGTTTTATTGTGCTCACGGCTATTATTAACCTGGTTATGGGTAGTGCATCAGCTAAATGGACGGTTATGGCGCCGGTGTTTATACCAATGTTTATGCTGTTGGGATATTCACCTGAGTTTACACAGGTTGTATATCGTATCGGCGACAGTGTCACAAATATTATATCACCAATGATGTCGTATTTTGCGCTTATCGTCGCATTTATGCAAAAATACGAACCAAAAGCCGGAATAGGTACTGTAATAGCTACCATGTTGCCTTACTCCATCGTCTTTTTAATAGTCTGGTCAATCATCCTGATTGGTTGGATATTGGTTGGCCTGCCAATAGGGCCTGATGCTCCAATAACCATCTAGGAAGGCATCAGGCATGGATATGGTTTATGGGTTCATCAGTTCGCTGGTGTTTCCCACTATCTCAAGCCCTGAAGGATAGCCCTTCTGG
>CAZZBU010000093.1:0-16244 GCA_964652315.1 uncultured Bacteroidales bacterium
GGGTAAAAACAGTCCGGAGACGGAAGACGGAAGGCCGAAGAAGTAAACGGTGAACAGTAAGCGGTAATTCATTGTAATCTTTATTTTAGGTGGTATAAATTTTTCACTCAGGACTTCCGACTCCGGTCTTCGGTCTCCCGACCTCAGGTCATTCAACATTGTTCACTGGTTTTTATTTGTGATTTGTTTCTTGAGCATCAGAATTTTCTCCCATCCCGATCTCCTGCTTTGAGCTATCAGCAATAAGCTATGAGCTATCAGCTGCTCATCCTTTCTCTCCAAATTTTTTCATCTTTCGTTCCTGTTTTTTGCCTTCTTTTTCGGCTTTTTCGTGTTTTTCTTCTTTCTCAATGATGTGCTTTTGTTCTTCTGCAATATCATGGTGTTCAATGGTGCCCATAAAACCTTTATGCCGTGTTTCCAGCTTTTTCAGCACAGAGGCGCGTCCGTAGATAATCAGTTTATCATATTCCAAAATCCGGGTGTCTGCCTGGGGGGCGCCTATAAATTCGCCATCTTTTCTAACAATGGCCAAAATAATGATGCCTTCATCTGTGAGTTTGGTGTTGCGTAGCTTACGGTTGCAGAGCCAATGGTCGCCTTCGATACCCATTTCCGTAATAGTGTATTCTCCTGCCAGTTGCAGCAGGCTGGAATAATCCACGACATTTAATCGTGTGTGTTTTTTCAGAAACTTATTGATAATACGGGCCAGGTGTTTATCAACCCACTTACTTTGTGTGAAAAACCATAACAACATTATTCCTGCTACCAGGATAACTACTCTTATCCATGTACTTTGGTCGCTTTCAAGTCCTGTAAAACCAATAATCAATGATGCCACTCCGGTAACAATTCCTGCATTACCTACGAGCATCAACATCATGATTATTTTGCGGCGTACGGGATTGTTAATCACATTTTCGGCTTCGGAGGTGGTAAAGCCCACACCGGTAAACGCCGATCGGGCCTGAAATTTCGCGCTTTGTTTCGACAGCCCGGTATGGACTAGTGCAATAGTGGCAATGCGCGTCATAATAAAGGACAACAGAAGGATGAATATCAACGAAACAATCGCAATCATAGACTCATATGGCTTTTGTATGCTATTTACCTGTCCCCCGGCTGAAAAAATCAGTTACTACAGGTACGGATGATTGAAGGGCCTGATCGAGCGATCCTTCAAAGATAACTTTTCCTTCATCGAGGAAAATAATTTTATCTGCAACCCGCATGATGCTGGGAACCTCATGAGTTATCATAACAACTGTCATACCGAATTGTTTTTTCAGGCTCAGAATCAGCTCATCCAGTGAGGCCAGGGAAACGGGATCAAGACCGGCCCCTGGTTCATCACAAAAAAGCAGTTGGGGATCCATGATAATAGCCCGTGCAAGTGCAGCCCGTTTAAGCATGCCACCACTCAATTGTGATGGAAATAATGCATAACAATCCTCCAGATGAACCTGTTTCAGCCGGGTACGTACCATCTGCTCAATGATCCAAGGCGGCAGTTGCGTATGTTGTTGCACGGGAAGGGAAATATTTTCACCAACAGTTAAGGAATTCAGTAACGCCCCATTTTGATAAAACACCCCTATTTTCAGGTAGTATTCAAACTGGCCGGCTTCATCGAATGCTTCGATGTCTGTGCCAAAAACAGAAACCCTGCCCTGCTGCACCGGATAAAGTCCCAGTAAATGTTTGAGGATGGTTGTTTTTCCGGAGCCACTGCTGCCAAGAATGACCGTAACATTCCCACGTTCAACGGTGAAGCTAACATCAGACAGGATGCTCCGGTCATCAAACGATGCACTTAAATCTTCTACCTTTATGAGTGTATCCATACGTGTATTTTCTTAATAAAAAAGCAAACTCATCAGGCTGTCAGCAACTATAACCAGCGATATGGCAACCACCACCGATTTGGTTGTTACACGTCCAACACCCTCTGCCCCTCTGTCAACCATAAATCCGTAATAGCTGCCGGTCAACACTATCAATGCAGCAAACACAATGCTTTTCACAAGCCCGGTGATGATATCTTTATTATACAATACATTGCCAATGCGGGTGTAAAAAATCTCAGGAGTCACATTTAAATAAAAATATGCAGTAGTTAATCCGCCAATAATGCCTGCCACGCTTGCCAGGACTGTAAGGAATGGAATGGTGAGCAGGCTTCCGTACATTTTAGGGACCACAATAAACCTCAAAGGATTAAGCCCCATTGTTTTCAAAGCATCCAATTCTGCGGTTACTTTCATGGTAGCAATTTCAGCAGCGATGGCCGAACCACTACGGCCTGCTACAAGAATGGCAGTGATTAGCGGCCCCATTTCGCTCATCATGGCGATAACAATAAGATCGACAATGTAGATGTTGGCCCCAAAATTACGCAACTGGGCAGCAGATTGCAGTGCCAGCACCAGTCCGATGATAAAGGCCATCGCAGTTACAATGGGTACTGCTCCAACACCGATTTTTAAAGCCTGCCTTACAACTTCACCTTTGCGGTATTGCCTTTGTGCAAATAAATCGGCAACTGACCAATAGAAAATATCAGCGGTCATGCTGATATATTTACCTATGTAATGAAAAATAACCTGATATGTTTTACCACCAACACGTTCAAATAAGCCTGTTTTTTCATTCCTGTCTGTTGGTATCGTTTCTTCAGGATAGAAGAGGGTTAGTTTAGCCTGTATTTCATCGGACGCATGTATTATTTGAGTATCAATATTCTGTTTCTCACTGTATTTTTTCATGTGAAATACAGTTGCTGCTCCTGCACTGTCTATTGTTTTTAGTTCCGATAAATCCAATTTTAAACCCGTATCCCGGTATTGATGAATATGGTGGTAAAAAGCAGGTAAAACATCATTTACATTGTCCCTGGTCAGGCGGTTTAAAATTTTAATGCCTGATTCACCAAACTCAAGAAACAAACTATGCTTTAAGGTTGATTTGCTCACAAAATTGTTATCATTATATCCTATTCGACAATTACTGCCCTGATTTTTTGAGTTGCCTGTTCCAACTCAGCGGTAAAAATACTGCTGATCAAAGAAGCAGCTACGTTTAAGTCTTTTTTCTCCAGGGGGCTGGTTACATTTGCCGTATGCCTCACCAGTGTTTTACCGGATACCCGCTCAACCAGCCTCATCTCAAGGCGGACATGAGCCGAGAGTTTTGACTCTTGTTGAAGAATCTCCAGGTTATAGATCGTAGTTTCAAAACTATACTCCGGTTCCACCTTCCAGTACCGGGTGGCCACACCAGCAAAAATATTTGTTTTTTCCAGATAGTCCCTAACCAGATGATTCAGAAAAATCTCCGGACGTACAGCCCACTCGTGATTCTGATAATATTGAATTTCGTTTGACCTGTTCCGATGAGCAATCTGCCTTGCAGCATAAGCCGGGTAAACCTCCACATCCTGGATGCGACAAAAAGCAGATGTTAGGGGCAAGGAATCAACAGAAATTACATCGTATATTTCAGGGTATTCAATGACATAAAATTTTTTAACCACAGTCTTTTGGCTCCCGCATGATACCAGCAGGGCTGCGGATACAATAAAAAACAGAATTCGCTTTCTATACATGTTGTTACTGGTTTAATTGTTCATCCGGCAAGCCTTTAACCCGGCTTGCCCTGAAAAGGATGGATGGATTGTTATTGATTTTTCTTGATACCTCATTCAGGTTTTCGAGGGTCAGGTTAAGAAGATGCTGACTTTCAAGCAGCTCCTTGCTACTCATATTAATATCACTGTCAACCTTCAATAATATTTGATGGGTCTGATAAGCAACCCTGGATAAGTTCTCGATCAACTCCCCAAGGTCCGTTTCCTTGAGGGTGAGTGAAATGTCACGGGCATTGCCAAGAATCTGATTAAGGGTATCACTTTGCATATAACCCCGGATTTGGGCAATGGACTTTTCCAGATTTTTACTGGAAACCGCCAAAGAGGCACTAATTTCGTTCACTGCACCAAAGGTTGCATTTATTGCTACCCGGTTATTTTCCATCAATGTATCAAGCAGGATTACCGCTTTGTCAGCATTATTGACTAACCTGTTCATATTTTCAGCCAGCGTCGTTATTTTCGCCAGATTTTCGGGCTCCGTGAAGATTTGCAAGTTGTTCAGCACCATTTCTGCTTTCTCAGCAATGATCTCAGCCCGCCCGGTTATTTGGTCTGTTAATGAACTACCGGGATGAATGTATTCACCTGGTTCAAGCAAAGGCGCCTCGTTGGTTCCCCCGCGAATCTCAATGGCTTTTAATCCTGTAATGCCCATAGAAACAATATCAGCTTTGCTGTCACTCTTAATAGGGGTGCCGGGCCGGATGGAAAGCTCCAAAATCACACTGCTGATATCTTCCGGATTAATGCGGATATCACTGATGGATCCCATGCGAATGCCCAGGTATTTTACAGGACTGCCCAGTTCAAGACCACCTACTGAAACATCCTGGTAAGCCACATAATACTTATCGGTCTTCTTAAACAAATTCCTGGCGGAGAAAAAAACTACAAGTGAGGCCAGTATAAGCGCACTGAAGATAACGAATATCCCCAACCTGATTTTCTGTGAACGGGTATTCATATTGTTGGCTTTAGAGTTAGCACAAATTTACATCAAAAAAACACTATCATCATAATATACTGGAAGAAGTCGACTCTCCTTTTAATTATTAAGAAAATTACGTTTTATTAATAACATTTTTTTTTGACACATTGTTTTATTATGAGAATATTCTCATTATATTTGTAAAAAAATAATGCATGCCCAGAAGAAGAAGGTTACGAAAAGTTGTTGCCCCTCCCGGGTTCAGGGGGTATAAACCTTATGGAAGCCAGGGGAACAAACAAACACCCGTAGAATTATTATATGAAGAATACGAATCCATTAAGCTTGCTGACTATGACGGGTTACATCATGCCGCAGCTTCAGAATACATGGGGGTATCACGTCCTACATTTGCCCGGATCTATGAGTCGGCCCGCAAAAAAATCGCAAAAGCCCTTGTGGAAACAAAAGAAATTGTGGCTGTGTATGGCAATGCATCGCTGGATAAAAGCTGGTTTATTTGCAATGATTGCCATGCCCGCTTTACTATACCCGGCAACAATAAGGATAATGTTTGTCCGCTATGCCGGTCAAAAGAAATTGAATCGATAAAGAATTTAACATCCTGAACATTATGTTGACAGCTATTACATCAAAAAATGACCACATTGATTCGGAATTTGATCTCCGGTTTGGACGTGGTGCCTGGTTTTGCATCTTTAACGAAAAAACCGGTGATATTCAATTTATTGAAAATGAACACAAAGACGCCCAGGGTGGCGCAGGCACCAAGGCTGCTGAAAAAATGATATCGCTTGGTGTGAAAAAGATCATATCCGGTGATTTTGGTCCAAAAGCAAAAGAATTGCTTGATAAATTTAACATACAACTTGTCATTCTGCAGGATGAAGCAAATACCATTGAGCAGATTATCGGCAGGTTACAGAAGTAAATATAAAAAAAGGAGGTTATTATGCCAGGATTTGACAGAACAGGCCCAATGGGCGAAGGATCAAGAACAGGCCGGGTGCTTGGAAAATGCACTGGTAACCAGCTCAGTGAAAAAGAAAGCAACGACATCCCCGGACCCGGCAGAGGGCAAGGCAGGGGAATGCGAAGGAAAAACGGAAGAAAAGGACCCGGCAGGGGTTTTGGCGGAGGTAACCGGTAACTTTTTTCCGGCTGCCTTTTACTTTGATGTAAACAAAACCTTTAGTCTGATAAATCTACCGGCCGCAACCCGGTCAGGTTAGGTATATATTAATGTTTAAATTATTAATGTTAAAAAATGACGCAAATAATTGCTGTACCCACAAGAGATGGAGTATTGGACGGTCACTTCGGCCATTGCCCCAATTTTACGCTGTTTGAAATTAAGGACGGAAGCATCACAAAAGAATATGTGGTAGATGCCCCTCCTCATCAACCGGGATTGTTGCCCCCATGGCTGGCCAATCAAAATGTGACCGATGTGATTGCCGGCGGGATGGGTCAACGGGCCATTCAGTTGTTTAATCAGAACAAAGTAAATGTGTTTGTTGGCGCTCCACAGCTACCTGCCCGTGAAGTGGTAGAAGGCTTTTTAACCGAAAGCATTGCGTTTACATCGAATTATTGTGACCATTAACAGCTGGAAGCTCGAAGTCCGAAGTTTGAAGCCGCAAAGTTCAGATTAATTGGTTTACATAACTGGTCTGTAGTTATTGGAGAGTAAAGACGCATTCAATATCAATAAGAATAGATTCACTTCCACCGTATGCTTCGAGCTTTGAGCTTTCAACTTCGAGCTATATATTATGTCATTCAAAATCACCATAGCAAGCGGAAAAGGAGGCACCGGGAAAACCAGTGTAGCGGTAAACCTTTATGAAATGATTGCCCAAAAGTTGACCGATGATGTGGTACTGGTAGACTGTGATGTGGAAGAGCCCAACGCGATTTTGTTTTTCCAAAACCTTCAAAAAACCGTAACAACGGACATTGTAGAATCTGTAGCGTCTATTGACCCAGCTTCCTGCATGTATTGTGCACGTTGTGTTGAATGGTGTGTCTTTAATGCCATTGTAGTCATTCCACCGGTGAAATTTGCAGAGGTAAACCCAAGCCTGTGCCATTCATGTGGTGCCTGTACCGTTGCCTGTGAGCATAATGCCATCAGGGATATTCCGGAAACCATCGGCCGACTGACAACTTATGCCACCGAACACGGCAAAGGCATCATCGAGGGGAGGTTAAAAATTGGCTCTGCCATGCAGACCATGATGATTAAAAGAGTGAAACAATCCGTAATCGACCAACATGAAATCATTCTTTATGATGCGCCTCCCGGAACGAGTTGTCCTGTAGTAGAATCCATAGCTGATAGCAACTACGTGATTTTGGTTACAGAGCCCACACCTTTTGGTTTACATGATTTAAAACTGGCAGTGGATCTGTTACGAAAGACAGGCAAAGATTTTGGAGTAATCATAAATAAAGCCGGTCTGGGAGACGAAAAAGTATATCACTTTTTAAAAGAAGAAAACATTGAGCTGCTGGGTGAACTGTTTTTTGATAAGGATTATGCTTCTCAATATGCCAAAGGCTCGCTAATGGATAATATTCCTGAACACATTCTGTCATCTTACAACAGGATATTCGATAAGGTGGAAAAGAAATTCATGGTTTATGAAGGAAATAACTATTTTAAGTGGTAAAGGCGGAACAGGCAAGACTTCCATATCCGCTGCACTTGGAGCATTGACCAGGGATGCCATCCTCTGCGACAGCGATGTGGATGCTGCCGATCTTCACCTGTTGATGCAGCCAAAATTCAAAGAAAAACATGTATTTCTGGGGGCCTGGGTAGCCAGTATAAATACTAACAAATGTAGTGCATGCAAACGTTGTGCAGGTTATTGCCGCTTTAATGCCATTCATACCAATTCCCGGGGTGATTTTTATATCAATCCTTTTCAGTGCGAAGGATGCCGCTTATGTGAGCGGATATGTCCTGAAAATGCAATCACATCCCTTCAAAGCCAGGAAAACCATTGGTTTATTTCCAAAACCCGTTTTGGGACGATGGTGCATGCAGCCATGGGCCCTGGCGAAGAAAATTCTGGTAAACTGGTAACCCATGTCAGAAAAAAAGCACGTGAACAGGCTAATATTGAAAAAGCCGGTTTCATCATAAATGATGGCCCCCCGGGTATTGGTTGTGCCACCATTGCTTCATTATCCGGAACCAATGCAGTACTGTTGGTTATTGAACCCACAAAGTCGGGGTTGCATGACATAAAAAGACTGGTAGAACTGATAAAACAATTTTCTATTCCGCCTTATGCCATCATCAATAAGTATGATATTAATGATGAAATGACAGGTGCCATCGAAAGCTATCTGAATTTAGAATCAATACCCTTGCTTGGGAAAATCCCTTTTTCGGAGCACATGGTTGAGGCCATGCTGCAAAAGAAAACCATTGTCGAGTTCGATAAGGGCACCGCCATAACCGATGTTCTTAAAAACGTTTGGAACCATTTACAAAAAAAAATAATGGATAATGACAAATTCAGGACAATTCAAAAAAAAACAGGTTAATAATTCGCAGCTCAACATGGTGATTGACCTGGTATTGTTCATTTTATTATTGGCTATAACAGGCCTCGGATTGTTAATTAAATTCTGTCTGCTCCCGGGATATGAACGTAACGTATCCTATGGCAGTGCTATCGACCTTGAATTTTTAGGCCTTAACCGTCATCAGTGGGGTACCGTACATCTTTATGTCAGCCTGGTGTTTATTGCATTATTGATTGTACATATTGTTTTACACTGGAAAACGATAAACACTATTATTTCAAGGTTAATCCCTAAATACATGCTTCGAAAAGCTTTATACCTATCCCTGCTGATTTTATCGATTATGACCTGCGTTGGTCCATTTCTGCTCAACCCAACCATTGTCCCTGCCACAACTTTGCATAGGCAAAGGGGTGGTACGGATTTGCGAAAAAAAAACATCGCCCCCGGGAACAGGACAGCTCCTTACCAGGAACTAACGGCACCTTTAGGATATAAAGAAACAGCCAGTTATAATAACAGCCGGTTAAACAAAGTAAAAGGTTCGGGAAAAGGACAACACCGGCAACAAAACCGGGAAATACGAGGCTCGTTGACCCTGGAGGAGGTAGCCAGCCGGTATAATCTTGACAGTAAAAAACTGGCACATGCCCTGAATGTGCCAGTACAGAGAAAAAACGAACACCTGGCCCATTTATGTAGGGAGTTTAAATTTAGCTTGAATCAAGTCAGGGAGTATATAGAGGAAAATACAGCGGCAGAGTATAAATAACAAGGAATTGATTTTAACAGGAATAGAAAAACATGGACAATATGATACAAGGTTCAATAAAAATAAGGCCCCGGTACGACGAAGTGGATCAGATGGGATATGTTTATCATGCCAATTATGTACGCTATTGTCATGAAGCCCGCACTGAGCTGTTCCGCAGCTATGGAATACCGGACAGTGTGCTTGAAGATCATGGCATTTTACTTCCTGTCATTGAGATGAACCTGCGATACATACAACCCGCTTTTTACGATCAGCCGCTAACAGTCAATGCCAAAATTCATGAGTTGCCAAAAATCAAAATGCATGTCGACTTTACCATTGTGAATGAAGCAAGGAAAACCGTATGCGAATCAAATAGCACAATTGTATTTGTGGATAAACAAACACGCAAACCCATGCGTGTCCCTGAAATGGTAATTAATGCTTTTCAACCGGTTTTAAAACAAAACAAACCTTCCGAGGTTAAATTATAGAAGTGGAAACAACAGGAATTAATGAAACAAAGCATTCATGCAAATAACAGTATTAACAGAAAATACAGCAGGGAAAAACCTGTTAGCCGAACATGGATTATCCTATTTCATCGAGCATAATGGCGTATGTGTTTTATTTGATACAGGCCATAGCGATGTTTTTATGCGCAATGCCAATAAACTTGGAATTGATGTACAAAAACAAACAGATACGATCGTAATGAGCCACGGACACTGGGATCATGGTGATGGATTGCAGTACCTAAGTCAAAAACCACTGATTACGCATCCGGAAGCCTTTAAAAAAAGATATCGTCACAACGGTTCTATAAACATCGGGCTTGGGCTATCAAAAGACGAATTGGAGGAAAAATTTGAACTAACAGCCACAGATAAACCATGGGAAATTGGTAAACAAATTATCTACCTGGGTGAAATTCCAAGGGTAAACGGTTTTGAAACCCGCACCACTCCCTTTGTTGATGAAAAGGGATATGAAGATTTTGTACCGGATGACTCGGCCCTGGCTATTATCAACCATGAAAACGAATTGGTGATTATCTCAGGATGCGCCCATGCCGGCATTTGTAACATTATAAACTATGCCATGGAAATAACCGGTATAAAAAAGGTAAAGGCTGTACTGGGAGGCTTTCATCTGAAAACCAACAACGAAAAAACCAAAAAAACCATTCAATTCTTAAAAGACATTCAGGTAAAAACGGTATTGCCTTCACATTGTACTGAGTTGCCTGCACTGGCAGCTTTTCATACAGCCTTTAAGTCGGAACAGGTAAAAACAGGAAATATATATACATTTTAAACATCATCAAAAGCAAACGAAATACATTATGAGCACAAAAAAGATAGTAGTTATCGGGGGTTCGGCTGCGGGCCCAAAAGCAGCAGCAAGAGCAAGAAGAATGGATGAACATGCCGAGGTTATCATGTTTCAAAAGGGGTATGATCTTTCCATGGCATCATGCGGATATCCGTATTACGTGGGTGGTTTTTTCGACGACAGGAATAAGCTGCTTTGCACACCAACAGGGGTAATACGCGATCCGAAATTTTACTGGAATGCCAAGGGAATCGTGGCCCACATCAACACTGAAGTTTCAAAAATATCCCCGGATAAGAAGAGCATTGAATACATCAATCATGAGACAGGCGCTACAGGAACCCAGGAGTACGACAAATTGATCATAGCCACAGGGGCTACAGCAAACAAACCGCCTGTACCAGGCATCCAACTGGAAGGGATTACAACCCTGCAAACGTTGCAGGATGCAGATTACCTGCGTACTATCCGGGAAGAAGGCAAAATCAAAAAAGCGGTAGTCATTGGTGGCGGACTGATAGGAATTGAAACCCTGGAGGCGCTTAACCTGGCCGGCATTGAACTAACAATGGTGGAACTGTTGCCCCAGCTGCTAACCTTTCTTGACTGGAGAATGGCTAAGCTGGTGGAAAACTATCTGAAAACAAAAGCCAATGTAATCACAAAAAATGGCGTTGCCGAATTTTTGGGTGAAAACGGCAAACTTACCGGTGTGAAGCTGCAAAACGGCACTGAAATTCCTTGTGAACTGGCTGTGGTAGCCATTGGTGTAAAGCCCAATGTGTCCCTGGCAAGAAACGCCGGAATAGAAGTGGGCCCCCTGGGCGGCATTACTGTAAATGAATACATGCAGACCTCACATGAAGACATCTATGCTGCCGGGGATTGTTGTGAGATTAAAAACATCATCACCGGTAAAAATGTGCTGGCTCCTTATGGCGATCTGGCAAACCTGCAGGGAAGGGTAGCCGGCGAGAATGTCATCAGGGGCAATGTAATGAAATTTCCGGGCACCATTCAGACGGGGATATGCAAAATATTTGATTATGGGGTTGGCATTACCGGACTGTCGGAAACAAAAGCCAAAGAGCATAACTTTGCCTACGAAAAAATCATCAATGCCAGCCCGGACAAACCCGGTTTTATGGATGGAAAACTACTGGTAACAAAGCTGGTGGCAGAGAAAAATACAGGCAAAATTCTTGGCGCCCAATGCCTCGGCCCTGGAGATGTGAGCAAGCAATTGGCAATTTGGGCAACAGCCATTAAGGGAAACCTCACAGTGGATGATATGGCCAACAACGATCTCCCCTATGCTCCCCCATTTTCACTGGCCATCGATCACAGCATCGCTTCGGCACACATCCTGCAAAACAAGATGAGGGGTATTTTCAATGGTATTTCAGCCATGGTGCTAAAAGAGAAACTGGACAACAAAGAAGATGTTTTTATTCTAGACACTCGTGGTCCTGATGAATATGAACAAACACGCCTGGGAATTGGTGAAGCACTAATCCCTTTGGGGATGCTAAGAAAAAGAATGCATGAATTACCTCAGGATAAGTCAAAAGAAATTATTACCTTTTGTAAAATATCGTTACGCGGATATGAGGCAGCCTTGTTGCTACAGGCACATGGCTATACCAATGTAAGCGTGCTGGAGGGTGGCATCATGGCCTGGCCGTTTGAAAAAGAAAAATAAAAGCAACACTTTTCGATATTTTAAAATAAATATTTACATTTACAGAACTTTATATATATAAATATAACTAAGCCTGTATACATCAGATTGAAAACAGGTTACAATGTTTTATATAGATTGATTCTAAATAAAAAGTAAATTGATATATTATTTTAAAATATGTGGAAAACAATCAGCGCCATTGCCTTGCTGGTGATTTTTGCACTGGCATTGACAAGTCTTTTGCACCAGGAGGAATATTATAACCTGAAGCTTGAAAAACTAAAACAGGAGTATGCCATTAAACCGGTTTCATCCATTGACCACAGCAAGTTGCCTGAATTGCAACGTTCCTTTGAAACACCCCAGGATGTAACCGAAGCATGCATTTCATGCCATACCGAACGGCACAAAGAGGTTATGAATTCGGCGCACTGGAACTGGGAGCGTGTTTCTTATGTTGAAGGCCGGGGTGTGGCAGCTATTGGAAAGAAAAACGTGCTTAACAATTTCTGTATCGGTTCCAATACCAATGAGCAATCCTGTGCCAAATGCCACATTGGCTTTGGCATGACCAGTGATCAGTATGATTTTAACAATGCCAGAAACGTGGATTGCATGGTATGTCATGACAACAGCCAGGAATACCTCAAGGGCTCAGCTCAGGCCGGCTACCCCGATCGGACAGTTAACCTCACAAAGGTTGCCCAGGGTATTGGCAATCCATCAAAAATGAACTGCGGCAGTTGTCACTTTTACAGTGGAGGGGGCAATAACGTAAAACATGGCGACCTCGAGGCAGCCTTGCTGGCCTGTGACCGTGAGGTTGATGTTCACATGGCAGCCAACGGTATGGATATGGGTTGTACCGCATGCCATGAAGCCACAAATCACAAAATAAAGGGCCGGTTGTATTCGGTTTCCTCAACAGACACCAAACGGGCCACATGTGAGCAATGCCATACTTCTACCCCCCACTTTGATAATCTCCTGAACAGGCACAATGCCAAAGTTTCCTGCCAGGCCTGCCATATTCCGGTGTATGCCAGGGTTAATCCCACAAAGATGGCCTGGTACTGGTCTGAGGCGGGTAAACTCAAGGACGGAAAACCCTACGAAGTGCTTGACAGCCTGGGGGAAGCCACATACATGTCCATAAAAGGATCATTCCACTGGGAAAAAAACGTTACTCCTGACTATATCTGGTTCAACGGCACTGCCGATCATTATCTGGTTGGCGATAAACTGGATACCATCCCGGTGCAGATGAATACCCTGTATGGTTCGCATGATGATCCGGAATCAAAAATCTATCCTGTCAAAATCCATGTGGGCGATCAGATATACGATAAAAAGCACAACTGGCTGATTCAGCCCAAGCTCTTTTCTCTGGAAACAGGTGATAGCGCTTACTGGAAGGATTTCGACTGGGACATGGCTGCCCGCGCCGGAATGCAACGCATGGGCCTTCCCTATAGCGGTGAATTTGACTTTGTTGAAACGGAAATGTACTGGCCTGTCAATCACATGGTATCTCCTAAGGAAAACACCGTTGGCTGTGCCGAGTGCCATACACGTGAAAATGGAAGGTTAGAAAAATTAACTGGTTTTTATCTGCCGGGGCGCGACCGGAATGTTTTACTCGATAAAGGTGGCTTTCTGTTATTCCTGGCTGCAGTGCTGGGTGTACTGTCACATGCGGTCATCCGGATTATTGTCAGCATTCGAAAAAACCAGTACGAAACCAAAATTATTGATTACGAAAACAAAGAAAAATAACAGATAGCAATGAAAGTTTACATATACAAAGGCTTTGAACGATTCTGGCACTGGACCCAGGCAGCACTGATCATTTTCCTGGCACTCACCGGCTTTGAAGTGCATGGTTCATTTACCATTTTTGGATTCGAAAAAGCAGTTTACTTCCACCGGACTGCATCCTGGGCTTTAATCATTTTAATAATTTTTGCTATTTTCTGGCATTTTGCCACCGGTGAATGGAAACAGTACATCCCTACCACCAACAAACTGATGGCTCAAATCCGGTATTATACGGTAGGCATGTTCAAAGGTGAGCCGCATCCGGTGCATAAAACCGAACTAAGCAAGCTTAATCCATTACAACGCATCACCTATCTGGGTTTTAAATTGTTTTTGGTTCCCGTAACAGTGATTTCCGGTATACTTTATATGTTTCATAAAACCATGGATAAAAACAATGTCATTGTAATCCGCGACATATCCCTTGAATCCATTGCCTTGTGGCATACCTTCGGCGCCATTTTACTCATGGTTTTTTTAGTGGTGCATGTGTATATGACCACCACAGGAAAAACACCTACCTCAAACATCCAGGCCATGATCACTGGTTATGAAGAACTGGATGAAGAAGCAGACGAAGAAAGAAGCAGTAAAAACAAATAAGTTTATTCTTATGAAGAACGAAAAACCATATATGAATGCGTATGTTGCCGGTTTCCTGCTGGGACTGGTATTGTTGGCCACCATATACATCACCGGTCGCGGGCTGGGAGCCAGTGGCGCTATGAAAAGCGTTGTCATCGCCTCAGTGAATAACCTCACCCCCGCGCATGCCGAGACAGCAGCATTCTACTCTGAGTATAACGCTGACCATCCGGAAGGCCCAATGCGTGAATGGCTGGTTTTTGAGATAATCGGTGTGATTATCGGTGCGTTTTTCTCAGGGGTGCTGGCAAACCGTACTGCCCTTAAGCTTGAAAAAGGACCGCGGACCACCAACACCATCCGGATTGCAGCGGCTGTTGGCGGAGGTGCCTTATTTGGTTTTGGCTCACAACTCGGCCGTGGTTGTACCAGTGGTTCAGCCCTAAGCGGAATGGCTGTCATGTCGTTTGGTGGCATTATCACTATGCTGGCCATTTTTGGCGCAGCATACGGATTGGCATATTTTTTCAGAAAACTTTGGTTAAACTAATTATTATGGGACCTTTAGTACCTTATATTATAAGCAGCGAATTCGGATTGGTTATTGCCTTGCTCATTGGCATTGCATTTGGCTTTGTACTTGAACAGGCAGGATTCTCATCAACCAAAAAACTGGTGGGGCTGTTTTATGGCAATGATTTTACTGTCCTGAGGGTATTTTTTACAGCAGGCATAACAGCTATGGTTGGCGTATTGTTGCTTGGCCATTACGGACTGCTTGACCTGAGCATTATTTATATTAATCCCACCTTCCTCCGTTCTGCAATCGTTGGTGGGGCCATAATGGGAGCAGGGTTTATTATCGGGGGATTTTGTCCTGGCACCAGCGTATGTGCGGCTGCTATTGGCAAACTGGATGCCTTTGCCTTCATCGGTGGTTCACTGCTGGGTATTCTTGCATTTACAGAGTTTTTTCCTTTGTTTGAAGATTTCTATGTGGCTGATAACATGGGGCCCGTGCTCATAAACGAATGGCTGGGCATGTCAAAAATTGGGTTTGGCTTTATTATGGTTGCCATCGCCATTGCAGCATTTTACTTTACCTGGCTGATTGAAAACCGGGTGAATAAAACGAAACCGGAAATATCACCGGATCGGAGAAAACGCTATGCTCTGGCTATGGTTGTCCCTTTTGTGATTTTGATGGTAGTTGCTTTTCTTCCGGGAAAGAATGAGATCATTCATCATCAGATTGCCAAAGAAAAAGAGCAGAAAAAATGTGTGTTCAGGGAAATAGCAGCCGATAAGCTGGCTTATGAAATTACACACCAGTATTACCAGTATAACATCATTGATGTACGCCCGCCTGAGGAGTATGAAAAATGGCATCTGCCCCTTGCAATTAACATTCCCTTTGATGACATGATGAACCGACAATGGGAAAAGGTTTTCAAACAGCGCATCAGAAAAAACGTGTTTTATGCCGATAACGATACCCTGGTTAAGATGGCCTGTCTTAAAGCAAAATACATCGGTGATTCTGAAAACTTTATCCTGAAAGAAAGTGCAGAACAATTCAGGAACATGTTTTACGAAGCATCTGCCCCGGCACCAACAGCATCAAAACAAGCGCATGCAATTTTTGAATACAGGCGTTCAACTGCGGAAAAAATGGATGATCTTGTGAAGACCCTGCAAAACATCGGGCAACCTGTAAAGAAGGAGATCCAGCCAATACAGGGCGGGTGTAGTTAAATTTTTTTAACAATGATTCAATAAAACGTTTTTTTCATTGCCCTCGTGAGAATTTCTCGCCTGATGAACCTACCGGGCTTTCAGCCCTGATGAATAGGGCTAATCATCATTTCCCAGGCCTTCCGGATAATGACCAGCTAATAACATGAAGGGCTGAAAATATTATAAT
>CAZZBU010000094.1:0-15822 GCA_964652315.1 uncultured Bacteroidales bacterium
CAAAAAAAGCGAGGGTTTTCGCTCTCGCTACTCACACTCGCTTTTGTTTCTGGTACCCGGAGCGGGACTTGAACCCGCACAACCGCAATGGTCACTGGATTTTAAGTCCAGCGCGTCTACCAATTCCGCCATCCGGGCAACCGAATATTTTTATCTCTGCCGGGTGCAGAAAAAAAATCCCGATAAATATCGGGAGTTTTCTGTGAGCGAAAAACGGGACTCGAACCCGCGACCCCGACCTTGGCAAGGTCGTGCTCTACCAACTGAGCTATTTTCGCATTTTCAATTTAAGAACGGTACAGCCGGTTCATAAATGCTCTGTACTGACTGTTTTCGGGTGTGCAAATTTAAATGATTTTTTCATTTTCCAAAAGAAATGAATAATTTTTATTTAATTTTTATTTCGAAGCATTTTCGCTGAAGATGTGCATCACCCGGTTTACGTAGGTTTTTTTAAATCGGGATTGCCCGGAAAGGCAGCATTTTGTTTTCATTTCCAGGCAAAGGTTTTTCCTGCAGTTCTTTAACCTTGTTTTTGTATTCGAGCCATGAAAAATACATCTATGAAACAGTGCAAGGTATTAATAGCATGCGTTAAGTTAAATGCCTGTAAGCCGTTTAATTTCATTTAACTTATTCAGCGCTTCTAAAGGGGTAAGGTTGTTTACATCAAGATTAACGATTTCATCCCTTATTTGTTTTAATACCGGATCTTCAAGCTGGAAAATGCTCATCTGGTAGCCTTCACGGTGTTGGGCTATGTTGTTAACAGGTTTGGTTAATTCATTGCGCTGGTGCGATTTTTCAAGTTCCTTTAGGATTTCATTGGAACGGCTCACCACGCTCTTAGGCATTCCGGCCATACGGGCCACATGAATTCCAAAGCTGTGCTCACTGCCTCCACGAACCAGTTTCCTCAGAAACAACACTTTATCTTCCAGTTCCTTAACCGATACATTGTAGTTTTTAACCCGTTTGTGGGTAGCTTCCATTTCATTTAATTCGTGGTAATGGGTTGCAAAAAGGGTTTTGGCCTTTGCATGAGGGTGTTCGTGGATATATTCCACCATGGCCCAGGCAATGGAGATTCCATCGTAAGTACTTGTGCCTCGGCCTATTTCATCCAGTAGCACCAGGCTGCGGTCCGAAAGGTTGTTTAGGATGCTGGCTGATTCATTCATTTCAACCATGAATGTTGATTCGCCCAGGGATATGTTATCCGAAGCACCAACGCGGGTAAATATTTTGTCAACATAACCAATGGTAGCGCTATCTGCCGGAACAAAGCAACCGGTCTGTGCCATTAGGGTGATGAGGGCTGTTTGACGCAGCAGGGCTGATTTCCCGGACATATTCGGGCCAGTAATGATAATGATTTGTTGTTTGCGGCTGTCAAGATACACGTCGTTAGCCACATACTCCTCATCAATGGGAAGCTGTTTTTCAATTACCGGATGTCTTCCTTGTTTGATGTCGATGACATCGGTATCTTCGATAACCGGCCTGCAATACCGGTTTTCCTTTGAAATTGTTGTAAAAGACAGTAAACAGTCGAGGCGTGCTACGAGTGAAGCATTGAGTTGAATGGCCGGAATAAACTCCATGATGGCCAGTACAATCGCGTTGAATAATTTCGCTTCCAGTGCCAGGATTTTTTCTTCGGCGCCCAGCACTTTTTCTTCGTATTCTTTTAACTCCTGTGTGATGTAACGCTCAGCGCTTACAAGGGTTTGTTTTCGAATCCAGTCTGAAGGTACTTTATCCTTGTGCGTGTTACGCACTTCAATGTAATATCCGAAAACATTGTTAAAACCGATTTTTAGTGAGGGAATTCCTGTGCGTTCGCTTTCACTGACCTGAATTTTTTGAATGAAATCTTTTCCTGAATATGCAATGCGCCTTAGTTCATCCAGTTCTGTTGAAACACTATCGGCAATTACATTGCCTTTATTAATCTGACCCGGGGGATCCGGTTGAATTTCTTTTTCGATGCGTTCGCGTACTGAATGACAGGCGTTAAGCTGCTCGGCTATGCGCTGAAGGGATTTGTCTTTTGCGTTTGAAATATGGTCTTTTACCTGTAGCAAAGCGGCCAGGGCATGCTTGAGCTGTACCAGTTCGCGAGGGGAAATTCTTCCAACGGCTGCCTTGGATATAATGCGTTCCAAATCACCAATCTGATGCAATTGCTCTTCCAAAAAGCTTTTCGAGTCAGGATGGTGAAGAAAATAGCTGACTACATCCAATCGCTCATTTATCTGGTTGATGTTTTTCAAAGGAAGGGCAATCCAACGCTTAAGGAGTCTGGAGCCCATTGGGGAGATGGTTTTATCCAGCACATCCGCCAGTGTTTTTCCGTTTTCGTTCAGGGGATAAAACAGTTCAAGGTTACGCATGGTGAATTTATCGAGCCATACATGTTGTTCTTCTTCAATCCGGCTAAGCTTACTGATGTGCGATGTTTGTTCGTGCTGGGTCAGATCGAGGTACTGCAGAATGGCTCCGGCAGCAATAATACCATAGGAGAGGCTCTGTACACCAAATCCTTTTAATGAAATTGTCTGGAAATGTTTCAGCAGTCGTTCACTGGCTGATTCTTCGGTAAAAACCCAATCATCGACCTTGTATGTATAAAATTTTTCACCAAAGGTTTCTTTAAAGAGGGTGCTTTTACTGCGTTCGAAAATGATTTCCTTGGGTTTAAAGGTATTCAGTAACTTATCGACATACTCATAATTGCCTTCTGCCGTGAGAAATTCACCTGTTGAAATATCTAAAAAGGAAACTCCGGCAATGCCTTTACCCAGGTGCACCGAACCCAGAAAATTGTTTTCTTTATGTTCGAGCACATTATCATTTAAAGATACCCCGGGGGTAACGAGTTCGGTAATGCCTCGTTTTACAATTTTTTTGGTGGTCTTAGGATCTTCCAGTTGCTCACAGATGGCTACACGCTGACCGGCACGTACCAGCTTTGGCAGGTAGGTATCAAGGGCATGAAAAGGAAATCCGGCTAACTCAACATAAGATGCTGCGCCGTTTGCCCTTTTAGTTAAAGTAATGCCCAGAATGTCTGAAGCTTTGATTGCATCTTCTCCAAACGTTTCATAAAAATCCCCCACGCGAAACAACAAAATTGCATCCGGATGCTTCATTTTGATGCTGTTGTATTGTTTCATTAACGGGGTTTCTATGTCTTTACCGGTCTTTTTTGCCACAAGCTTTTTTTTGCTAAAATACAGGATATCACCTTAAGCCCAAAAGATTGGTGGGGGATAATATTAACAATTTATTATCTGCATCAAATACAGCACAGGAACCTTGAACCTGTAAGCGCGGTAGTTATTATTCTACAATCGCTCTTTTAACCCTTTCAAGGCTGATGATGATCATGAGATTGTGCGGAATCGTACAGTTGATGCACTGAATCCGGACACTTTTACAAATAGTTATTAAATTAACAAATGACTTTAAGCATCTTAATGTTAGTAGGATGCGGTTTTTGGCATGATAGATGTTTAAGTTTTAAAAACAAAAATCTCCGGTTGGGCAGAACCGGAGACTTTTTAAAAAAACATCTTTCAAAAGGGTTTGAAAGCTGTAAAAAGGATGAAGATGGAAAGTAAAGATAAGAATTTTAGGTTTAAAAAATAAGTGTTTTCTAAAAATTATTCCTTTCTTACACGCTGCAGCAGTTTCTCATGCTATTTTTTTTTCATTCGAAAATCATTCCTGGCCGCACCACATCAACTTCCTCCAATGATCATCCTAACAACCCAAACCTGCAGGGTATGAATGATGCCAACCGGGCCATCAACTTGGGCAGGCGGTATTGGAATTCCATTCCGTGACTGGTTATCGAACATTCACAATACATTTACATATAAGGGAATATGTCTCACGGCATATCATTGTTAGTACTTAAAATTTCAAATAAAAATCCCTGGTAAGGGTTTTGTATGCTTCGCTATATTGGTGGCGGCCTTGTTCTTCGATGACCAGGGTTTCGTAAGTTGCATGGCTCTTTTCCTTTTGTAATTCCAGCAGAATTCGTTTGGGGTTATGTGCTGGCGTAGGTTTTACGTACATCGTTCTGGCAGGAAACAGGTGATTGTCTTTGGCGATTTTCAATAAAAAATTTTCATCTTCGGCTGGAAGGATAAGGGCAAACTTTCCTTTTTCGGTTAACATGCCTGATGCATGAAACAACAATGATTCCAGTTGGAGGTGGGTATTATGCCTTGCTTTGGTGCGGGATTCATTGAGTGCCGGAAGGCTGTTTTTAAAATACGGTGGATTGCAGATGATAAAATCAAAGTACAGTGAATACTGAGTGGCAAACTCAATGAAATCCGCATGGATAACCTTTATTCTTTCGGGCCATGGAGATTTTAATGCATTTTCATTTGCCTGGCTGCAGGCCCTTTTGTCAATATCAACGGCAGTGATCAGGGCCTTTGTTTTTTGGGCCATCATAAGCGCCAGTAGCCCTGTTCCTGTGCCGATATCAAGCATTCGTTGAGCTTCGCCGGGCTGAACCCATGCGCCGAGTAATACTCCATCGGTTCCTACTTTCATGGCGCATTTGTCGTGCCAGATTGTAAATTGCTTAAATTTAAACCAGGGATTGGGCATACCATGCTTTAAAAGGGGGTCAGCTGTTGCTGTTGTCCTTGTTTATTGTTGGATTTATCCTGTTTCTATTGTTTTTCAGTGTTTTAATCATAGCCTGAAAATTACAGGGTTTTTTAAAATACTCCAGCACAATGCCGTTTTTTATGGCCTCACGTACATTGTCAGTTATATCAAACCCTGAAAGGATATAATAGTTTTTATCAGGAAAGGTTTTTTGAGCTTCCGTTATAAATTCCAGTCCGTTCATCCCCATCATTTTCATATCACTGATTACCTCAGTAATGTCCCTGATTTCATGCAATATTTTTAGCCCTTCACTGGCTGATGTGCAGGTTAAAACCTCGCATGTATCTTCAAAGTGAAATTCCAGCAAATCCAGGTTTATTCTTTCGTCATCTACATATAATATTTTCATACCTTGTTATCCTTGAATTAATGTTCTTCCATAACTCTTACAGGCAAACGCAATTGTACCGAGGTTCCTTTTCCCGGTTTCGATTGAAAATCTATGTTCCCCTTGTGTTCCTGGAGAATTTTATAAGCAATAAACAATCCCAGGCCTGTTCCTTCGCCGGCCGGTTTTGTGGTGTAAAACGGATCCATGATTTTATCCAAATCTTGTTGGGATATACCACTACCTGTATCATCAATGGTTATAATAACATGCTTGTTTTCAATCTCTGTGGCAATACTTATCCGGCCTTCTTTTTCAATGGATTGTACAGCATTGGAAAGAATATTCAGAAACAATTGATGCAGTTTACCTTCATTTCCTTTCAGAACAAAAGGTAAAGTTGTATAATTTTTATTAACTTCAGCCTTATACTTTAGTTGATTGCTCAGCATTGTAAGGCAATTGTCAATAATGGCATGTAAATTACAGGCTTCATCCATGGTATTGCTTTGTCTTGTAAAGTGATTCAGGCTTTGAATAATCTTTACTGCACGGGCTACACCAACATTGATGTTATCAATAAATCGCTGGAAAAATTCTTTTTGTTCCGGAAGTGATTCTTTAATATAGGCATCGATGGCACTGATGCTTCCGTTAATAAAATTTAACGGATTGTTCAATTCATGTGCAACGCCTGCAGTGAGTACCCCCATGGAGGCCATTTTTTCGGCATGGATAAGCTGGGTTTGTGTTTCTCTAAGGTGCTGTAATGCTGCTTCGAGTTTATTCCGCTGATCCTGGAGTTGTTCATTGTTAGCCTGTAATTTTTCGTTCAGGCGTTGGCTTTCTTCATGGCTTTCCTTAAGTTCACTGTTAAGTTTTTCAAGTTGCCGGTTTGCTATTTCCAGTTCTTTGCTTCGCCTGGCCTTTTCCAGTGCTTTTTCCAGTTTTTTTGTCCTGTCAGCCACCATTTTTTCAAGGTTGGACTGATATTCTTTGTTTTCGCGGATGAGGCGGGCACGTTCCAGGGATTTGTTAACAGCCTGGGAGATAATTTCCATCTCGTCCACCGGCTTTAAAATGTAATCCCACGCGCCAAACTTCATAGCATTTACTACATCGCTTATACTGCCTGTACCCGATACCACAATTACGGGTATATCAGGCGTATGGTCACGAATAAACCGTAAAACACCCAAACCATCCAATTCCGGCATTCTCAAATCAGTAATAATGAGGTCTGGGCGCTGGTTTTGGAGTAACGCAATTCCCTTTTTTCCATTGTTTGCTGTAAGCACACTAAAGTCGCGATCTTCCAGATAATATGTAAAGCTGTCGCGCAGTACATCTTCATCTTCAATGATGAGTATTGTTTTTTGTTGTTCATTCATCGAAGCTTCTCCTTTCCCCCTTTGTTTTCAATTAGTTGTCCCAGGGTTTTTTCCATACTTTCAAGATTGGAAACAGGTTTTGTAAACACATGTTTCACTCCACAGGGTAAATCGATGTTTCCAGGGATTTTATATTCGGGCGATCCGGTACATATTACACAAATGGCTTCAGGCTGCAGTTTGTTTAATTCCTGAATCAGTTCATTTCCATCCATGCCCGGGAGCCGGATATCAATAATTGCCCCATCTACGTGATGATGGGTAACCAGTGACAATGCTTCTTCACCCGATGCCGCTTTTAATACCGAATAATTTAAATCCTCGAAATAGTCGGCAAAGCTTTCGCGGATGCTTTCTTCATCATCAACAATTAATATGGTTACTTTTGTATAGCTCATATTTTTACCTTGTATACGGCAAGTTAAAAATAAATTTTGTACCAACACCCGGTTTGCTCTCAACCCACATCTCTCCTTTATGGTTTTCTGTAATTATAAAGTAGGATACGCTTAGCCCCAAGCCTGTTCCCTGGCCGGTTGGCTTTGTAGTAAAGAACGGCTCGAAAACACGTTTTCGGACGGCTTCATCCATTCCAGGGCCATTATCTTCAATTTCGAAACGTACACTGTTTTTATTTTTTTCGCGCTTTAGTCGCAGGATAAATTGTGCCTGTTTTGATGCCATAGTGTTTTCTTCCGTGCCGGCTTGATGCGAAGCACCGGCATGCATGGCCTCAGCCCCATTTCTCAATATATTTATGATAACCTGTTGTATTTTTGCTGATTCGCATGGTACAGGAGGAAGATTTTTTTCGTACTCCCGTATGATTTTAATCTGTCTGAAATCATATTTTTTCTTCAGGTCATAGTCCATGTCCGAAAGTTCAATGCTTTTATCCATGATGAGTTCAGGTGAATAGCTGGAGAACACATCCGAACTTTTGCGGGAGAAGCTGAGCATATTCTGCACGATATCAGCTGCCCTGATACCTGATTCCTTTATCCGCCCAAGCATTTCGATTATTTTACGTTTTTCCATGTAGGTTTTAAGCCCTTCCAGGCTGATGCCAGCTTCCTGAGCATCCCTTATGTTTGCAGGCATGGTCAGGTTTGTTAACCGGTCGTACATAACGCTTGCCGTTTGCATCATTCCACCCAGTGGATTGTTTATTTCATGCGCCATACCTGCAGCCAATCCTCCAACGGATATCATTTTTTCGCTTTGCACCATCATTTCTTCAAGGCGTACCCGTTCTGTTATATCATCAATGCGGATAACAGCCCCTTCAATGCCATTGGAAACCAGGGGATACACTGTTACGTCTTCATAGCGGATTTCATTACCTACAAGGCGGGTATATTTGAGGTTGGTTTGCACTTCCCGTGTGGAAAGTGCTTCCTCTACGCTGTTCATTTCATCCTTCAGATATGGGATAACCTTTTCCAGTGGCTTACCAAGGACCTGATCAACATTGAGGCCTGTGGTTTTTTGAGCCATGGAATTCCATTGGGTAATGTTGCCCTTAACGTCCACACCTACCAGCAGGGAAGGCATGGAGTTAATAATGTTTCTGATATAATTACCTGCCCGTTGCAGTTTAAGTTCCATTTCTTTACGATCGGTAATGTCGCGGGCCACATACAGAAAAGCCAGGTTTTGCCGGTAATCACTAATGGGGATAGCATTTATTTCAAAGTCTCTTAAGCCCAAATCCACGGTTTTGATCTCTATTTCTATGCCACGGATTTCATGGTTCTTTTTTAGTATTTCCAGGCTTTCGAATAGTTTTTGTTGGTTTGTATGAGAAAAAATCTGGCGGATATTTTTTTCTTTTATTTCACTTGCAGAAAGTCCGATACGCGCTAAAAAAGTAGAATTGGTTTCCAGAATGTTCCCGTTGGCGTTTATAAGAAATGTTATGTCAGGGATGGCTTCGAATATTGTCCTGAGTTTATCCTGTTCTTCTTTAAGCAGCCTGTTACGTTTGCGGGTTTCCTCAGTTCTGTAACGGATAAAAAGAAGCACCAGGGCTATGATAATGGCTATCATTAGGATTCTAAACCAGGTTGTATCCCAGAAAGGGGGCGTGATGATAATATTTATAGAACGGATTTCGTCGCTCCATACGCCATCGTTATTGGTTCCCTTTACCTGAAATACGTATTTCCCCGGATCGATGTTGGTGTATGTGGCTATCCGTTCATGTCCGGCCTGCTTCCATTCCTTATCAAAATCCAAAAGACGGAAAGCATATTTATTTTCCTTTGGATTGGTATAGTTCAATGCTGCAAATTCAAAAGAAAAAACCTTATCGGTGTAGTTCAGGATAATTTCATTGGTTTTGTTGATATGATATTTCAAAGGTGAGTTTTCATCTTTTGGATTGATGGATGTATTGAATATTTTAAAATCGGTAAACACAATTTCAGGAGGGCGTTTATTTACAGGAATTTTTTGTGGATGAAACTTATTAAATCCTTTATTGCCTCCAAAATACAAGTTGCCTGCAGTATCTTTTGCTACTGAGCCTTCTTTAAACTGATTTCCCTGAATGCCGTCGGACAGTCCGTAGTTAGTAAATTCTTCAGTGATGGGATTAAAATTTGAGATGCCTTTTGATGAGCCGGCCCATAATTCCCCACTGTTGTCCTGAATAATGCTAAACAGGGAGTTTGTAGGCAGCCCATCTTTAACCGTATAATGATTGACTGTTTGTTTTGTTTCCGGATCGATTTGGAAAAGACCTTCATCAGCAGCCACCCACATAAAATTATCGCTGCACAGATAAAACTGCCAACCATCGCGCAGCATAAGTGTTGCGGGATCATTGGTATATTCTGAAATTGGTTTTAACACACGGGTTTCAGGGTTGTAAATCCATATTCCTGCATTTTCGCCTGTGATCCAGATATTGCCGTCGGGTGTGCTCTGAATAGCCCTTAGGTAGGGTGGGAGCGTGTCGTAGTTATTGATGGGCTTAAAAGTACCCTGTTCAAAATTGAATTGGGCAATGCCTTCTCTCCAGGCTGTGGCCCAAATCCGGCCTTTTTTATCAATGTGAATATCAACAACATTGTCGGATAGAATAGAATGCGGATTATCCGGATTATGCACAAAATGTTCTACCTGCCCATTTTCCGGGTTGAGCGCATTGATGCCCCCACCCCAGGTGGCCAGTAGAATTTTTCCGGATGTATGCTCTACGATGTCAAGAATGGCGTCTGAGTTTAATGAACGGGGGTTTCCCGGAGTTTGTCGGTAGTGTTTAAAGCCTTTTTCAGGTCCCAGATACAGGTTCAACCCACCATGATCAGTCCCCACCCACAATCGGTTTTCAGAGTCAATAAATATAGATGTAACCGGCCGGGGACTCAGTGAGTTATTCACAAAGGGATTGTTTCTGAAGGTTTCAAATTTATTTTTTATTGGATCATGCACATTGATGCCAGATCCATAGGTGCCAACCCAAAGGATATCCTGATTCAGATATACATCAAAAATATCCGGACTGTTTAAGCTATGTGGCTTTCTGGGATCGGGCAGAAGCACTTTCTCAATGCGATCTGTTTCCAGATCGAAAATTTGCAATCCTCCACCTCCCAGGGTTGCCAGGTATATTTTTTTTCCGGGCATTTCTATAATTTTATTGCAATCAATCAGGTTGTTTCCGGAGTAATCGAAAATGGTATTATTATCCGGATTATACCGCACTATTTTGGTAGTTGTGCCAATCCACAGCCTATCTTCAGAATCATAACACAAGGTTTTGGTATAGGCATCGGTTGGTAGTCCGGGATTATCATATTTATCAGTAAATTTACCGGTTTCCGGATTAAATTGCTGTAACTGGGGCTTATCAGTACCAACCAGGATTGTACCATCGTTCAATGTAATAAGGTCAAGTACATTGCTGCTGTTGATGCTTGCCGGGTCATGGGGGTTGTGGGTGTAAACCCTGAAACTGTCTTCCTGAGCATTGTATATGCCCAGGCCCAGCCGCGAACATATATAAAGCTTTTTATCGATGACTTTTATCCGGTCAATATAATGTCCTGGCAGATAGCGGACGAAATCGTCATACCGGGGACGATAACGGTTAAGGCCATCATTTGTACCTATCCAAAGGTTATCATCACTGTCGGTGAGTATGCCATTGATGAAGTTATCAGAAATGGAAGTGCTGTCTTCAATGTTGTGTCGGTAAATTGTAAAATTATAGCCATCATATTTGTTCAGACCTGAATATGTTCCAATCCACATAAAACCATCAGATCCCTGGTGGATGGTTAAGACGTTGCTATTTGACAGCCCGTGGTCTGTACCAAGCTCGTAGAATTCAGGTTCGTTTCCAAAACCACCCAACATTCCGGACAGGTGCAGGATAATAAAAACAGCTGTTGTGTATTTTTTTATCTTTACCAATATTCCTATTTACACTCCTTCCAATAATTATGGGTGATGCAGGCGGTTGATTGTTTTTATTTACGGCAGCCAGCGGAAATGGTTTGGTAAATATATTGAATTTTGTGGATATCCTTATTTTTTTGCAGCCAACATTTTAGCAAGCCTTGTTGGTTCCGTTTACCTTTAACAAGGGTGCCAGAGGGCAGAAGTCCGCTGAAATATGAGATTTATTAGTGGTGGCGCATCACAGAATCCTTATTTTTGTCTTTTTTTTTGATTTTAGACTAAAGATTCTTTCCATGTATTGGTATACTAATCTAAAAGCTGTTTTTATTGTTATCCTGTTAAACATATTGATAACGAATAATATATTTACACAACTTATGGAGCGAAATGAAATTGATATAAAAGACAAATGGGACCTGAGTGTGATTTATGCCTCGAAAGATGAATGGAAGGCTGCAAAAAAGCGTGTAGAACAGCAGGTGGAAAAGCTGCCAGGATTTAAAGGAACGCTTACGAAATCCGGAAGCGATCTATTGGCCTATTTGAAATTCACTTCAGAATTATCAAAAGAAATGTCGCGGTTATATTCCTATGCATCCATGCATTCTGATGAAGATACCAGGGTAACCCAATACCTGGCTATGAAGCAGGAGATGAGCCAGCTTTTTACCAAGGCAGGTTCAATGGCTTCGTTTGATGAGCCTGAAATTCTTACCATGGATAAATCTACCATTGATGCGTTTATGGCTGATGAACCTGGTCTTGAAATTTACAGGATGTACTTGTATGATTTGCTTCGTAAAAAGGAACACCGCTTATCCGAAAAGGAAGAAAAAATATTGGCTGAGGCCAGTCTGGTGACAGGCACCCCACATTCAATTTTCAATATTTTTGCCAATGCAGAGTTGCCCTACCCGGAGGTGGCCCTTTCGGATGGAACAAAGGCAAGGTTGGATCAATCAGGTTATGCACGTTACCGGGCGGCAGCAAACAGGGCTGACCGTGAACTTGTGTTTAACGAATTCTGGTCGGCAATGGAGTCGTTTCAACGTACTTTTGCCGAACAGTTGTACGGTGGAATTAAGAGTGATGTGTTTTATGCCCGTGTACGGGGATATAATAACGCGCTTGAAAAGGCACTGGATGGGTTTAATATTCCTACCAGTGTGTACCATTCTCTTATTGAAAATGTAAACAACAACCTTAATTATTTTCATCGCTACCTGGAGCTTAGAAAGCGGCTGTTGAAAGTGGATACATTGAAATACAGCGATATGTATGCCGAAGTAGTCGAGGGTGTCGACCTAAAATACAAGATTGAAGAAGCAAAAAAAATGGTAGTTGATGCCGCGGCCCCCTTAGGCAAAGAGTATCAACAAACCTTGGAAAAGGCTTTTACAGAGCGTTGGGTAGATGTTTATCCTACCCCTGGAAAACGATCGGGTGCCTATGCCAATGGGAGTGTGTACGATGGGCATCCTTATGTGTTGCTAAATTATAATGAGCAATACAATGATGTGAGTACGCTGGCTCACGAGATGGGCCATGCCATGCACAGCTACCTATCAAATAAACATCAGCCTTATCCCACAGCCAGTTACAGTATTTTTGTTGCAGAAGTAGCTTCAACCTTCAACGAGGTATTGCTCATTGATAAGGTGTTGAATGACATCAAAGATGAGGATATAAGGCTGTCGTTACTCATGAATTATCTTGATGGATTTAAGGGGACCTTATTCCGCCAGACACAGTTTGCTGAATTTGAATTACTCATACACGAAAAGGTGGAAAAAGGTGAACCACTTACCAGCGATGTACTAAGCGACTTGTATGGAGGGATATTAAAAAAATACTATGGCCATGATAAAGGGGTTTGCCACATTGATGAATTGTACACAGTGGAGTGGGCGTATGTTCCGCATTTTTATTATAACTATTATGTGTATCAGTATGCCACCTCTTACACCGCGTCCATAGCACTGGCTGAAAAGGTTATGACTGGTGATGAAACAGCCTTAAATAAATATCTTGCCTTTCTATCTTCCGGAAGTTCAGATTATCCGATTGAGCTGCTTAAAAAAGCTGGTGTTGACATGACGACATCCGATCCGTTTACCAAAGCCATGGCTTCCATGGACAGGATAATGGATGAAATTGATGCCATATTAAATAACAAGGGGTTGTAATACCCTAATGCTTTACCCATATTTTTTGCTGAAAAGACCTGGTTGCCTTTGATGAGGTAATCAGGTCTTTTTTTTTGGAAAATTCAAATACTTTTTTATATTTGATGTCGAAAATAATAACACACACAGGAAGTACAATCCTGACATGCTAATGATAAGTCAACCTGAATCTGCCGGACTGATGCTTATGTGACTTACCGTGGCGGAGCCGTGAATGCGGTGAGGCCGCATTAATTTTTAATAAAAAAAACTAGTCCTACCGTTCGGTTTTATTATTTTTTTTTGTAAATTGTAAAATGATTTTTGATTATTAAATAATCGTTTTTCAATGACCAACCAGAAAATCATAGAGATAACACCCATTGTACACCACGAAAAAAACCGTGTTGCATTAAAATTTGAATACGATAAAGCTTTGATAGCTGCGGTTAGAAAAATTGATGGTAATCGTTGGAGCCAGAGCCGCAAATGCTGGCATATTCCCCATTCCAATTCGTACAGGGAAATTATTGAGAATGCATTTTCGGATTTATCAAACATTCATTTTAAATATATTGAAGCTAAAAAATATGCTGAAATAGCATCCAATGTAAGGTTTTCATTCTTAAATCCGCCTGAAGGAACGGTTGTAAAACCTCATAAAATTGTTTTAACGATTGATAGTACTAAAAACACGATGACATTAAACCACGGATATAATCCAATGCTTTTCAGGGTAGTTTCATTGTTGCAGACGGGGGTATGGAAAAAAACAGAAAAACGATGGTATTTTGAGTATAATGAAGAAAATTACAGGCAGGTTAAACGAATCCTTAATGAGGGCGGGTATGAATGGCATATAAATGATACTGCTACTAAACGTAAGAAGTTATATAATCAGGAGCCTCCGAAGCCCATTATCAATGAACGGCCTGTTACTTTGCATACTGAAACCCCGCTGGTTACGTACAAAAAAGCGGTTTATTTAGACAGGTACAGTGAGAGTGCCCGGCGATCCTATATTCATCATTTTGGTATATTCTTGCAGGACAATAAGCATAAGGATCCGGAGAAGATACCTTACCATGAGTTGTTTACCTATTTCAAACACAAGAAAGCAGAGATTAGTGAGGCCCAATTGGGGCAACGAATAGCTGCAGTGAAGTATTATTATGAAAAAGTCCTGAATCGTCCGCAGATGTATTTCAGGTTAAAAGATAAAATTAACTACAAGAAGCGTCCTTTGTTTATTGCATTTAATGATTTCGAGCCGGTTACGCGTTTTATTGCCTCCCCTTCAGACCGGCTGTTATTATTCATGGTTTTTCATTTAACCATCGACATGCAGGAGCTATGCGAACTTAAGCTGAACGATTTTAAGTTTTTAAATATTTATCCAATACCAGGCAGGGATGAAGAAGCCGGGGCATATTTTAATACGCTGTACGAAAAGCATACAGCAACTGTTTTGAACAAAGTGTTTTTGTTTGAAAAAAATGGTAAACAGCATTCGGCAGAAACCCTTAAGGAGAAGCTATACCGTATTCTGGGGCATTATCAGCTCAAGGATATTTATGAACGGATGTACCGGTTTTATCTGGATAATACCGAACTGGCTGAAAGTACCAAATCCACTTATTATAGTGTATTCATGCGTTTTTTGAGATATCACGGGTATAAGCATCCTGACTTTATTACCAACGAAGAAATCAGGGAGTATTTGCTCTTTCATCGTGATAAATCGGCTTCGCATCAGGATGTAATGGTTAGTGCATTTAAATTTTTCTTTGAGCGGGTGTATGATCATGAACTGGAGCACCGTTTTGTGCCGCGGCCAAGGAAAGGGAGCTATTTACCGGACTATTTTTCGAGGGAAGAAATAGCTACTATGATAGATTTGACGACAAATATCAAGCACAAAATGTTGATCATAATCGGTTATAGTACGGGCATGCGGAGGGGAGAATTAATGAAGCTGAGGATTAAAGATATTGATTTGGTGCGCAACCGGGTGTTTGTAAGGAAGGGCAAGGGTAATCGCGATAGGTATACGATAGTTGCCAGCAATATTCGTGAATTATATGAGCAATATCTTGAAAAAGAAAAACCGTCTGAATTGGTATTTGAAGGATGGGAAAAAGGCAAGGAATACAGTGATACCAGCATGGCCAATGTGCTAAAGCAGGCAGCAAAGCGGGCAGGTATACACCGTCGGGTGCACTTGCACATGCTGCGGCATAGTTTTGCCACCCATTTGCTGGAGGATGGGTATGATATCCGTTATGTTCAGGAATTATTAGGGCATAAGGATATTGCCACTACACAGCGGTATACACATATTGTAAATGATGCCCTTGTGAATGTAAAGAGCCCGTTTGACAAGTTAACTTTGACAACTATACCTAAAGTTAGCACCGCAAGGCTTCAGCCCCCATAATGTTACCAAAAACATGGATAATGCATCATAAACAGGGTTTAAATTTTTATTTTCTTCAACACCCGATTGATTCGGGGGGAGAGAATATTGCATTAATCCAAAAAATAGCCAATAAATGGCACAATATTAAATCCCTGGTTCAATATTTTTTAAGAATATACAAAAAAAACAATACCTTTATTCCCAAAAAGCAAGCAGCAATGGCATTTTTACCGACACCGGCACAAATGATAAGAGAATATCACAACATTGACAATGAAAACAGAATCTCAACAAGTTACATCAATCAATCTCGTTCGCTATAATAGTGATAATCACAATGTGGTTATGGAGTTGTTATGCACAAGTGGATTAGAAACATCCTGCACAAAATAAAACATGAAAATGCTT
>CAZZBU010000095.1:0-15787 GCA_964652315.1 uncultured Bacteroidales bacterium
CTAGGTGTTCTAATCTCTAAAATTGAGAATCCATTTTTTAAATTTACTGCATTATACAATCGTATCTTGTCCAGATTAACAATGTGTTTAAAATTCCAGCTTGCTAAAACATTAACTTGATTTATTGTTGCTATAGCTATATGTAATGCATCCTCAAAATATTTTTTCGAAACAGCTCTTTCAAGTATATACGATTAAACAATTTACTATCATTAGTTTTTATATATTTGCCGATTAATATTTTTTTTAAACGAATAATACCATTTACATTTGAATTTTAACGATTTTGGATTTGCAGACGAAGTATTGGATGCCATCCACTCCATAGGATACGAAACCCCTACCCCCATTCAGGAACAAGCCATACCAGCCATTTTAGACGGCGACGATGTAATTGGCTCCGCCCAAACCGGCACCGGGAAAACCGCAGCATTTTTGTTGCCCATCATAGATAAAATAATCAACAGCAACATACAGGATAAAATACAGGCTTTGATTATTGTACCAACACGCGAATTGGCTGTGCAGATAACCCAGCAAATGGACGGATTCTCCTACTTCACTCCCATCAGCTCCATTGCCGTATATGGCGGTGGCGATGCAAGCTTGTTTGCCCAGGAAAAAACCGCACTTACCCATGGCGTAGATTTGATTGTAGGCACTCCCGGCCGGTTGATTTCACACCTCAACATGTCATACGTAGATATGAGTCACCTCAATACCCTCATTTTAGACGAAGCCGATCGCATGCTGGATATGGGTTTTCATGATGACATCATGAAAATCATCAACCTACTGCCCAAAAAACGGCAAAACCTGTTATTCTCAGCCACCATGCCACCAAAAATCAGGGAACTGGCCCGTAAGGTAATGAATCCAAACCCTAAAGAAATTAACATTGCTATTTCAAAACCGGCTGAAAAAGTTACCCAACTGGCCTTTGTCATCTATGAAAACCAGAAAATCCCATTGCTCCGGTACATTTTAAGCACCAGTAAATACAAAAGTGTACTTATCTTTTGTTCTACCAAAAGCAGTGTAAAAACCCTGAAACGGGAATTGAAAGCCCAAAAACTGAATGTAGATGAGATCCATTCCGATCTTGAGCAAAAACAACGGGAAGAGATATTGTTACAATTTAAAAACCGTTCGTTACCCATCCTGGTAGCTACCGATATAATTTCACGGGGCATTGATATTGAAGACATTGATGTGATTATCAATTACGATGTGCCGTCAGACGGAGAAGATTATATACATCGTATTGGCCGTACAGCTCGTGCTGCCTCCGAAGGCATGGCCATTACCCTCATCAATCAGGCTGATCAGGATAAATTTGCCCGCATTGAGAAACTCATTGAAAAAGAGATAGAGAAAAGTACCGTACCTCCTGGCATTGGTGAAACACCGGAGTATACCCCCCGTACCTTTTCCGGCGGGAGAAAAAAACAGTATGAAAAAAAAGGGGGAACCCGGAATAAAAAAGGATTTAGAAAAGGGAATTCCGGGGGGAACCGGCAGAAGGAAACAAATAGGAAGTAGTTTCACTTTCTATGTTGGTTGAAACCAACGAAACGCACCCCAAAAAAAAAATCTCCTCCCCAACTGGCAGGATAAATATTTATTATTCTTGAATATCTTGGAGCTAATGTATTTTTTGCTGATTAAGCGAATATAAATAGTGTCTGTCCATACTGATATAAACATCCCTTTTATGTTTGCATTTCACATTCCATGACCTGATAAAATTCATCACGCCTCTTTAAACCTTGCAAATAGTTGACCCCATGTAGGTTCGAGACCCGAAATAAGGATGGCTGTGCGAAAAACTTTGGCTGCAAATATGCGCACAAAATAAAATGTCAGAAGCAAAATCATAATTGAACCTGCTAATTCATACCAGGCTACTTCGCTTACAGCCAATCGGACAGGCAGAGCTGTTGCAGATGTCAACGGAAACCAGGCTAAAAAATGTGCTGTAGCGTTATCCGGATTTCGAATGACTATGAAAGATGCGGCCACAAAAAGTACCGGTAAAAACATTAGGGAGCTTTTCTGGGAATTGTTTGGATCGGTTATCATTGATGCAATGGCTGCCAGTACTGCATTCCATAATAAAATGCCTATCAGTGAAAATAAAAAGAATAAAGCTATGGATGGCAGATGTATAAATTTTAGGATAAAAGATACAGGCATATTTGTAAACTGAAAATACAGAATACCACCTATAATACTTAAAATTGAATAAATAGCCATGCTGGAAAGACTGGTAAGCGTGATGCCAAAAATTTTCCCATCCATCCAGGCTTGTGGTTTTATGGCCGAAATTATCTGTTCTGTTATCCTCAATTGTTTTTCACCGGTGATGGCAGTAAACTGGTAGGCAAAACTTAAAAGAATGGCCATCACCATGAGTCCGGCAAAAAAATAAGCCAACACCACCCTGCTCCGCGAATCTCTACTAAAAATATAGACCTCGTTCAGCATCACTGGAGACTGCAGGTTCATCCATTGTTCCGGACTTATCCCATAGCTGGTCAGATTTTTTTGTTTCTCGTAAGTTGACAAGGTATTATGTATTTTATTAAATACAGGCGGTTTTTTATAGGCATGGATGGTATATCCGGCATCTGTTTTTGTAAGAAGCACACCATTTTTATCGGAATTTATTTTTTGCAGATATTCCGGCTCTTCCGAATTATTAATCACTTCTACCACAAAATCTTCAGATAGGCTGTGAACCAATTCTTCTTCAATACCCGTGGTTACAATTAAAGGTGAGCGTTCGTTGTTTTCCTTAAAAACAAATCTTCCTCCCAGATAAAACATACCCGAAACAATAAACATAACAAGGATGCCAATGGCTTCATTTTTGGGTTTGAAAAACCGTTTGTATTCCCAAAGGGTCACAATCATCAATTGCCTTAGATAATTCATCTTATTGTTTTTTAATGAGATCAAGAAAAATTGTATGTAAATCAGGTTTGTAACTGGTAATGTGGGTAATCTCCTCAACAGCAGCAAAATCAGTCAACACCTGATTTATATTCGTATCTTTGGTAAGGAAAATCCGAATATTACCGTTGTTGGCTTCAGCACGCTCTATAGCCGGTATCACTTGAAATCTTTCCGGATTAACAGGGGCCTTAAATTTCACATCTAAAATCTGATGCTCACCAAACACATGATACACATCTTTTAACGGTCCCTGAAATACTTCCCGCCCTTTATTAATTAAAAAAATCTTATTGGCAATCCGCTCAACAAGGGCCATCTGGTGGGCACTTAGCAAGATGGTCATTCCCTGTTCGTTCAGTTCTTTCATAATCTCAATGAATTTTTCCTGGTTAACAGGGTCAAATCCTGAGAATGGTTCATCAAGGATGGCAAATGCAGGTTGATGCAGAATGGATGCAATGAACTGAATTTTTTGCTGGTTTCCCTTTGACAAGGCCTGCAGTTTTTGTTTAGCCCGGTCTGCCAGTTCCAGCTTCTCCAGCCATTCCATAGCCCGCTTTTTTGCAGTTGACGGGTCGGTACCACGGATAGAAGCCATGTAAACCAGAGAACGTATGATAGGTACATCGAGGTACAATCCTCTTTCTTCAGGCAGGTATCCGATGGTATGTGGCGAGGGTAAGTGTGATTTCATTCCGTTAAGATTAAATTCAATCCTTCCCTTATCCGCCTTTATGATATCGAGTAAAATTCTGATGGTGGTAGTTTTACCTGCACCATTGGGCCCCAGAAAAGCAAAAACATCTCCTTTCTCAACAGAAAAAGAAATTTCATCAAGTGCATGCACACCAGAAAAATGCTTGCTTATGGAGTCGACAGTTAAAATTTTATCAGATGACAGTAGATCCATTTTTTAGACTATTTGTTTTGAATTCAGAAATCAAAAATATGAAACAATTTATTTAGATGGAGTCTATATTAGCTGTTCATCTTTATAATTCTCCATAATATATCTCATCCCAGAATAAAAATAAATCATGCAATTTATTGTTTGGAAAAATTTTATCATTAATCACCTACTGAAATGGTTTGTGAACCACTGAGGAATGGAAGCCCAATGGTAATTCCAGTGTATGCATGCTGTGTGCCTCGAAAACCGGCAAACACTTCTGCGTTAAAGAGTAAAAATATCTGATCCAGGCCATAGCCTATTTCAAAATAGTTTTTCTTTTCGGTAGCTTTAAGGTAATTCAAATAGATGTTTTCTACCATAAGCGTTTTATTAAGAATGGGCAGGTGTTTTAATAAAATTCTGTGATTGCGTAACTGAAAATGTCCCTCAAAAAACGAACGGTTTGTGCTGTAATGGTAATAATCCATCAGGCGGAAACTAGTAAACGGAAGGCTGGGCGAAAGAAAGGGTGTATGTGTGGCAAAATGGGCAAAATCAACAAAAAAGAGTTTTCGCTTTGATAGAAAAGTACCTCCTCGAAGCTGATAATTGATGCTTCCCAGTCTTTTAACGGTAGTTTGGTGTGTTATGGACAGCTCGGTATAATGAAAATCTGATCCGGAATGAAATATTCCCGGCATTCCACCTTTATATTTAAGCGTTAAAGTTGGGTATTTTGAAAAAAGCATTTGTTTGATATTATCCTTAACGCGATAATAATAACGTGGCGTATACTGCAAACTCCCAGCCACCAAAAAGGTGCTGTGATCCTGAATCAACTGAGCTGTTGCCTTCCGATTATCCGGGATATTGGGTGAATAATCTTCATTATTTAAGGGATCCCATATATTAAAATCTGTATTGTTTTTAAGTTGTGTACGATCTTCATAGGAGATTGCTGTGTGTAACCTCAAGCCGTGGGCAACATCAATCCTATGCGCCAAACGGATAAAGTCCTTCTGATAGTACTTCACATAATTCTCTTTTAAGAACAAGGAGTTTATCATGTTCACTCCATTGCCGATGGTTTGGTTATGATTAAAATCGGCTGTTTGCCGTCCACCTTCGATGCTGAAATAAGCCCGTTTCAGTCCATTATATCGAGTAGATAATTTCGCATCTGAAAGCAGTTTCTCCCTGGTAAAGGCATAGGAGATATTATGATCAAACCAGATTTTTTTGCTGTTCTCAAACCCTTTATCGTAGCCCCACTGTTTTTTATAGACAAAACCATCCACCGTATTGAAGGAAAAACTGTGTAAACCAGTAAACCCGGAATACGACAGATTCGATTTGTTTTCAGGATAATCATATGTATGGCCAAAGAGCAGGTGTTTTAACCGAAAACGGGTAGCGGCCGTTTTAACAGAATCTTCAAATTCCGGATTTTCCATTAGTCTGTCTATGGAGTCTTTTCTCGCATAGCTCTTTCTCTCTTCGGTGGTAAGCGGCAGAGGTCGGATAGAATCCCAATAAGCCATCGGCCGCTTAAACGCACTATCGCTGACTACTTTTTTTTCTTCTATCAACAAATCTGGTTTTTCGCGTGTTTCTGTCACCTGCTCTTGTATTCTTCGGTTGATTTTTCGGGCCTGCCTGTTATTCAGGTTTTTCCTCTCACTCAGTGCTTGTATCTTTTCTTTTTGTTTTGAAAGCTCTTCGCCATTCTTTCTGTCATCATATTTCCCCAGTACCTCATCCAGTTCTTTTTGTTTCTCCAACAGATTATTTCTGATGGTGGCCAGGAAACTGTGATCCAATTTTTCATTCCGTTCTACTGAGTCGTAATTAACTGAAGCGGCATACTGAAAATCAATCTCAAATCCAAAGGCTTGAAAATCCACATCAAAATGATGGCTCACCGGCATCCAGATATCTTCCTTAACCTGGTTATATAATTGTTTGATTTCTACCTGAAACATTTTCTGTTCCAGTACCAGATCAACTGTATGGATGTTCCAGTAATCGTTGGCAATGTGGATATATCCTGAAAAAAGGTCGTACCCTTCACGGGTTGGGATTACTTCAATTTTATTGACCATCACCCCTTTATCATAATAAGCACTTACAAGTTTAAAATTATAAAGTTGCAGAGCGCGCTTTTCCAGGGGTGACACCCAGGGGCCTGTTTCCTGGTAAAAATTCATGGTAATAAAACCAATGGGATCAATATCCTGATCGTAACTGTTGGATCGGGCTGAAATCACTTCCTGTTTAAGGTTGTCCGGCAGCTCAAATGTAATTTGCGAAATATTTTCTGTAACCAGGCATTCACCCTCTTCAATGCCTTCCTTTTTCATCTGTCGCTCCAGCAAGCCAGGTATTTTTCTGAATACCCCTGTTCCTTTTAAATAAATCCGGCAGGCATAGGATTGAATCTGATTACGGTAATATGGAGCCAGGGCAATGGCTTTGCGCATTACGTACCAGGCCGGGTCCTCCCCACCGGCATATACGCTTGCCTCGGGAATGGTGTATTGTTGTTGTCGAAGACGCACATTTTTAACTACAACAGAATCTTCAATCGACACCAGTATTTCATTGGTTTGAAATCCAAGGTTTTGATAGGTGATTTTATACCGGCCAGTTGGAAGTTTTAACTCATAATCGCCATCCAGATTGCTGCATGTTCCTTGTGAAAGGTCGCTGATATAAACATTGGCAAAAGGCAGTGGTTCACCTGATACATCTGTAATGGTCCCCTTAATGCCTTGGGGATATACGGAAAAAAAAATAAATTGAAGGCTTATGAAACAAAAAAAGAGCAGGGTTTTATTTACATCCATTATTCAGGGAGTTAAAGTACACTTGTCTCACGTATCAATTTCCATACCACACCTAACAAAAGTAAATATTTCAAATGAGCTTTAAATGCATGACGTATAAACCAGAAAAATGTTACTCAGAAGGGTTAATTTACCGGATCCTTAAATTGGCATTCTTACGAAACAGGCAGACTAAAATGAAAAGCACTGCCTTTATCGGGCTCGCTTTCAACCCACAATTCACCTTCATGCCGATCAATGAATTCTTTGCAAAGAATAAGGCCAAGACCTGTTCCTTTTTCTTTATTGGTACCCGGTGTACTTGATGTTTCAGCCAAATCAAACAAATGGTTTTTTACTGATGGATCAATTCCCACTCCATTATCCTTAACAGAAACTACTACCTGACCATTGCTTTGACCAGTTGAAACCGATATATTACCCCCATCATGAGTGTATTTTACAGCATTTGAAATCAGGTTTCTCAGAACTGTGGATAACATATCTGCATCGGCTTTAACACGCATAGGATGATTTATTTCAGCAGATATGGTAATTGATTTATGTGCGCTTATTTTTTTATAATACTCAATGGTCTCATCAATCAATTCATCAAGGTTAATCTCCTTGGGTTCGTATCTGACCCTACCAGTTTGACTCAAGGACCATCCCAAAAGATTATTTAAAAGCACCAGGGTACGGGAAGCAGTGTCATGAATGCTTTTTCCGTATTTTTCAATTTTTTCTATATCCTTTTTCCATATGTTCGAAACCAGTAAATCACTAAAACCAATCAGGGTATTAAATGGCGAGTTCAGGTCGTGAGCAATAATAGAAAACAGCTTATCCTTAGCTGCATTACTCTTTTTTAGTTCCCTTTCAGAGACTTCAAGTGCTTTTTGAGCTTTTATCCGTTCTATTTCTGTGGTTATTCTTGCCCCTACAATACGCATAATATCTTCAGCCTGTGGCGGAAGCTGTAGTTTGTATTTTGATATAGCACACAACACCCCGTTAGGCTTCCCTTGTTTATTGTATAAGGCAATGCCCACGTACCCCTGAGCATTAAGATCGATTAAATCCTTTGATGTTGGAAAGTACCTTCGAACATCTTCTACATATTCGCAATATCCCTTTTTTGAGGTGAGATCACAAGGTGTACCTTGCAGGTTGTAGGTGAAGTTATGGATAATTTCCCCATTGAGGTACATGGGAAACCCCTGTACCACATTTTCTTCAACCAACTGTCCGATAATAATGCATTCTGCATTCAGCCATTCAGAGAGGCGTCGAACTATATTATTAAAAAAATCCTCTCCGATATCGCCTACAGCGGTCTCTACAAGGGCCTGGAACATTTTTTCATTACTCTCATAAGCTTTGATCCTTTCCTCCAGCTTATGAACTTTTTGTTCCAAATCAAATATTTTATTTTTCTCAGGTCTCATTGACAAATCAATGTATAAAATTTAATAAATGAAAATAATGATAAAAATCATTTTAAGAAACCTAATGATTCCAAAAATCAACCAGAATGCATAGAGTATAAGAATTAGGCACAAAACCATCTTACCCCTGCCTGAATCATTTCGTAGTGTTTTTGATTACAATTTAGCCAATTTTCCGAAATGAAAAGTTAATAAATTACATTGTCGGGAACAACCTTCAGAAGCTTGATTTTTTCAAAACCAGGGTTGAACAGGTAACCTTATTTTCTAAAACCTCATTTTCTTCCTCCTGCCGTTTTATATAATTCTGAAATATAGCTTTTTTATCAGGATGTTTCAGCATCAACTCTTTGCACCGCCTTGTAATATTTTCGAAAATATAATCGTCCGAAGAGGCAATGTTTTCTTTTGAAATTATGGATTCATCAACAAGCTGCATCCCTGCTTCCTTGATTTGGGATTTCACAACAGACCATTTGCTCATCAGTAGATGTGAAAAGGGACTGTCATCATCAATGAACCCATCATCGATAAGGATGATGCCATTTTTTGTTAGTTTCTGATGCAATATGCGAAGAGTTTCCAAATAATTGCCAAAAACAGGGCCCACGGCTCCAAGAATTATTACATCGTAAGTTGGAAGTGATTTAATTCTTTTTCTAATATCATTCACTTCAAACTTGCACAGATGACTGACCTGTAGTTCATCCGCCTTGTTGATTGCAAATTCAATAAATCCAAGTACAGCATCAATGCCATGGCAGTAAAACCCAAGTTCCTTAGCTATTGTTACCGATACAGCTCCTTTGCCACAACCCAAATCCAATACATTGAGCAGTTTTCTTTTAGTCCCATGTTTACGAACCAAGTCGGCCATAACCTGCGGATCGGAACCAATTTCCCACACGTCCTGCAAAATGTATGGCAGATAAGGATAAAGATCCACGTCCTGACCATCCATAGCAGTGACAACACTTTCTTGAATAGAAATGACAGGCGTATTATTCATCTTTGCTGGTTTTTTTTTGTTAGCCTATAAGCAATTTAATAAATATCTGTCACTTTTTAAAGGGTTTCCCTAAAATTTTTCTTTTCCTTAGTTAAACAACTAACTGAAAACAAACCATAATGCTTATATCCAGTAGGTATTCAGAATATATTAAACAATATGGTTGCCCGTAATAATACCTAATAGCAAATAATACTTTGAATGCCACAGAACTACAATAAATAAATGGTCACGAATGCACGAATGACTTTGTCATTAGTATACTGTGTTCATTTACCCTGGCTTGTTGTCACTAAATTATCAGACATTTTTATTGTTTTGTGAATTTACAAAAGTAATTGGACTCAATTTTAGTCATTTTATTCGTGCATTTGTGGCTAATATGTTTTAGGTATATTCCTGGACAATCATTTTAAACAATTTGATTGTTCCAATAGTTTTGTCTCCAAAGAATACTTCAATTATTTAGTTTTATTCAGATGGATCAAGCATTCCCGTATCACAGTATATCGTTTGAAGAAACCATAGAAAAGCTGGAGACAAGCTCTGAAAAGGGCCTGAGCAATGACGAAGCCAAAAAAAGGCTACAAAAATTTGGTGAAAACAAATTACCTGAAAAAGGAAAAACCAGCATCTGGAAACTCATCTTAAAGCAATTTAAGGATTTTCTGGTGCTTATATTATTTATAGCTGCCATTATCTCCTATTTAACCGGCCACATGGTGGATGTTTATGTCATCATTGGGGTAATCATTTTAAATGCTGCCATTGGTTTATTTCAGGAATATAAAGCCGAAAAATCCATCGAATCACTTAAAAAGATTGTCAAACAAAATGCAGATGTATTGCGTGATGGTAAACGGCAGGTTATTGAAGCTTCAGAAATAGTACCCGGCGATATTGTGCTGTTGGATGAAGGAAAATCCGTTCCTGCAGATGCCAGGGTAATTAAAAAGAAAAACCTCCAGGTTGAAGAATCCTCCCTGACTGGCGAATCCATGCCTGTGGATAAAAATACCAATGCGCTGGATAAGGATGCCAGTCTGGCCGACCGAACCAACATGATTTTTAAGGGTACTTATATAGCCCGGGGCACTTGTAAAGCAGTAGTTACCGCAACTGGGAAAGAAACCGAATTGGGGAAAATTGCAGAATCATTACAGGAAGTAGAAGACAAAGAGAGTGAGTTCCGCAAAAAAACCGGTCAATTAGCCAAGGTAATGGCCATCATAGCTGTAAGTACATCAGCAGTGGTCTTTCTGGTTGGCTATTTTTTTCGCGATTTTAGTTTTGACGATACTCTGCTGGTAACCATTGCCTCGCTGGTATCCTCAGTGCCGGAAGGATTGCCCGCAGTGCTATCCATTGTGCTGGCCATTGGTGCAAACCGTATGGCAAAGCAGAACGCTATTATCCGTGAATTTACAGCCACTGAAACCGCCGGCTCACTGAATGTAATACTTTCAGATAAAACCGGAACCATTACCGAAGGGATTCTTACCATTAAAAAAATGTTTCTTGGTAATGGAAAAGAATATAACGTGTCAGGAGACGGATATGAAACAGAGGGCGAAATATTTGCAGATGAAAAAAAGGTGAAGATTGAAGATGATCAGCTACTGGCTAAAATAGTGACCATTGCCGGAAAATGTAACGAAGCCCGCATCGAAAATGAACCGGAAGAAGAAGGGCCTGATGTGTCTGGTGATCCTACAGAGGTGGCCTTAATGGTACTCGCTGAAAAAGCAAAGTTATCATCTGCCGGGCCATTTAAAGATATTGAAGTGATAGACGACCTGCCATTCAATTCCGAACAAAAATACAGGGCTTCCCTTATCGAATATCCGGATGATCACCGGGAAATGCTCTTTGTAGGTGCCCCGGAGAAGATAATCTCCTTATCAACCAAGGTGTTGGAAGCAGATGGGCCGGTAAAAATCAATGATGACAAAAAAGATAAAATCAAGCAAAAGATACAGGAGTTCAGCAGCCAGTCAATGCGTGTTATTGGTTGCGCATATAAAGATGTGAAAAGCGAAAAGGAACAGGTTAATCCTGAGGATGCTGAAGAAATGACTTTTGTGGGATTATACGGTATCATCGATCCTGCCCGTCCCGAAGTTTCACCGGCTGTGAAAAAATGCAAAAGCGCCGGCATCCGGGTGATTATGGCTACGGGCGACCATGAACAAACAGCACGTGCAATAGCCAAAGATGTAGGTATCCTGGTTGAAGAAAATAAAGACAAAGACTGTCCGGCAGTACTTTCAGAAAAAGATTTAGATGTTGATGAGGATACATTTAATAGGTATGTGGAATGTGCCAGTGTATTTGCCCGTGTTAGTCCGCAAAGCAAACTGCGGCTGGCCAAAGCATTGCAAGGCAAAAATCTGCTCATTGGCATGACCGGCGACGGAGTAAATGATGCCCCGGCACTTAAAGTTGCCGATGTTGGTATTGCCATGGGGCAGCGCGGAACGGATGTGGCCCGTGATGCTTCGCAAATCGTACTTTCGGATGATAATTTTGCCAGCATTGTCGATGCCATTAAAGAAGGCCGAATTGTATTCCGAAATGTGCGGTTAACGAGTTTTTTCCTTATCACCACCAATTTTGCATCAACCCTCACCCTCATTGCCGCTATTGCTGTGGGGTTCACCTATCCGTTGCTACCCACACAGATATTATGGATCAACCTGGTGACTGACGGAGTCATGGACATTTCCCTGGCTACAGAGCCTGATCATGGGGACATCATGGATCAAAAGCCCCTTAAGAAAGGGGAACCTATCCTGAATAAGCAAATCCTCCCCAATTTGTTAATTATTGTACCGGTCATGGTAGGTCTGGCCTTACTGGTTTTCAATCATTATCAGGGTGAAAGCGTTGAAAAAGCACGTACCGGGGTGTTTCTGGTGGTAGCCATGACCCAGATATTTAATGCGTTTAACATGCGTTCGCTAAAACGTTCGGTATTCTCCATAGGCCTGGCAACCAATAAATGGATTATCCTGGCTTTCTTTGTCTCCATAGCCTTGCAACTGGCAGCTATTAAACTGCCATTTATGCAGAACATATTCCATTTCCGCGAATTAGCCTGGGGCGATATTGCCATAATCACGGCCATGTCCTCTTTGGTGTTTATTTTTGGTGAGGCGTATAAGTTTATTCGGGGTAAGGTTATTAAAAACGATGATTAAAATTAAAATTTCAAAAGCACTAGTGTTACTGGGAGGTGCATCTGAAGAGAAAAAAGATTAAATACTGTGTTTCCATATAGATACAATGCTGTAAATGCATCGCTTTTTATGCTTTTTTCATAAATTAGTGCGATACATTCCGCATAACGGATGGATGTTTACATTTAGAGAAGGCCCAGTAAAATTTCTCTTACGGTTTGTATGACATAATAAAATGATTCAACATGAGCCTTAAATAATAGTGACCAATCATAAAACTATCAGGTTGTCATTTTCTGCAGGAATAAACCAACTATGATGTTATAAAACTACTAAGTAATGAAAAAAATAATTTTATCAATTTTGACAAGTATTCCAGTTTTAATAAATGCCCAGTCATTTTGGAATATGGTTGAGGATGATAGCAAATTCAATAAATCACATGTTACGGATTATGGATTGTTTCAGGATTCAGTAATTCTGGTAAGTGGTTTTATAAGTGATGCTTCATGCCATTACCATAAATTATTCGCCTATACTCTTGACGGCCAGAGAATCTGGAATATCGGAGGATTTCACGATGCAATTTACCCTGATTCAGATTACATCTATTCGGCTGGATATATACCCATTGATGACGTTCAGGGTTCTGAACGAATTGTGATTTCAAAGCACGATGGAGCAGGAAATAATATCTTTCATATAGAATTTCCAGCAATGGTATTTGATTATTCGCTTGATTATAAATGCAAAAACATTGATATTGCAAAGGATGGAAGCATTCTGGTTAGTGCTAATAATTCAATAATTAAATCAAATACAGAAGGGACAAAAATTCAGGAATATCATTTCAGCTTAGGATCAGAATTAGAAGCTGTGTTCGCTATAAATGAGATCAAGTACTTAATAAATAGCCGAAATAAAATTTATACAACGGATAGTTCTCTGGTTTTATCAGATTCCATTCATTTTTCAGACACAATAAATAAACTACTAATCCATAATGATACAATTTATTCTTTGTTTAATTCAAAACTGGTTCGGCTTGATTCAAACCTGAATATTATTGATACATTGTTTTCAAGCATTGCAAACTGCCAGAATATGGAATTCTATGATAATAATCTTTGGTTACAAATTGCAAATGCGGATAGCATTGATCTTGTAAACTTGCAAGAATCAGGTAATAATAAAAAACAGACATTTCCAAAGCTGACCAATAACACTAAGTATATTATCGTGGATAGTAATTTTGTTTTTATCGGGAATTCCTTCACAAATCAAATTGGCATTTATAATTTCCATGAAAAGTATCAAACACCCAATACACTAGAAATACCAGATATTGAGTTAGTTGATTTTGTTATTGATAACATCGAGTTTAACTATGAAGTATTTGAGGAAGATACTTTTATCATTGGATATAGGTTTAATACAAACATTACCATTAAAAATAATGGAAATGATACGTTACACTCATTAGCGGTTTTCTCAGATTTACATGGGGGTATAAACTGTGCGCAGAACTATTTTTATCAAACAATAACGGATATAATAATTTTACCTGACCAGGAAAAGACAGTAAACTTAAAGCGTGCGTATGAGCATGGATTACATAACAACCGACTGTGTTTTGAATGTTTGGCGCCAAATTCATCACTTGAAAGTCAAACATCTGACAATTATCTTTGTAAAACGTTCACAATTACAGGAATTAACCATGAAACTCCATCTAAAATCAAAGTCTACCCTAACCCCATAAGAGAGAATTTTTTCATTGAAAGCCCTTATTTTAAAATAAATAGTATTGAATTAATTGACATTTCCGGAAAATCAATTATGAATAAAGTGAATCCCGGACAAATAATAGAGGTTTCAACATACCATTTAAAACCAGGGATTTATATTTTAAAAATCAACTCAGGTGATGAGATCTATAATCAATTAATTATGAAGAAATAAATATTGTAAGGACCCGTTAAAAGTGAAGCATTACAGGCTGGGAGTTGCCATGCCCTTGATATTAATGGAAATCAACGTTATCATAAATTTAACAGTTTTGCACCATCCAGGCAATATACTACCCCATCATCTCCGCCAATGATAATGCTATTGCCGTGGTGTACCGGCGAGGAATGAAAATTAGCGATGCGGTCGTTGTATTCGCCAAACTTCCGGTCTTTATTGAATTGTGGAAATGTTATCTGCTTTAATATTTCGCCCGAATGTTTATTCAATACATAAATGCTCCTGGAAGCCACAATAAGGTTATCACCGGTAAACACGGGACTGGTCCAGATTCTGCAGTCAAGGGAGGTTTTCCAGAGCAGGGTACCGGTATTGCAATCAAAAGCCTGGTATAAATGCTGATCCGAACTGCCGGTAAAAACCTTTTCTCCGTCAATCACAGGTCCTCCAAGCATCCATTGGTTGGTCGGACTGGCTGCCATCCAGATTTTTTTTCCTGTATTCTTATCCACGGCATATAAACGGCTATTACGCCCAGAAAAGATAATAGATTCTCTATGAATGACCGGAATGCCATGAATGGTATTTTTCCATGGAAAGATACCATCTGCTTTGGTATCATAAGTCCAGGAATTTTTTTTATTCTCAAGGTCGAAAGCATGCATTTCCCCTTCCCAATCACCGGCATAGATAATTCCCTCATGGATAACCGGGGTAGTGCTAAACCTGTTTTTTTCAGGAGTTTGTGCCTGAAAAACTTTTTCCCCGGTGGAAACATCAAAACCTGTGATTAATCCTTCTTTGCCCGCAACATATAAGATATTGTCATATACCACAGGAGATGGATGGTGAAAATCCCAGGGATCAAGCTGCGATGGATTATCCGGTTCAGCAAGCCTGGCTTTCCATAGCAGTTTCCCACTCAAATTCAAGGCAAACAAAACGTTGTTGCTTTCAACATAAACCAGGTTATTATGCACAGTTGCATTGCTAAAAACAGGGCCGGGCAGGTGGATACTCCATAAAACAAAGCCTCTGTCAGCATCCAGGGCATAAAAGATGCTATCAAGAGAGCCTATATAGATAACTTCTTCATGAGCAAGTGGAGTGGCATATACCGGACCTTTTGTTTGATATTTCCACCTGGTAACATCTTCTGATTTGATAAGATGCTGGGCAGATAAATTAGAATTTATGCATAGAAAAATAAACAAAAACAGGGCATCAATGCGAATCATAACATAGCGTTTAGGGTAAAAAAATTTGTATATCTTACCCTATGACAGGAAAACATGTGCCATACCCTATTGTCCAAACCGATTTAATGCATCTTCCCTGTTATCCACAAACAGAATCCGGCCTGTACGGTTGCTTTCGCGAATAAAATCCCGCAGGCTTTTGCTTTCAATGCCTGAAAAATCACCAACAATGGCCAGTTTATGATTGTAGGTTGAGAATTTCTGCAAGATCTCTCCGGCCATGCCGGTTTTTAAATCAAAAAAAGCCGG
>CAZZBU010000096.1:0-15579 GCA_964652315.1 uncultured Bacteroidales bacterium
ATTTTGGGGCCAAACAAATCCAAAAAGTGAAGGACACTATTGGTACCATGTACATTTTCATCTTTATTTCATCCATTATTTTAACTGCCATAGGGATATACTTCAGTGAGGAAATATTCCGGCTTGTTAAACTGCCTGAAGATGTCCTGCCCGAAGCAACAACTTACCTGAACATTTACCTAATTGGGTTGATTGGTTTTTTTGGTTTCAATGCAACCAGCGCAATATTGCGTGGCCTGGGCGATTCAAAGACCCCACTTTATTTCATGATTTTATCAACCTTCTTTAACATCGGGTTTGATTTGCTTTTTGTAGTGGTTTTCAAATGGGGTATTGCCGGAGCTGCCTGGGCAACAGTAATATCGCAACTGGGAGCATTTATCACAGCAGTGCTCTATCTGAATAAAACACATGAAATCATTCATGTATCCCTCGCAAGCCTGAAATTTCATTATGAAATTTTTAAACAGGCAGTGCGCATTGGGCTTCCAACAGGCTTCCAGCATACTTTTGTATCCCTTGGCATGATTGCTATCCTTGGAATTGTAAACACCTTTGGCACCGATGTCATAGCAGCATACTCTGTTGCGGGCCGCATTGATACGCTGGCCCTGCTTCCGGCTATGAATATCGGGCAGGCCCTGGCTACCTTTGTTGGACAAAACCTTGGTGCCAACCGCCCCGACAGGGTACGCTCAGGATTACGGGCAACCTTTTTAATTTCATCTGCCATTTCATTAACAGTTACTGCTTTTGTCATTTTTAGTGGCAGTTTTCTGATGTCGTTGTTTACCAAAGATGCAGCGGTGATTGCTATTGGTAAGCAATATCTGATCATTGTCAGCTCCTTTTATATTATTTTTTCAGCCATGTTCACAATAAATGGTGTGCTCCGGGGGGCCGGCGACACCTTAATCCCTATGTTTATAACACTGTTTTCACTATGGCTGATACGGATTCCTGTAGCATACCTGTTATCAGACAGAATTGGCGAAACCGGTATCTGGTGGGCCATCCCAATCGCATGGTTTGTAGGAACCGTAATATCATATTTTTATTACCTAACAGGAAACTGGAAAAAGAAAGGGGTGATAAAACAAAAACCGGAGCCTGAAAAGTCAATATAATGCAAAAAACGGAAAACCGGCATATAGCAAACTTTTTTATCTTTGTTTCACAGAATATAATTTTTCGTACAAGAGATTATTAAAATAATTAGCAGCAGATGATTCTATCCATGACAGGATATGGTAAACGAACTTTTCAACATGGTGAAAAGTCATATTCCATTGAAATTCGTTCGTTAAACGGAAAGCAGTTTGACATCAACCTTAAAATACCACAACACCTTCGGGAAAAAGAACTGGAACTACGAAACCTGCTGGCAGGATTGTTGAAACGTGGTAAAATTGAAATTACCATCACCCAGGAAAATGAAGAAGCACAAGCCACACCTGTAATAAACAAAGCTATTGCAAAACAATACTACGATCAGATCCTTGCACTTTCGGATGAATTACAAATCAATGAACAGGAAAACGTCATTTATTCTTTATTGCGTATGCCGGATGTATTAAAACCTGCAAAGGAGGGGCTGGATGAGCAGGAATGGGCAACCTTACTGCAAAACATTTCCGCTGCAGCCACAGAACTGACCTCTTTTAGGTTACAGGAGGGGAAAAGCCTGGCTAAGGATATTGTTGACCGCATTAAAAATATCCAGGATAATCTCGCAGCGATTAGTCCGTATGAAGGAAAGAGGCTTACCAATGTTCGCGAGCGGATACGTAACAACCTGAATGATTTTCTTGCAAACGATAAGGTAGATGAAAACCGGTTTGAACAGGAAATCATATTCTATCTTGAAAAAATGGATATTACAGAAGAAAAAGTCAGGTTGACAAACCATTGCCAGTATTTCATCGAAACCATGGAACATGAAGAACCCATGGGTAAAAAACTCGGATTTATCGCTCAGGAAATCGGGCGTGAAATTAATACCATAGGATCTAAGGCTAATGATTCGGACATACAGCGGCACGTGGTAATGATGAAGGACGAACTGGAAAAAATCAAAGAGCAATTGATGAATGTGATGTAAAACCTGTGTTCTGTCTGGCTTAATCTTTCGGATTTTAAAAATGAAATCTTTCGTGCAACAAGGCAAAATCATAATTTTTTCAGCCCCGTCAGGTTCGGGAAAAACAAGCATTGTAAAACAATTGCTTGCAATGCCTGAATTAAAACTGGAGTTTTCCATATCGGCAACCAGCCGTGAAAAAAGACCGGGGGAAGAAGATGGAAAAGACTATTACTTTTTTTCACCGAATGCATTCAGGCAACTCATAAGCGATGACAAATTACTGGAATGGCAGGAAGTTTATCCGGGACAGTTTTACGGCACATTAAAAAGTGAAGTTGACCGGATCTGGCAAAAAGGCAACCACATTTTGTTCGATATCGATGTTGTTGGCGGTCTCAATGTCAAAAAAATGTATCCGCAGCGATCATTGGCCGTTTTTGTGAAAGCCCCGTCTATTGAAGCACTTGAGGAGAGACTAAAAACCCGGGGCACGGAAAATAAAGCTTCCCTGAAAAAACGGATCAATAAAGCTGAAAAAGAAATGGAATATGCTTCTGAATTTGATTATATCCTGGTAAATGATGTATTGGATAAAGCAGTGGCAGAAGCCAGAGAACTGGTTAATCGGTTTTTAAAATAAATTGCTAACTGAAACCTGATTTATGAAGGTAGGATTGTATTTTGGTTCTTTTAACCCCATACATATAGGCCATCTGGCCATAGCCAATTATATTGTAGAGTATACGGAAATCGAAAAATTGTGGTTTGTAATTAGTCCGCATAATCCGTTGAAAAAAAAGAACACCCTACTGAACGATTACGATCGGTTTGAGTTGGTTTATCGCTCCATTAAAGACGATGCCAGGTTTGAAGCCAGCGACATTGAGTTCAGAATGCCCAAACCCTCTTATACCATCGATACCCTTGCTTATCTTGATGAAAAGCAATCAGGAAATGAGTATTGCCTCATCATGGGTTCGGATGGATTGACAACCTTTAACAAATGGAAGAATGCAGAAGAAATTGTAAAACGGTATCACCGGTATGTTTATCCTCGTCCAGGAACACCTAAAGAGGAATACAATAACCATAAAAACATCACGGTAGTGGATGCACCTTTAATGGAAATTTCTTCAAGTTTTATCCGAGCTGCACTGGCTGAAGGAAAGGATGTCCAATATTTCATTCCCCGGGAAGCTTACCAGTATATCATGCAAAAGGGATTTTATCAGTAATCAGAATCCATCGAAAAACCGGATCATTAAGTCCAGGTAATCCTCAAAATCGGTCAGCGGCAAAGTTTCCGGACGATCGTAAACATCATGATAAGCAGCTATGCCTCCAAGAGTATAAATGTAGAAACATGGTACTGCCTGCCGATAAAACAAACAATGATCGCTGATACAGGCTTCGCCACGGGGTTGAACGGACTCCATAAGGCTGTACTTCTCATTCAGCTTTGTTAGCCTGGCAAATTCATCCTCAAAAACAGTGGCATTGACCACCATTATGCCATCATCACCCGTACCTGCCAGATCAAAATTGATTAAGAATTTGATTTTATCAAGGTTAATCAATGGATCATCAACAAAAGCCTTTGCACCAAGCAACCCAACCTCTTCAGCTCCCAGCGCAATAAAAACCATGCTATATTTCGGCGGATGCTCAGTATACTGCTTAGCCAGAGACAGGAGCATGGCCACACCACTGGCATTATCATTGGCACCGGGGAAATAAACATCTGCCCCCATTGTTCCAAGATGGTCATAATGTGCCAGCACTACTAAAAAAGAATCGGGTTTGGAACTGCCTTCAATGGCCCCGATTACATTTTGTGTCTGATAATCATTTTTCAACACAGCTTCAACCTTTACTTTCACACTCCGGGCATTATCTTTCACACTTTCTTTTTTGACAATGAAACAAGGGCGTGGGGATTGAAAACCAGCCACATGCCAGGTGAGTTTGTTGTTTGTCAGCAATACCAGCCCGGCATGCTGCAGTCTGGGGTCATACCGCAACGCATTGATTATTTCATCTGTATTCTTTTGATCCTCGTTGCTTAATTCGTCAAGTGCGGTTTCATCGATTACAATAAATTTCCCCTGGGATTTATCGATGAGCTTTTTTAGCTCTTCCTGAATCAATAAATCCTTCCGTTTGATATGTACCGTGCTAAAATCTCCATCAATTGAGGGTGAATCGGGACTTACCAGAAAATCAACACCTGGTTTAAGGTTTGAACCGCCCATTACAATAACCACCTCGGCGGGAAAGGCATTTATATTGATTTTGAATGGTTGAAAGTAATCTTTGTTCAGGGGCTTTATTTTCAGCGTTTCAAACTGATTCCGGATATATTCGGCAGCATGAAGTTCCTTATTAAAAGTGTACCCCCTACCCTTATAATACGCTGATGAAAGTGTGTCAACAACCGACCGGGCAAAGGAATTATTCTGGCAAATAACATCAACCCCGCATAACAGGCTTATGATAAATAGAATAATTGCCTTTTTCATACAAAAATGTAATACCAGGATTATTAATAAGAGGTAAATTTACGCAGATGGGATTTAAAATAAAAAAAATACCCTGCTTCACAGAGTATTTTTTAAAGATGATAAACTACTTGATTTAAAAATCTACTTTAGGCCATATTCAACTAAAACAAATAATAACCTATACCCACCTTAAACGATGTGGTTAAACCCGAATTTACACTATGTATACCAATGGTTTGAGGTGTAGAGTTCTTTTTCAGTGATCCCAGATAGGCCCCAGCGGCAAAACTCATATCAATAAAAAAGCTATTGATGAACTTAAAACTGGCGCCAACACCCAAATAGTGTTCCATGGTTGAAATTCGTCCTCCTGTTTCATCAGGAATTTCATAGGTTGCTTTTGGAGTGGAAAGTACTTTATTTTCAAAAACGTATTCTGATTGATACACGCAATTATACATGATATAAGGCTTAATCATGGTATTGTTGTAATAAATGTAATTTTTACCTGTGAATACTTTGTATTTAAAATCAACTCCTTTCCATTGAGGTATGTCTTTACGGAAAATAGAACCAAACTCAATGGCTTTAAATTCGTTTGCTGCCACAAAGTTCATAGAAACATTTGTACCATGGCCACTACCGGAACCAATCATGGTCATGCTTCCACCGTAATTGATTTGTTCAGGATTGAAAATTTGAGCAAATGTCTGGGTCGCCAAAAAGATTAAGCCGATTATTAATACTTGTTTTTTCATCACTCCTTTTGTTTATCATCTGTTTAATTTTACGGGCAAACTCCGGAAATGATAAGGATTTGGCGATGATAAACCACATCAAAAAATGATGATATTGAACATTTAAGGCAGTTGATCCGTCATATCGGTTATTGGTGATTCATCTCACTGAAAAAAATAAATATCCAGAAAATCATTAAGTTAGATGATCTGTATTGATCTGATAATTGTATTATGAGATTTGGGTTGTTTAGGATTTTTGTAACCTTGAAAATAAAAAAAGCCTCTGTCAGGAGGCCAGTTCAAATACCGGGTAACCGATTTCCAATCCCCGTTTAATGGCTTTTTCATTTAAGGGGATTAAATGATGATGCCTTTCAGGGAGCGATTTTTTAATCCCTTTAAGCACATTTTCAAGGCTTACAATAGGTTTTAGTTTAAGGAAACCACCAAGCATAATCATGTTAAAAGTTTTTGTAGAGGCCATTTTGGCAGCTTCGTTGGCAGCATCCACCCGATATATGTTGATGTCTTTTCGTTCAGGATGACGGGTAATCCCATTGCCATCATATAAAAGCAACCCACCCGGCCGGACAGCAGGTTCAAATTTATCCATGGATTGCTGGTTCAGGATGATGGCAGTATCAAAAGTTTTTAAAACAGGGGAGCTAATCCGTTCATCGCTGATAATCACCGTTACATTTGCAGTGCCTCCACGCATTTCGGGACCATAGGATGGCATCCAGGAGACTTCTTTATCCTGCATAATTCCGGAATAGGCCAGTATTTTTCCCATAGAAAGTACCCCCTGTCCTCCAAAGCCTGCAATGATTATTTCTTCTGTCATAGTTTTTCGCTTTGATATAGTTAGTCAATCAACATAATAGCTTAGCCTGGTCTTTTTATTTAACCAGTTTTCCATCTACTTTTATATCGCCAAGCGGATATACCGGAAACATGTTTTCTTCCATCCATTTGTTGGCTTCAACTGGCGACATTTTCCAACCCGAATTACAATTCGAAACCACTTCAATGAAAGACAGGCCTTTGTCCTCCTTTTGATTTTCAAATGCCTTTCGAATGGCTTTTTTTGCCTTTCGAACGTTGGCAGCAGTATGTACCGAATGCCTTGTTACATAACGTGTACCCTCCAATTGTGCAACCAGCTCTGTAATTTTCAGCGGAGGCCCCATGGTCTTTCTTTCGCGTCCATAAGGCGAGGTGGAAGTACGCATACCATCGATGGTGGTAGGCGCCATTTGTCCGCCCGTCATGCCATAAATACCGTTATTAATAAAGATGATGGTAATGTTCTCGCCCCGGTTACAGGCATGGATAGTCTCAGCTGTACCAATGGCTGCCAGATCGCCATCGCCCTGATAAGTAAACACATATTTCCCGGGCCATACCCTCTTAATGCCTGTTGCCACTGCAGGAGCACGACCATGAGCAGCCTGCGACATATCAATATTCATAAAATCGTAGGCCAGCACTGAACAGCCAACCGGTGCAATACCAATGGTATCACCCTGGATGCCCATTTCATCAACTACTTCCATTATTAACCTGTGCGTGGTACCGTGGCCACAACCCGGGCAATAAGAAAGAATATTCTCTGTAAGTAAATCTGTTCGTTGATAGAACAGATTTTCAGGTTTTATAATTTCGTTTACTTCAAGCATGACTTATTTTTCTAAAAGTTTATCCTCAAAAGCTTCAACTACTTCTTCCGGAGTGGGGATCATACCTCCGTACCGGCCAAAATATTCAACTTTTGTTACTCCGTTAACTGCCAGTTTAACATCATCAACCATCTGACCGGCGCTCAGTTCCACGGCCATGATGCCTTTTACTTTTTCAGCAAACTCTGCTATTGGCCTCACCGGAAAGGGATACAGCGTTATTGGCCGCAATAATCCGATTTTAATTCCGTTTTCACGGGCTATCTGTATGCTCTTCTGACAAATGCGCGCACTGGATCCATACGCAACAAAAAGATAATCTGCATCTTCACAATCAATGGTTTCAAAGCGCACTTCATTTTTCTCCATCTCGCGGTACTTTGCCTGAAGCTTGTGATTATGCTCTTCCTGGTTCTGAGGCTGTAATTGCAGTGAGGTAATAATGTTGCGTTCCCTGTCAGGCGTTTTTCCGGTTATCGCCCAGGATTGATCAAATTCTGAAGGCCGTTCCATCTGGTCAAAAAGCTCTACCTTTTCCATCATCTGGCCAATCAGCCCATCAGTTAGTATCAGGGCCGGGTTGCGGTATTTAAAGGCAAGTTCAAATCCAAGCTTTACAAAATCAGCCATCTCCTGAACTGAAGCCGGGGCAAGCACGATCAATTTGTAATCGCCATGTCCTCCTCCTTTAACAGACTGGGAATAATCGGCTTGTGAAGGTTGGATGGTACCCAGCCCCGGCCCTCCTCTAACTACGTTAACAATAAGGCAGGGCAGTTCGGCGCCTGCAATATAGGAAATCCCTTCCTGCATAAGGCTGATACCCGGGCTGGAGGAAGAGGTCATGATTCGTTTACCTGTACCGGCTGCACCATATACCATATTGATACTGGCCAGTTCACTTTCGGCCTGAAGCACAACCATTCCGGTGCGCTCTTCGGTTTTTTCGGCCATCAGGTACTCCATTACCTCGGATTGGGGCGTAATCGGGTAGCCAAAATAACCGTCACACCCTGCTCGTATAGCTGCTTCGGCAATGGCTTCATTGCCTTTCATTAGTCTTAATTCTCCCATGAAAGAAGTATTTAAAGCAAGTTAGAGTTTGAGTTAAGCTTCAACTTTTTGTTTGTATACCGTAATGACACCATCGGGACAGATAACGGCACAATTGGCACACCCAATGCACTTGCTGTGTGCACTTGGAAAAGCAAAATGATAACCTTTGCTATTGACTTCCTGTGCCATTGATATTACCTGCGTTGGACATGCATCCACGCAAAGCACACATCCTTTGCAACGCTCAGTGTCAATTTCTATCGCACCTTGAATTTTAGCCATAGTCTTACTGTTATATCGTAGGTCTAAATCAAAAATACAAAAAAACCTTTACCAATGTTAGTTCTCGCTCCTGATATATATCACTCATTGCTACAAAATTCTGTAAATCAGTTTAATCCACCATACCTTTCGTGAAATAGCCTGACCCTTCGTTCGAGTTCAGGGATGTCTTTTAATTGAATTTGCGAGACACACGCCCTGAGCCCGTCTGTACGTTCACTACCGGTAATATCAAGCGAGATGGCACTAATGCCATATTGAAATAAAGCTTCAATCAGTTGCCTGCCACTCATACCAGGATAAGCAAGCGTAAAATAGAACCCATCGGCCACCTCTTCTGTTCCGTCTTTATCATAAACGATATAAAATCCATGCTCCTTAAATACCTTCTTCATTAGCCGGGCACGTTTTTCATATTCCTTTACTCCTTCAACCAAATCAACCTTTCCTTCATTTACCTCTTGCAACATGGCTGCCATGGCATACTGCGCAGAATGCGCCGTACCGGCTGACAATGAATACAACGCGCCGTAGATAGCAGCATTTCCAAATCTTTTCGTCTGAAAGTAGGCTTGCAGGTTGGGGTACTCGCGCATAAAAAGCTTGTCGGAAATCACCAGGCTGGCAATGCGCTGACCGGCGTAAGAAAACACCTTGGAGCAAGACAGCAGCAACATATAATTATCGGTGTAATTGGAAACCGAAGCCTGGTAAGGAGGCTTGCCAGGCATTGATAAATCTTTTCTGAAATCCATTCCAAAATATGCCAGGTCCTCTATTACAATTGCATCATATTCATTGGCCAGGCGACCGATTATTTCCAATTCTGTTTCTGTCAGGCAAATCCACGAAGGGTTATTGGGATTGGAATAAATAATGCTTGAAATATTTCCTTTTTCCAGGTAAGTACGCAGTTTTTGTTCCAGTTTCTCTCCCCGGTAATTATAGATATCAAATGATTCAAATGGCAAGGCCAGTACTTTATGCTGTAATTTTTGCACAGGAAAGCCCGGATCAATAAACAGGGTGGTATTTCTATTTTTATCAGCTCTGGAAACAAGCATAAAAGCAGCCATGGCAGCCTGCATAGCACCAACTGCCGGAATGCATCCCCTGGGGGAAACAGACTGGTTAATGAAATTCTTCACAAACAACGAAACTTCAGTTTTAAGCTGTGGAATACCATCAATCATAGGATATTTTGAAGCCACTCCCTTTTTAAGGGCACCGATTTCAGCCTCCACTCCGGTTTTATTCGCAGGTAACCCCGGTACACCCATCTCCATGCGAATAAATTTTATGCCCGTTTTTTCTTCGACCACATTGGCCAGCCTTACTAACTCACGAATTGAGGCATTGCCTATATCAAAGATGCCTTCTTGGGCTGCTACATTATCAATTAGTTCTTTTGAAACCGGAATATCCATATTAAAAAAACTTTGTTTTTAATCATTTATGCGGAATAATCCGCCACTTCCTGTAATTGTTGAATCCAACAATGAAGGGTTTCCTTTATAATATACGTTGCCCGATGTTTCTATATCTATGGACAGTTTATCAAGGGCATACACATAAATATCACCTATGCTCCTCTGACGTACATGCACTTCATTGCTTATGAGTTCATGTGTATAAATAAAACTTGAGCCCCAGCCAGAAACATGATAACGGTTTGCATAGCCGCTTACCTTGTACTCACCTGAGTTGCTTTTACCCATATTAATAGCCAGAAAATCCAAATCAACAATCATATTTAACTGATTAACCATACTCCATCCTATAATGGATAGTTTCTCAGCTTTATAGATACCCTCCGATTTAATATTGGAAGGTTCACGGATATGAATTTTTTCAAGATTATTGGTATGCAAAGTCAAATCAACCCGGTCATATTCCCGTGTCCATCTGAATTTATTATAATTATAAAGGTACAAAACATGGTCGGTTATTTCGTAGGAAATGTTATCTAACAGATTTTCACCAGTGGTTACAATTAATTTATTAATGGTATCCGAGACAAGGGTAAGATTGAACACATCCTCGATCTCAAGTGTGGTAAAATCTTCAAGATTAAATTCAGCGGTAACCTTATCGCCGCTGTCAAACAAGGCATATTTCTGACATGAAGATAAGATAAGAATGAAAAATACCATTCCGGACCAACGCGTGCTGTATGTTTTTTTTCTGCTTCTCATTGTTACCATGAATATCCGATTCCCCATTCTACAAAATCAGCAATGGCAGCCCAATGAATCCTCACGGACACATTTATCAGCCAGTGATCATCAACCTGGTGCCGGATACCAATACGGTTTGACACTTTTTTAAACAAACTGTAATGGTTCCAGATATACACCCCGGGCTGTACATGGAAGGATGTTTTTCCTACCAGGACGGCACTGGTCAAATGAAACGCAGCCCTGTATTCATCGTTTCTCTTGTATGGTTGAATTTCAAAAGCGGTTTGATCCTTCATAGAGCCATCATAAACAAAATCCAAGCCAGCCCCAAAAGCAAATCTTTTTGTAATCAATGGATTATAATCCAGTATCAGGGTTGAGCAAAAATATTTTCCTTCCCATCGGTGGGAAATCTCCTTGACCCCACCATTAAAAATCAGTGCAAACTTATTCTGGGGCACTTTTACTGTCGCTTCCTTGCTTTTATTTTCAAGTATCTCCAGCCGTGCCCGGGGTTCAAAATTGTAATGCACCCCCATTGATGCGGTTATAAAATTTAACCCCTTATTCGGATTACTCATATTCCCATTAGAAATATGCCCAAAAGATAATCCGGTCAACACCTTCCAGTCATTTGTCAGCGGATATTCCATTTCAAATGAATACCGTAAGAAAGCGTTTAAATGCGTACTAATAGACAGATTGGTATGATTATCATATAAATCATACCTGTTGGTAACCCAGGCCAGTCCGAAATCGAACTTGTTATACAGATTAAACTTCCGTGCCGGGTTGCGTAATGGGTTACGAATAAACATCGACATGCTCGTTGACCGCCCAAAAACGGCGTCATTGCTCAGGCCGGTGTGATAAAAGGTAAATCCCGTTTCGGGTAATTTATAGATATGATGCCATGATTTACTGCCGTCAACAACCCGGGCTACCGTAAAATCAAATCCAGGCAGATGATCTTCGATATAATACGTGATGGATTTATGGTGGGGGGTAATAAAGCCATAATGCATTTTACCGGAAAGTGTAAGACGTTCGGTATTTTGCGCATTTGCGGCAAATACTATTCCCAAAAAAAAGGACAGCAACAAAAACGAATGGTACAATCGCATATAAAGATTACAATTGTTGTTCCGGCAAATTTAAATATTTCTGTTATCAATAACGCGTTGGGCTTTCCCTTCGCTCCTTTTTATGGTTTTTGGCTCCACCAGCTTCACATCCACTGCAATGCCCAGGGTGCTTTCAATGTTATGTTTTATCTTTTTGCGCAATTGTTCAAGCTGTGAAATTTTATCCAAAAAATACTGTTCATCAACTTCAACCTGCAATTGCAGAACATCCAGATTATTTTTCCGGTCAACAACTAACAAGTAATGTGGCAGGGTTTCACTCATTTCAAGCAACACACTTTCAATCTGTGATGGGAAAAGATTTACCCCACGGATAATCAACATGTCATCGCTTCGTCCCGTACACTTATTCATTCGCACCAGGGTCCTGCCACAGTTGCAGGTATCATAATTAAGGCTGGTCAAATCGCGGGTACGGTACCTTAGCAAAGGCAGCCCCTCCTTGGTAATGGTTGAAAAAACAAGTTCACCCTCGCTCCCTTCAGGCAAAGGCTCAAGCGTTGCCGGATCAATGATTTCCGGAAAAAAATGGTCTTCATTGATATGCAATCCGCACTGGCATTCGCATTCGCTGGCCACACCGGGACCAATTACTTCACTCAATCCATAAATATCAATGGCTTTTACCTGCAGTTTCTCTTCGATCTCTCTTCGCATATTTTCGGTCCAGGGTTCTGCACCAAAAACTCCTGCTTTTAGCTTCAGATCGCTGCGTTTTACATTTCCCTCTTCAAGTGCTTCTGCAAGATATAACGCATAAGAAGGTGTACAGGCCAGCACCGTGCTTCCAAAATCCTTCATCAGCTCAAGCTGACGGCGGGTATTCCCTCCCGAGATTGGAATGACCACAGCGCCAATCTTCTCTCCACCGTAATGTACCCCAAGACCACCGGTAAACAAACCGTATCCATAAGCTATCTGAACCACATCATACCGTGCAGCACCGGCACAGGTGAGGGTGCGTGCCATCACTTCCGACCAGGTAGACAGGTCCTTGCGGGTATAGCCAACAACAGTAGGCTTACCTGTTGTACCTGAAGAAGCATGCAAGCGTACCACCTCGCTCATGGAAACACTGAACAATCCAAAAGGATAATTATCCCGCAAATCCTGTTTTGTGGTAAATGGTAGCTTTGAAAGGTCATCAATTGATTGAATATCCTCAGGACCAAGGCCGGCCTCCTGCATTCTCTGCCTGTAAAAAGGTACATTGAAATAGATGCGTTCCACAGTCTGTAGCAGACGCTCTGACTGAACGCTGCGCATCTTCTCCCGGTCCATGCATTCAAAAGGGGTGTTCCAAATCATTTCAGATAAAATCTTATATTAAGGTTGACAATTAAAATGAATAAAGTTCGCTGGCTTTTACCAGTTCCATTTTATGCTCCTGCAATACATATATGGCTTTTTCAGTGTTATCTGTCCGCATGATAAGAATCTCCTTATCACCCACACTGAATGAATAAATGTATTCAATGCTGATGTTTTCATCAGACAAAAACCGCAATGCCTTTGCAAACATGGCCGAACTGGTAGGTGTGGCAATAGATAAAACATCCGTCAGGTTTACAGAAAACCCTTGCCGTTTCAATAGATGTAGCGCTTCCTCCGGCTCATTAACAATCATTCTCAAAATACCAAACTCAGAGGTATCGGCTACCGTAAGTGCTTTAATCTCTATTTTTTGTTCACCAAGGGTCTCAAGCACCTCGGTGAGCCTGCCTGATTTATTCTCCAGAAAAACAGACAATTGCTTTATTATCATGGATTAAATGTTTATTTGATTAAGGCTCCGAATTTAAACATTATTCATTATAGTCGATGATAATTGTCATTATTTTGAATGGCTATAAATAATCCTGGTTAAGGTTATCAGAGATTTTGCGTGGGCTGTAATCATTACTGGAGCTACCCAGGAAAGGGGCAATGTTAATGTAAAAAAAAATCATTCACCGCACTGATTATACGTCTCAACAATGCTGGGCAGATCATATATCGTATAAGACCCTGAGGTTACCTTATTGCATACAGTATTGCAATCTCCCAGATACCGGATAACAAAAAGCTTAAACTTTTCGTGGATCCGGTTTGAGACAAAATATGTTTTTGTTGCACTCTCTGAAGATGGCCTCACTGCTTTGGGTAAACGGTGCTCGGTAATATTTTTTTCCAGCGGATTTACCACAAAAAAATGATCATTGCCAGGAATTTTCATGTAATATAAAAACTGCATATCTCCCGGAATGTATTTCCGTTCATAAAGTGCAATTTTTCCATTGTGTACCTGATGGATAAAATAATGCATATTCCCCGTGCAATAACACTGGTAATAATCGCCGTCCATTTTATATCCATAAATGTCTTTTGCAGTGAACACCCGGATTGAATCCTCATGAATTTTTGCCACACAAAACAGGTAAAAATTTATGTCATCACGCCTCCGGTATTGCAATAACAGGGTGGATAGAGAGTCATTATCAAAATAAACCGTCCCCTCTACCCACTTTGCCTTTCTGATCAGTTTTTCAAGATCACCGGTTTCTTCACGGATGTATCTATCAATATTGCCCTGGCTTGAAAAACCCAATGCAATAAATACAACGATTAGGAGTAGTAGATGTAGTTTTCTCATAAAAAGCTGTCTTAATTAGTTTTGAATAAGGATTAAATTTATAAATAATTTTATTTTTTATTCCTCATACAGATGCTTTTATATTTTTAATATTTCAGTAATCCCGGCAAATCACTATATTAGCATAGTTAATATTAATTTTACTTACGATGAGAAGATATTTAGCATTTATTTTAAGTGTCATCCTTTTAGGGTCATTATCCAGTTTACGGTTGAATGCCGAAGATGGTTACAAACTATGGCTCAGATATGAAGCTGTTAATCAGAATGAACTGAAAACCTATATAAATCAAACGTTCTCAAAAATTGCAATTCCGGGCAATGCGTCCACATACGAAGTGATTGCGGATGAAATTACCCTGGCCAGTGTTGGAATGACTGGCAATGTTCCGGCATTTATTACAACACCTGTTGAAAATGTATCCTTGTTGATAGGCACCCTGGATGATTATGGCGATAAGCTGTCATCTACCCTCAAAGAAAAAATTTCAGTCCTGGGACCTGAAGGATATTTTCTGGGGCCCGTGGTTATAGAAAACAAAAAACAAGTAGCCATCATTGGCAATAAACCAGCGGGTGCCTTGTATGGTACCTTTCATTTGCTGCGGTTGATGCAATCGGGAAAAATGGTCCCAACAGAACCAATCTTTGAAACACCAAAAATTCAACATAGAATTTTAAACCATTGGGACAACCTCGACAGAACCGTAGAACGTGGTTATGCCGGCTTCTCAATCTGGGACTGGCACCGCCTGCCGGATTATATTAAACCCCAGTATGTCGATTATGCCCGGGCCAATGCTTCAGTGGGTATCAATGGTACTGTGCTTACCAATGTGAATGCCAATGCCTTTGTGTTAACCCCGCAATACATTGAAAAAGTAGCAGCCCTGGCTGATGTATTCCGTCCTTATGGAATTAAGGTATACCTCACCGCCAGGTTTAGTTCACCCATTGAGATTGGCGGGCTTGAAACTGCGGATCCACTTGTACCAGAGGTACGTGAATGGTGGAAAAACAAAGCAGCCGAAATATATAACTCCATTCCTGATTTTGGGGGGTTCCTGGTCAAAGCCAATTCAGAAGGTCAGCCAGGTCCACAGGACTATGGACGCAATCATGCCGAAGGCGCCAATATGCTGGCAGAAGCTGTGGCTCCGTTTGGAGGCATTGTAATGTGGCGGGCTTTTGTTTACAGTCACGAAGTACCCGAAGACCGGGCCAAGCAGGCCAATATGGAATTTGAACCACTCGATGGCGAATTTCTTGACAATGTGCTTA
>CAZZBU010000097.1:0-15177 GCA_964652315.1 uncultured Bacteroidales bacterium
GATGATGATGTTCAAGTTTTACATTTACCCTGGTGCCTTCAATGCCCATTTTAAGTTTTCTGGAAATCTCAAGTTCATAGCCGGATACGTTTAGTTTCTTTAACTCCGATTTTAAGTACTCTGGGTCAACACCCAGATCTATCAATACCCCAAGATTCATATCCCCGCTAATCCCTGAAAAACAATCATAATAAAGTATCTTCATAAGTTCATATTTGTTCCTGTGCGAAAATAGTGGTAAAATGAATAATTTCAAAGACTGAACCACAAAGGGCATAAAGTTTTTACACAAAGTACCACAAAGATTTCTGTGATTATACCTATATCATGTTAACCACAAACCTGCCCGCCGAAGGCTGATGCACGCATAATTGCCACACTGGATTTGAATCAAAGTACTTTTATAATTTCACATAACCACAAAAATGTCCGAAAACACCGCAATAGTTGAGTACTATAAGCTTAATATGAATATATCGACATACGTAGTTATTTAATATCATTCTAAATTACACTATATCAAGGATATTTATATCCGGGATAAGATTTTTTCCATTAATTTCACGTTTTAATAGTCGTGGGAACATAAAATTTTTTAATTATGAAACGTCGTGATTTTATACTGAAGTCTGCGAATGCCGGTATAATTACCGGAGCAGCGCTTTCATTAGGCAATTATAATAATGTTTTTGGTTCACCGGCCAAAAACCCGTCACTTCCTTATGATTTGGTAGCTGTTAAGGGCGAAGATCCAGCTTTGATGTTTGACAAAGCCATCGAATCGGTTGGTGGGATGTCAAAATTCGTTAAAGCCGGACAAACAGTTGTTGTTAAACCAAATATAGGCTGGGATGCTACTCCTGAAAGAGCAGCCAACACAAATCCTGATTTGGTAAAAAGCATTGTTGAACATTGTGTTTCTGCAGGTGCCAAAGATGTTTATGTATTTGATAATACTTGCAACGAGTGGACCAAGTGTTATAAGAACAGTGGCATCGAAGCAGCTGTAAAAGAAGCCGGAGGTAAGATTGTAACAGGAAACACAGAAAGTCATTATAGAGAGGTCACCATACCCGGAGCTAAAGTGTTGAAAACAGCAAAAGTACATCGCCTTATTATTGACACAGATGTGTTTATCAATGTGCCTGTACTCAAAAATCATGGTGGAGCAATACTTACCATGGCACTTAAAAACATGATGGGTGTTGTTTGGGACCGTCGTTTCTGGCATGCCAATGACCTGAACCAGTGTATTGCTGATTTTTGCCTTTTCCGTAAACCGGATTTAAATATTATTGATGCTTACCGGGTCATGAAACGTAACGGACCACGTGGTGTCTCTGTTAACGATGTGGTTATGATGAACTCCCTGATCCTTTCCCCGGATATTGTTGCCATAGATGCCGCCGGCACTAAGCTTTTTGGAAAAGAAGTTGCTGAAATTCCTTATATTGAAATGGCTGAAAACCATGGGCTTGGCACTAAAAATCTGGAAGGCCTTAAGATTAAAAGATTAATGGCCTAAATTTCGAATCAATTAAACTTACCTTGCTGAATCGTCATTGTTGGATTAGATTTAACGTATGAAGCAAAAAAATTTCAAGAAAATCAGGGTAGTTATCTCCCTGGTTTTTCTTATAACAATAACATGGCTGTTTCTTGATTTCAGGGAAACAATCGGTACTGGTTTTTTTCAAACAGCCTTGTATCTGCAATTTGTACCCTCATTGGTCAAATTTCTTACAGTATTTTCCATCAGTGCTTTGGGATTTCTTATAGTGATTCTGTTAACGGCACTTGCAGGCCGGGTATATTGTTCTACTATCTGTCCGCTCGGGATTTTTCAGGATGTGATATCGTACATATCAAAAAAAATTCCACGAAAGAAGAAATTCAGGTATAAGTATGCAAAACCATACACCATATTGAGATACAGCCTCCTGGGATTGACTATCATAACGTTTGTATTTGGTAGTATCTTTGTAGTCAATCTGCTGGATCCATACAGTAATTTTGGACGAATTATCACAAATCTTTTCAAGCCGCTTTTTCTCGGGCTAAACAATGCTGCAGCATTTATTTTGGAAAAATTTGATGTTTATTCGCTTTATCCGGTGGATATTCAGTGGGGTAAACTATCTGCTCTTGCATTCCCTGTTTTTATGTTTGCATTAATCCTGGCTATGGCCATAAGAAAAGGAAGGCTTTATTGCAATACGGTTTGTCCTGTCGGCACATTGCTTGGCTTCATGTCAAAATATTCATTCTTTAAAATCAGATTTAATGAAGACCGTTGTACCTCTTGCGGTAAATGTGCTGTTGTATGTAAAGCACAATGCATAAATATAAAAGAAAAATCGGTGGATGAAACAAGGTGTATTGATTGCTTCAATTGCCTTGATACCTGTCCGGAACAGGCTATTTATTATCAAAAACCCAAAAAAGTTAACCTTCAGCCGGTAAGGCCTGGCGCCCCGAATACAGACGACAGCAAACGAAAATTTGTAGCAAGCATTTTAGCTTATACCGCACTATCAATTGGAATAAAACCCAAAATCAAAGCTGCAGATGTTGTGGTAAAAAACCCTACGACTGTTCCTCTGGATAAAACCCATCCTGTTTCCATGCCAGGCTCGGGTAGTATTGAGCACTTGAAAGATAAATGCACTGCCTGCCATCTGTGCATCAGTGCATGTCCTACAGGGGTTATCCAACCCTCCTTCCTGCAATACGGAATAACCGGTATGATGCAACCTCACATGGATTTTGAGGCCAATTACTGTAATTTTGATTGTACCAGGTGTACCGAAATATGCCCCACAGGTGCATTGCTCCCTGTTTCTGCCGAAGAAAAGAAAACATTGCAGTTGGGTAAGGTGGTTTTTATTATCGAAAACTGTGTGGTGTATACCGAAGGTACTGCATGTGGCTCATGTTCAGAACACTGTCCTACTCAGGCTGTTTATATGATCCCTTATAAAGGCAATCTTACCATTCCGGAAATTAACCCGGATATCTGCGTGGGATGTGGGGCCTGCGAGTATGCCTGCCCAACAAGACCTTACCGGGCTATTTATGTTGATGGCAATGAAACCCACCTGGTTGCTGATATACCAAAATCCGAGAAACTCGATGATGTGGATATCGAAGAGGAATTTCCGTTTTAAATAACAGAATCATCAAGATGTTGAGAATTAATGATTTTTTATGAAGTATCCACCCTCTTCCAGGCCTCTTTAAATGCTAAGGATAAAGCGTTTCATAAGGCGTTATGTTGTGCTCACTTTCTTTAATATGGTGTTTGACTTTTCGTTGGTAACTCCATGTCAGCGCTTCTTTTATTTGGATAAAACCTCCGGATTAATCACATTCTGAGGATCTCCTTCAAGATACGATTTTACATTATGGGTAGCAATTTCAATCAATCGTGCACGTGCCTCTTTGGTGGCCCAGGCATTATGCGGTGTAATGTAACAATTTTTAGCAGACAACAGGGGATTATTCTCTTTTGGAGGTTCGGTGGATAACACATCCAGTCCGGCTCCGGCAATAATATCATTGTTTAAAGCTTCAGCCAGGGCCTGTTCATCTATTAAAAGACCTCTTCCGGTATTAATCAGCAGGGCGTTTTTTTTCATCATGCGCAGGGATTCAGCATTAATCATCTTTTCTGTCTCATCATTCAGGGGGCAATGCAGGGTAAGCACATCGCTGTTTTTGATTACTTCATTGAGGGAAACCAAAGAATAGGATTCTTTCAGGTGTTTCTTTTCGCGTGGAGTGTAAATCAGTACTTCCATTGCAAAAGCTTTGCCAACAGCAGCTACAGCGCTGCCAATAGTGCCCCCGCCAATTATCCCCAGTGTTTTACCCGCCAGTTCTATAAGCGGTTGGTCCCAGTAACAAAAATCAATGCTGTTCACCCATCGGCCTGCTTTTACAGTTGCATCGTGCTGGGCTACCCGTTGGGTGAAGTTCAGGATATGGGCAAATACCATTTGGACCACTGAGTTGGTACTGTATGTAGGTATATTGGAAACTATAATCCCTTTTTCACTCGCTGCATCAATATCCACCGTATTATACCCGGTGGCAAGCACACCGATATATTTCAGCTTTGGTAGGGATTCAATGGCTTTCCGGTTCAGGCCGGTTTTATTAAGGAGTATAATTTCAGCATCTTTTGCCCGTTCATAGACAACATCCAGATTGCTTCGATCGTAGATTTTTGTGTCTGCCAGTTTCTCAATGGATTTCCAGCTCAAGTCTCCCGGGTTAGAGGTGTGTGCATCTAATATCACTAAATTCATGTTCTGCAATTTTTGTTGAATATACAAAGTTTCAGTTGCAGAACATGGAGGAGGGGGGATTTGTTTTATTTTAATTTTGCACTTGGTCTACGGTCTTCCGTCTTCCGTCTTCCGTCTTCGGACCTACTTTATATTCTTTCCGTCGGCAGGGTGCCTGAAAACCCGAATGGGCTTTACATCGCGACGGATTTTTCCTCGTGTTCCGTAACCCAGGGTTTCACTATGCTGCACCCTGGGCTAATATCTCGCGCCCATACAGGGCTCTTTTATTGGTGTTTATCAATTGAAGCTTGATTTTTATCTGTTATTTGTCTTTTGACGATTGTAATATCCACTCCGGTCTACGCTCTTCCGTCTCACCTCGCATTCTTCCCGTCGGCGGGTTGTCTGCTACTATTAATGAACTTTTCCTCGTGACGGAGGTTTACACTTGCTCGATTACCCAGGCCGGCGTTCGGCAAGGCCTCACTTGACCCAGGGCTATTGATTGTCGGACCTTTGGTCCTCAGTCTTTTGACCCTTTAACGTTTTTGCTGCTCACTGATTGCCGTTTACCGGTCACACTTCTCACTTCTTACTTTTCACTTCTTACTTCTTACCTACCTTATCCTCATAAACATCCTGCGCAACCTGATATTCATCGGGAAGGATTTGTCTTTATCCAATGACAGCCAGATGAACTTGGGTTTTCCAACAATATGGTCTTCGGGTACAAATCCCCAGAAGCGTGAATCGGCAGAGTCGTGCCGGTTATCTCCTACCATAAAGTAATAATCCATCTCAAAGGTATAGGTGTTGGCAACCTCTCCGTTAATGTATATCACACTATCGCGAACGGCCAAATCGTTATCTTCATACTGATCGATGATGCGTTCATAAAGGGGAAGGTTTTCTATTGTAAGTTCCACGGTCTCGCCTTTGGCCGGTATGTGCAGGGGACCAAAATTATCCTCATTCCAGGGATAGTCCGGACTATGCGGAAAAATGTAATTGGCGTACTGCCCTTCAGGCTTTTCAATAACCTGAACATCATCCACATTAGCATAACCAGCTACTTTTTCTGCTTTTTCTTCTGACATTAAAATATGATAATCAGAAGATGAAACCCCTTTAATGTCATTGCTTGAAATATCCAGCCGTTCGAATGTTTTCGGATTAAAGGGCTGATTGGTTTTAATCCAGTATTTAAACTGAATGCCTTCAATTTCTTTTTGTGGTTCTCCGTTAACATGTATCTTCCGGTTAATAATCTCCAGATCATCGCCGGGGAGGGCAACACATCGTTTGATATAATTATCGCGACGATCAACAGGCCGTGCAACAATGTCGTAATTATCCCAAATATATTGCCTTGCACGGGCTTTATAAACCGAGAAAGGTTTCGGTTCTGCGTTGGCAGATATGTCGCGCTGCCTAAATTGCTCGGCATAGCCCAGAATAATGCTATAATAACTCTGTGCCTGCATTTGTACTACCACAGTGTCACCGGCTGGAAAATTAAATACCACAGCATCGTCGCGTTTTACATCGCCAAAACCAGCCAGCCGTTTATAGGGCAGTTGAATCCACTCCAGGTATGATTTTGTTTTTTCTGTCAGTGGCATGGTATGCTGTGCAAAAGGAAATGCCAGCGGTGTGTTTGGTACCCTTGGGCCGTAAGCAACTTTACTAACATACAGGTGGTCGCCAATTAAAAGGCTTTTTTCCATGGACCCTGTTGGAATTTTATAATTCTGAAAAAGAAAAATATTGATAATCGTAACAGCGATAACAGCAAAAATAAGGGCATCAATCCATTCTACCAGGGTGCTGTTTTTTCCATGTCGTTTTTTCCAGGGTGTCCAGTTTATTTTTTCTGTGATGTAAATATCAAAGATGACGATAAGACCAAACAACCACCAGAAGTTTTGCAACCAGATGACAAATAGAATGTAGATGGTGGCTATCAAGCCAAATTTAAAGTACTTGTTTTTTAAAAATTCCATTGTTATATGAATAATGAGTCAATGTTGATTCAGAAGTTTCCTGATACAATGTAATAATATTTAATGTTTAAAAGCTCGCTAATTTTGTATATTTTTTGCGAAGTTCCAAAAAAAATGAAAATATCTGTCATTAGGAATGATTTGCATGGTTTTTTTAAGAATAATTAACAGAATTGCATTTATTTCAGGAGACAGGGTTTAGTATTCGTCGCCACCGGATCCGTGTTTTTCCTTCACCGGTGTTTTTCTCAAGCGATAACCAGATAAAAAGCGCTTTACCAACAATATGGTCTTCGGGCACAAAGCCCCAAAACCTGGAATCGGAGGAATTGTGCCGGTTGTCGCCCATCATAAAATAGTAGTTCATTTTTATGATATAGCTATCTGCAGGTTTATCATTGATGTAGATCCGGTCATTTTTCACTTCCAGATTGTTCTTTTCATATACATCGATGATCCTGCTGTACAGGGGAAGATTCTTTTTGGTAAGATGGATGGTATCTCCTTTGGCAGGAATATATATCGGTCCAAAAAAATCTTCTGTCCATGGGTATGTCCTGCAAAAGGGAAATATGGTGGCATTGGCAAAGGCGATGTCATGGTTTTCTGCCCGTCGAATGGCTTTAACAGTAGGTAATCTGTGTAAATCTCTTACTGCCTGGGTGTTTAATGGGAGTTCGTAGCTTCTGGTAGCGGTGTTATACTTTTTTTCACCCGGAACAATGTTTAACCTTTTAAAATCTTCACCAGCAATCTCTGATCCGTCGGTCTTTACGAAATAATTAAACAACAGATTTTCGTTTGTGGGTTCCACCCGTCCGTTAACATAAGCCACGCTCCGGTTAATGTAAAGTGTATCGCCGGGCAAAGCTATGCACCGTTTAATAAAATTATCCTTTTTATCAACCGGCCTGTAGATAAGGTTTCCGAATTCCTGTTTATTGGAATTCACCTCTTTACCGCCATATATCCGACAGAGCTGATAATAACTGGCATCTGACTGGTATTTTTCCGATACGGTATCTCCTTCCGGGAAATGAAAAACAATAATATCATTTCGATTGACTTTGCTAATGCCATTCAGTCGTTTGTATGGTAATTGGATTTGCTCAATATAGGATTTTTTCTCCACAAAGGGCAGGGTATGATGGGTAAATGGCAACGAAAGCGGTGTGTTTGGCATTTTTGGGCCATAGTGGATCTTACTTACAAAAATGTAATCACCGGGCAAGAGCGTTTTTTCCATGGAAGGAGAGGGGATGGTATAGGCTTCAATAAAAAACAACCTTAGGAAAAATGCAGCTACCAGGGCAATGGAGATGGTAACAATCCATTCTGTTGCTTCTTTGTATTTACCCCTGGCTCTAGGAATGATTCTATTCCACGGAACAAAATGAGTTGTGAAGGCATCAAGAATAAAAATATTCAACACGTAAATCCATCGAATCTCCAACCAGGCAAAATAGAGATTAACAAACAGGGTAATAATAAAGAAACGGAAATACGTTTTATGGCCAGATATTTTCATGTATAAGCAACTAAATTTGCATCAGGTCATCCATAGTAAGAATGCCCTTGTTGTCTTTAGCGAATTCGGCAGCTAAAACAGCTCCCAGAGCAAATCCTTTCCGGCTTTTTGCTGAATGCGTCATTGTAATATAATCCACTTCCGAATCATACGTAACGGTATGAATACCGGGTACATTTTCTTTACGAATGGCCTTGATATTGAGTTTCGATTTATCTTCCGAATCAAGTTCCCATGTTGATTTTCTTTCAATATTATCCAGAATATCTTCCGCAAGTGTTATGGCAGTGCCACTTGGAGCATCGAGTTTTTGGGTATGGTGTGTTTCTTCGATGGCAACATCATACTGATCAAACGGATCCATTATTTTAGCCAGGAATTGATTCAGCTTGAAAAATAAATTAACCCCAAGGCTGTAATTCGAAGCATAGAAAAATGTTTGATTTTTTTCCCGGCATTCCTTTTCCACTTCCTGTTTTCTGTCAATCCACCCTGTAGTACCGGATACTATGGGCAGGTTGGATTCAAAACATTTCATGATATTATCGTAGGCTGATGAGGGAACTGAGAAATCAATGGCTACGTCGGCTTTTTGCAAATTTTCTGAGGTCATATCACTGACGTTATCCACGTCAATTTTCAGAACAATGGTATGGCCGCGTTCCAAAGCTATTTTTTCAATTTCTTTACCCATCTTACCATATCCCAGGAGTGCTATATTCATGATTTAATTGTTTTTACTATTAATTTTCAATTTTATATGAAACAAAAAACCTCCCCCTTGTATTGGGGAAGGTTTTAATATCTATTTGAGTTATGACTACTTAACCTGGTTAACAATAGCTTCAAAAGCTTGCGGGTTATTCATAGCCAAATCGGCAAGCACTTTTCGATTAAGGTCAATACCTGCTTTATTCAGTTTCCCCATAAACTCTGAGTACGACATATCATACTGGCGTACGCCGGCGTTGATACGCTGAATCCATAATGCACGGAAATTTCTTTTTTTGGTTTTTCTGTCGCGGTAGGCGTAACCTAAGCCTTTTTCATAGGCATTTTTTGCAACTGTCCAGACATTTTTTCTTCTGCCCCAGTATCCTCTTGTTTCCTTAAGGACTTTTTTCCGTCTGGTACGGGCAGCAACTACATTTACTGATCTTGGCATTTTTACTTTTTTTTCGGGTGTAAGCGTCTCGCTGTTTATGAGAACTTATCCGGCTATCACCCTGGTTAATTACTAATGTTAAAACCTTTGAAAGAATTACTTCATGGCTAATAAGAGCTTGGCATTCGATTCATCAGCAGGATGAACAATACCAAAATACCCAAGGTTTCTTTTTCTTTTCTTGGATTTTTTAGTCAAAATGTGACTCTTATAAGCATGCTTCCTCTTGATTTTACCGGTTCCTGTTAGCGTAAAACGCTTTTTGGCGCCGGCATTTGTCTTCATCTTCGGCATTCTTTTTTGTTTAATATATTAATTATGAAATAGTTATTTCTTTTTCGGTGGAGCTTTCGGCGCTATAAACATGGTCATGCGCTTGCCTTCCAGTTTGGGAAGCTGCTCAACTTTACCAAGTTCTTCAAGGTCCTGGGCAAAACGCAACAAGAGTATTTCGCCTTTTTCCTTATAGATAATGGTACGGCCTTTGAAAAATACATAGGCCTTTACCTTTGCTCCGTCCTCAAGGAACTTCTTGGCATGATTCAGTTTAAAATTGTAATCATGCTCATCTGTATTTGGTCCAAAACGAATTTCTTTAACTACAATCTTTGCCGTTTTGGATTTCATTTCTTTTTGTTTCTTTTTCTGCTGATAAAGAAACTTTTGATAATCAATGATTTTACATACCGGCGGATCGGCATTTGGCGATATTTCAACCAGGTCAAGATCCATTTCATCAGCCATTTTTAAGGCTTCTTCGATTGATACAACACCTTGGTTTTCAACATTCTCACCAACAACTCTTACTGCGCGTGCCCTGATCCGGTTATTTACCCGGTGTTGGGGCTCGTTCCGCATTCTCCGGTTGGGGCGTCTAGGTCCAGCTATGGCTAATCCTCCTTTACTTTAATTAAACTTAAGATAATTGTTTCGCTATTTCACTATTCATATAGGCCACAAATTCATCAAGGCTCATGGTCCCTTTATCGCCATCGCCCTGTTTACGAATTGAGACTGAATTAGTTTCTGCTTCTTTTTCACCGACGATAAGTAAGTAAGGAATTCGTTTTAACTCATTATCCCTTATCTTTTTACCTATTTTTTCGTTCCTATCGTCAATTAAAGTGCGAATATCGGAATTATTTAGAAAATTCAAAACTTTTTCTGCATATTCATTGTGTTTTTCACTGATGGGCAACACCACCACCTGGTCTGGTGTTAGCCACAACGGAAACTTGCCTCCGGTATGTTCAATCAACACAGCCACAAAACGTTCGAGTGAACCAAAGGGGGCTCTGTGAATCATTATCGGGCGGTGTTTTTTATCATCGCTTCCAATGTATTCCAGTTCAAAACGTTCGGGCAGGTTATAATCCACCTGTATGGTACCCAACTGCCATTTACGGCCAATGGCGTCTTTTACCATAAAGTCGAGTTTAGGTCCGTAAAAAGCTGCTTCGCCATATTCTATTACTGTTTTCAGGCCTTTTTCATCGGCAGCTTCTATAATGGCCTTTTCGGCTTTTTCCCAGTTTTCATCAGAACCAATGTATTTTTCCTTGTCTTCCGGATCACGTAAGGAGATTTGGGCAGTATAATTGCCAAAATCCAATACTTTAAAGATATAAAGGATGATATCGATAACTTTAATGAACTCATCCTTTAACTGATCCGGTGTGCAAAAAAGATGTGCATCATCTTGGGTGAAGCCTCGCACACGTGTTAAACCATGTAATTCCCCACTTTGTTCATAGCGGTATACCGTTCCAAATTCGGCAAAACGTATTGGCAGGTCTTTGTAAGAGCGGGGTTTTGATTTATAAATCTCGCAATGATGCGGACAATTCATGGGTTTAAGAAGGAATTCCTCGCCCTCAGCGGGTGTATTGATGGGCTGGAACGAGTCTTTCCCATACTTGGCATAGTGGCCGGAAGTAACGTACAGTTCTTTTTGACCGATATGCGGTGAAATAACCGGTTCATAGCCGTATTTGCGTTGTACCCGGCGCAGGAAGTTTTCCAGCCTTTCTCTGAGTTCAGCACCTTTTGGTAACCAAAGCGGCAATCCCTGACCCACTTTTTGAGAAAAAGTGAATAATTCCAGTTCTTTTCCAAGCTTTCGATGGTCTCTTTCTTTGGCTTTTTCCAGCATTTCCAGGTACTCATCGAGCATTTTTTTCTTTGGAAAAGTAATGCCATATATCCTTGTCAGCTGTTTACGTTTTTCATCTCCACGCCAGTAGGCCCCGGCAACACTCAGAAGTTTAACAGCTTTGATATTCTCAGTGGATGGAAGATGTGGCCCTTTGCACAAATCAGTAAATCCACCGTGCTGATAAAACGTAATGGTTCCATCTTCAAGCTCTCCCAACAATTCAAGCTTATATTCATCGCCCTTGGCATCAAAATATTCCAGGGCTTCTTTTTTCGAAATTTCCTTCCGGTTATACTCGTTTTTCAGGCGGGCCAGTTCTATCATTTTTTCTTCGATCCTGGGCAGATCGGCATCGGTGAGGGTGTGGCCATTTCCCAGATCAACATCATAATAAAATCCGTTTTCGATGCTCGGACCAATACCAAATTTAACGCCGGGATACAAGGCTTCCAGTGCTTCGGCCATTAAGTGGGCAGAGCTGTGCCAGAAGGCATGCTTTCCTTCTTCCGAGTCAAACTTATGCAAAACAATGCGTGCATCATGATCAATGGGCCGCGTTAAGTCCCAAACCTCTCCATCCACACTTACCGATACTACCTCCTTGGCCAGCCTGGGACTGATGTCACGGGCAATGTCAATTCCGGTAACCGGAGCTTCATATTCTTTCTTGCTATTGTCTGGTAATGTTATTTGTATCATTTTGTATTCAGCTTCAAAAAATTACGCAAAAATAGATAATATCTTCCAATCATCATAATATAAAAAAATGTTTTCTTTGTTCTGAGTAGCCTTGGAATTCCTCATTTTCTACTATTTTTAACGCAAAAAAGTGACATATCTTTTTATTTGTGGTTAATTGTCAGATAACTAATTATAATATTTCATACCAATGAAGAAATTTTGTATTGTAGTCTATTTAGTCTTATCTTTTTTAAGCCCTGAATTTTCATTCGCCAAAAACCCGTCTGAAATCACACTTGATGCCATTTACCGCGACTGGGTATTCTATCCCAATGCAGTCCGGGGCATCCGTTCAATGAATGATGGCAAGCATTACACCATTCTTGAAAACCGAAAAAAAATAAATAAACACAGTTATGCCACCGGAAAGCTTGTTGAAGTTGTATTTGATCAGGCTGACCTTCCGGATTTTGGATATCCGGTTGAGGAATATTCGTTTAGTGGAGATGAAAGTAAAATTCTAATTCAGACCCGGTCCGAGCCCATTTACAGGCATTCTTTCAGGGCATCCTATTACATTTATGAAATATCAACAGGTACGCTCAAGCCATTAAGTCAAAACGGAAAACAACAACTTGCTACCTTTTCTCCCACAGGGGATAAAGTTGGTTTTGTGAGGGGTAACAACCTTTACTACGTGGATCTCACTACTATGGAAGAAAAACAGGTAACGTATGACGGAGAACATAATAACATAATCAATGGGGCACCCGACTGGGTTTATGAAGAAGAATTTGGTTTCAGTAAGGGATTTGCCTGGTCTCCTGACGGAAATAAACTGGCATATTACCGCTTTGATGAAAGCCATGTAAGACAGTTCAATATGACAATGTATGAAGGTTTGTATCCTGACTGGTACCAGTTTAAATACCCAAAAGCCGGAGAAGATAACTCCATTGTTGATATTCATATTTATCATTTGGATAGTGAAAAGACAGTGATAGCTGATACCGGGGAGGAAACGGATGTTTATTTTCCAAGGATAAAATGGACTAAGGATAAGAATGTCCTGGCTATCATTCGCCTTAACAGGCTTCAAAACCATGTGGAGGTATTATTAACCGATGCGCAGTCAGGCAATACATCTATTGTATTTAGTGAAAAAGAAGATAAATACATTTCGGAGACATCGGACGATTTCATTACTTTTCTTCCTGAAAATGCAGGGTTTGTCGTAATCAGCGAACGCAGCGGATATAGCCATTTCTACCGCTATGATATGAAGGGAAATCTGCTTAATCCGGTAACATCAGGAGAATATGACATCATTAATTTGATTGGGATTGATGATAAGGATAACCGGTTGTATTACCGGTCACATGAAGCATCAGCCTTGCAATCCAATGTTTATTCTGTTAAATTGAATGGAAAGGCCCAAAAACGGCTTTCCCTCAGAGATGGTACAAATGATGCTTTTTTCAGTAAAACATACGAGTATTATATTAACCGGTTTAGCGATGCAAATACCCCTCCGGTCTATACTTTGCATCAAACTAATGGAAAACAGTTAAGAGTCCTTGAAGATAACAGTGGCTTACAATCCAGGATGGAGGCATATAACTTTGTGGAAAAGACTTTTTTTAAAGTGCCAACAGAGAATGACCTTGACTTAAACGGCTATATGATTAAACCCGGGAATTTTGATCCTTCAAAAAAGTATCCGGTTTTGATGTATGTGTATGGCGGCCCTGAATCACAATTAGTTACTGATGAGTTTAGCATGCGGGATGCCTGGTTTCAAATGCTGGCACAGAAAGGGTACATCATAGCATGTGTGGATAACCGCGGTACTAACGGCAGGGGCGAAGCTTTTAAGAAAGCAACCTACCTTGAATTGGGTAAACTGGAAACAGAAGATCAGATCACCGCGGCTAAATACCTGGGCAGCCTGGATTATGTTGATGCAGGCCGGATAGGTATTTTCGGATGGAGTTACGGAGGGTATATGTCGCTGCTGTGCATGACCAAAGGAGCAACCTATTTCAAGCTTGGAATAGCTGTTGCCCCTGTTACCAACTGGCGGTATTATGATACCATTTACACTGAACGCTTCATGCGAAAGCCTCAGGATAATCCGGATGGCTATGATGATAACTCCCCCATAAACCACGTGGATAAATTAAAGGGTAAACTTCTGTTAGTGCATGGCATGGGTGATGATAATGTGCATTTTCAAAACAGTGTGGAGATAACAGAAAAGCTGGTTCAGGCCAACAAGCAGTTTGATATGCAGTTTTACCCCAATAAAAACCATGGCATTTATGGTGGAAATACAACCTATCATCTTTATACACGTATGACCGATTATATCCTGAACAATTTATAAGGGATACGATGGCTGATCGGTTATTTTCATGCTTTAGCTCAGCCATGGCACAATATTTGGTTTTGCTTCAACAGGAAACCATAAAATAATTTGCCATGAAGAAAATATTTACCTTAAGCATACTTGCACTGCTGGTTCTTTCCAGTTGTGAAGACCGGCCTTATGCCGATTTCACGGTGTCGGATACCAATGTCGGGGTTGGTGAACCTGTATATTTTACCAATTATTCGGAAGATTACTATACCCTTGAGTGGGATTTTGACGATGGCACCTATTCCAACGTAATCGATCCTATTCATGCTTTTCCTGTTTCCGGAACGTACCGTGTGCAGCTGCATGCCTATGGGCATGAAGACCGGGTATCTACTGCTTCTGTCACCATCCGGGTTGAAGAGCCACCAACATTATTAAATATTGAGGTGGTGGAATGGATTGATGAATACATCATACCGGATGCTGAAGTAACACTATTTACAAGTCTCCGGGATTGGGAAGATATTGTTAATCCACTGATTACCGGGTATACAGACAGGTATGGAGAAGTGGTTTTTGAAGGATTGCCTTTGAACCGGAATTTTTATGTGGATGCTTCAGACCTTGAGCACCATAATTATTGGTTGGCCGAGGATGATATTGAGTATATAAGGATACCACCATTAAAGCCTCATGTAACGAATTATTTTACAGCCTGGGTAGATTATGATCCGGAATATTTTGCTACTTTAAAAAAAGGGGAGATTACCGGTGCCCGGCCCAAATATAAAATAATGAAGATCGAACCCAGGAATCCTGAGGATAAATCAACTTATGTCAGGAAACCTAAAGAAGAGAAAATCACTAAATAATAGGGGATCCCGGAAAAAACCGGGATTTTTTTTTGATATTTTATTGGGAATTTACCGATTATTTTTACATTTGCAGTCCGTTTTTTGACAAGAATTCTAATTCTATTATGCCCAGGTGGCGG
>CAZZBU010000098.1:0-15166 GCA_964652315.1 uncultured Bacteroidales bacterium
TTCATATCTACTTTTTCAGCCAGCAGTGCCGGTATGGCATCAATGGCTATGCGTTCCTGTTCCATGGTATCACGGTTACGCAGGGTTACGGTATTGTCTTCCTTCGTCTGATGATCTACGGTAATACAATAGGGTGTTCCAATGGCATCCTGACGGCGGTACCGTTTACCAATGGAATCTTTCTCATCGTATTGCATATTGTAATCAAACTTCAGGTTACCAATGATGTCCCTGGCTATTTCAGGAAGGCCGTCTTTTTTGGTCAGAGGCATTACGGCTGCTTTCACCGGAGCCAGTACGGGCGGAATTTTCAGCACCACGCGCTCATCCTGTTTTTCACCTGGCACCACTTCTTCGGTATAGGCATCAGCCAGAATGGACAGGAACATGCGGTCCAGGCCAATCGAGGTCTCAATGACATACGGGGTATAATTTTTATTTAATTCAGGATCAAAATACTGCATCTTTTTCCCGGAATATTTTTCATGTTGGCTAAGGTCAAAATCAGTACGGGAATGAATACCCTCCACCTCTTTAAAACCAAAAGGGAACCGGAATTCGATATCGGCAGCAGCGTTGGCATAATGGGCCAGCTTCTCGTGATCGTGAAAACGGTATTTCTCAGCGCCCATACCCAGGGCCTGATGCCATTTCATGCGTCTTTCCTTCCAGAACTCAAACCATTCAATTTCTGACCCGGGCTGCACGAAAAACTGCATTTCCATTTGTTCAAATTCACGCATGCGGAAGATAAACTGACGGGCTACTATCTCGTTTCGGAATGCTTTTCCAATCTGTGCAATGCCAAAAGGAATCTTCATGCGACCGGTTTTTTGCACATTCAGGTAGTTGACAAAAATACCCTGTGCTGTTTCCGGGCGAAGATAAATGGTACTGGCATCATCACTTACAGAACCAAGCTTGGTATCAAACATCAGGTTGAACTGGCGCACATCGGTCCAGTTTCGCGACCCTGAAACCGGACAGGCAATATCTGCATCAATAATTACCTGACGCAAATCGGCCATGTTTTCTTCTTCAAGGGCCTTTACAAATCGTGATCGGGTGGTATCAATTTTTTCCTGATTGGCCAACACCCTGGCATTGGTTTCGCGAAACTGCTTTTCATCAAATGAATCACCAAATCGATTCTGAGCTTTGCCAATTTCTTTATCAATTTTTTCTTCCAGCTTCTGAATGTATTCTTCAATTAACACATCAGCCCGGTATCGTTTTTTTGAATCTTTATTATCAATTAAGGGATCGTTAAAGGCATCCACGTGTCCGGAGGCTTTCCAGGTTGTAGGGTGCATAAAAATAGCAGCATCGATTCCCACAATGTTTTCATGCAGCTTTACCATGGAATCCCACCAGTATTTTTTTATGTTGTTTTTCAGTTCTGCCCCATACTGACCATAATCATAAACAGCGCTTAACCCGTCATATATTTCACTTGATTGAAATACAAATCCATACTCTTTTGCGTGCGATACAAGTTTTTTAAATACTTCGTCCTGAGCCATATTTATTTTTCGGTTTAAAAATCCTGACAAATGTAATTGAAAATGATTTGTTTTCATCAGGATATTTCAATTTTTGGGTGGTGGAAGGTGAGCAAAAGATTTTTTGATCAGGATGAATTTTCCGGGCAGATAACATCCATATTCCCGCATATTGCCTGAATTGTAATATAAAGAAGGGATACCAAAAGGCATATTCAATTGCATTTTTTATTTTTGCAGTGACTAACAAAAAACAGATGAGCAGAATAACGACAGACTTCCTGGTTATCGGGTCAGGATTAGCAGGTTTGAGCTTTGCATTAAAGGTGGCAGATAAATTCAAAGTAGCATTACTATCTAAAAATACTATTGAAGAAACCAACACCAGTTATGCACAGGGAGGCATTGCAGCGGTAACCTACTCGCCGGACAGCTACGAAAAACATGTGAAAGATACGTTGATTGCCGGTGATGGCCTATGTGATGAGAAAGTAGTGCGGATGGTTGTAAGAGAGGCTCCAAACCAGATTGACGATTTAATTGCCTGGGGGACCAATTTTGATAAAAACAAAGATGGAAAATTTGATTTAGCCCGGGAAGGCGGACATTCAGAGCATCGAATTTTACATTACAAGGATAAAACCGGACTAGAAATTCAGCGTGCCCTGAGCCGGGCTGTTAAAAACCATCCGAACATCACCATTTATGAAAAGTACTTTGCTGTAGACCTTATAACGCAACACCATCTTGGAAAAATTGTAAAACGGGCACATACCGATATCAATTGTTATGGAGCTTATGTTTTGGATCTCGCAACAAAAGAAATCATTACTTTTCTTTCACGGATTACCCTTGTTGCCACCGGTGGGATTGGCAACCTTTACCATACTACCACCAATCCTTTGATTGCCACCGGAGATGGTATTGCTATGGTTTACAGGGCTAAAGGTGTTGTAGAAAACATGGAGTTTGTACAATTTCATCCCACATCATTGTATAATCCGGACGAGCGTCCTTCTTTTCTTATTACAGAGGCTCTGCGTGGCTTTGGAGCTGAGTTGAAGAATCAGCGTGGTGAGGAATTTATGCATAAGTACGACAGACGAAAATCATTGGCCCCACGCGATATTGTGGCACGGGCAATTGATAACGAAATGAAAACCAGCGGTAATGAATTTGTTTTTCTGGATGCCTCTCACCTGGATAGCAAGCAATTGAAAGCCCATTTTCCAACCATATATGATAAGTGTTTATCCCTTGGAATTGATATCACTAAAGAAATGATCCCGGTTGTTCCGGCAGCTCATTATCTTTGTGGAGGCATTAAAGTGGATATGAAGGGCAAAACATGGATAAATCACCTGTATGCAGCAGGAGAAACTGCCTCAACCGGGCTGCATGGTGCCAATCGCCTGGCCAGTAATTCATTGCTCGAAGCAGTGGTGTATGCAGATAAAGCTGCAAAACACAGCCTGTCCGATATTTCAACCATTGAAATTGAGCATACCATTCCCGACTGGGATGAAAAAGGAACCACACATCCGGAGGAGATGGTACTTATAACCCAAAACTATAAAGAGATGCAGCAAATTTTCAGTTATTATGTGGGCATTGTACGTTCAAACCTCCGGCTGAAAAGGGCAATGGACCGGCTTGAAATAATATATAAAGAAACCGAAGAGCTTTATAAAAAATCAAAGTTATCTGAAGAATTATGCGAACTCCGCAATCTGATTAATGTGGGATACCTTGTAATAAAAATGGCCCAGCAGCGCACCGAAAGCAGGGGGTTGCATTATAACATTGATTATGCTGGAAAATAGCTGGTAGCTGGTAGCTCATAGTTTGGCATCCATGAGCCATCAGCTAAAGACTGATAACTGCCTTTTCTTTCTCAAAATAATCCGTGTTAAAATTCTCAAACTGATTTTTCAGGTAGGGAAAGATTGAGGGTGCGAATTTCATGATTGGACGGTAGAGGATGGATTGATTGATTTCTTCCTGTGGCAAAAAGGATTTTTTATTATCTATGCCATTGAGGATATTGATAAAAACACTCATTATTAACCCGAATTTAGCAATGCTGAAAACAGCCCCTGCAAGGCGGTTGATAAAGCCCAGGGCTATGGCTTTTATCAGGGTATCGGTGAGGCGGGCAATCAGGTGAACAAGAATGACAATGCCAATAAAAGTCAGGGCAAATGACACTACAGGAAGGTATTTTCCGGTCAACTCCAGTTTTTCAATTAAAACAGAGGCTACAAAATGAGAAAAACGGATGGCCCCGATGATGCCAAGCAACAGGGCTATCAACGTAGCAATCTGAATTACAAACCCTTTGGAAAAACCCCGGTATGCCGCATAAAGAAGAATCGTAGCCAGGATAATGTCAATATAGTTCATGCATTCTTTATTCAGTCCGCACAAATGTAGGGAATTTTGTTTTTATGTAACCTGGTATGCTTACTCTCTGGTAAAATATAATTCCATTAAAACTTGTGGCTGAAATAAATTTATACGCTTTTTTCTTCTAATTTTATGACTTGTTCCAAAAAGAGTTATTTAGAAAGGCATTTTTATTTAAATGAATTATTGCTTATAATTTAAATCTATTCACTATGAAAGAAAAAAAGTTTTTCCTGTTGCCTTTATTGGTTATGTTCTTTGCGATTTCCTGCACTCAGGTGGAGGAAGAAGATAAAACGATCTCGCTCAAGAAAGTATTTGAAGAGGATTTTTATATGGGCGTGGCCATCAACCCCTGGCATTATGCTGAAAAAGATTCTCAATCGGTAGCGCTCATAAAAAAAGAATTCAACAGCATTACTGCCGAAAACTCCATGAAATGGATGAACATCCATCCGGAGCCTGACACCTTCAATTTTGCCCTGCCGGATGCTTTTGTTGAATTTGGCGAAGAGAACGACATGTATATCATTGGCCACACCCTGGTATGGCATAGCCAGTTGGCCGACTGGGTGAAAGAAATAAAAGACAGTGCTGAGATGGCTCAGCATCTTGAGCATCATATCGGCACCATTATGGACCGCTATAAAGGCAGGGTTCATGAATGGGATGTGGTAAACGAAGCGCTTAACGAGGATGGTACCCTGCGTGAATCTGTATTTTTGAAGGTGCTTGGTGAGGATTATCTGTCGCTGGCATTTAAAATTGCATCTGAGCATGATCCGGATGCCAGGTTGATTTATAATGATTACAACATGACCAAGCCTGAGAAACGGGACGGGGCAATTCGCCTGATTAAACGTATCCAGGAAAATGGTATAAAAATCGATGGTGTAGGCCTGCAGGCCCATTGGGATATAAAAAGCGACAGTCCAACACTGGAGGAAATTGAAGAAAGCATTAAAGCATACACCGACCTGGGAATTGAGGTGAGTTTCACAGAGCTTGATATTAACGTGTTGCCCAACCCCTGGGATGATGTTGGAGCTGATGTAAACCGGACAGCTGAGGGTGGCCGCGAAATGGATCCTTATACCGATGGCATGCCCGACTCAGTTCAGGTTGCATTCAACCAACGTTACACAGACATCTTCGAACTTTTCCTGAAATACAGCGATAAAACCCACAGAGTTACTTTCTGGGGACTACATGACGGTGCATCGTGGAAAAATAACTGGCCTATTCGCGGAAGAACCAATTATCCCCTGCTTTTTAACCGTGAAATGGAGCCAAAAGAAGCATATAATAACATCATCGGATTGAAAAAACCGGATACGGAAATGGAAGAATAATATGATTTTTGAAAAGCAGCTGCTTTCTTATTTTTTCAGGTGGTTTTAACGGTGGTAAGAAAGCAACAAACATGTATATTCGTGCATTCGTGGCTCAAAAAAATGAATGATTTATTGCCGCGAATGCACGAATAGATTTAATTTCAAAACCTATACATCAAACAATGAAATCAGCGACACCTTATGAAAACTATCCTCTGAAGATAGTTTTGATTGCCAACCTTTCTTCTCTCCTGATATATACCGTTGGCTTCTATGTGCTATTCAAGGTACACTGGATATGGGCATTGGCTTATCTGGCTTATGTGTTTTTCCTTGAATTTCGTTTATTGGGCACCGGATGCATCAATTGTTATTATTACAACAAGCGCTGTGCGTTTGGCAAGGGAAAAATCAGTGCCTTGTTTTTCAAAAAGGCCAATAATCAGTTGTTTTGTGAAAAATCCCTAACATGGAAAGACATGATACCCGATCTGCTGGTATCGCTTATTCCTTTTCTCGCAGGCATTGTCCTTTTAATCTGGAATTTTAGCTTGATTTTGTTTGTTCTTTTAGCCATATTGGTTCTTCTATCAACCATTGGCAATGGATTTATCCGTGGCAAACTGGCCTGCAAAAATTGTATTCAAAGAGACCTGGGTTGCCCGGCCGATCAGCTTTTTAATAAATAACCGAAAAAAATTATGGATTTTTACCAAACATCTCATTATCTATAAAAAAGCTATGAAAAAATTAAATCTAACTCTGTTCGTCAGCCTGCTGTGCTTGACCTCTTATGCTGCTGATATTCCGGAGAAAGAAATCACCACAACGGTGGAAGAAGTCACAGTATTTCTACAGGGTGCCCAGGTCACCCGAAAAATAACGATAGAAATTGAACAAGGGGAAAGCGTATTGAAATTCACGAAATTATCTCCATTCATCGAGGCTAAAAGCATCCAGGTGAAAGCTGATGGCCCTGTTACGGTTATGTCTGTCAACCATCAACAAAATTATTTAGATCAGTTGGATAAGTCAGAAAAACTAACCGATTTGGGGGATGAATTAAAAGCACTTGATGAAAAAATCAAGCTGGAACGAACGTATCTTTCAATCCTTACAGAAGAACTTGCTTTCCTTGAAGAAAACCGTTCCATCGGTGGGAGGGATGCACAAATCAGTGTCACAAACCTGAAAGAAGCTGCTGATTTTTATTCCACCCGCCTGACCGCTTTAAAGCTTGATGAGATAAAACGGCAAAAAACAGTTAGTGAATTGCAACAAAAACGAACCAACCTGGTGAATCAGATCAATACCATCAGCAGCAAGGAAGAATATCCTGCAGGCGAAATCCTTATTAAAATAAAAGCTGACCGAACGCTAAACGTACCCGTTACAGTAACCTACCTGGTTAATAATGCGGGGTGGTTTCCTACCTATGACATCCGGGCTGAGAACATCAATGAGCCCGTTAAAATCACCTACAAAGCCAATGTAAGGCAGGATACCAAGGTGGACTGGAACAATGTACAACTGCGGTTTTCATCCACCGAACCAAATGTATCCGGGGTAGCACCGGTACTGAAAACCTATTACCTGGATTACAACAGCCAGCCTCCAAAATACGATGAAAACATATCCAGCGTAAGCGGTGTGGTTACAAATGGGCAGGGCGAACCGCTGGTTGGAGCCAATGTGGTAGTTAATGAAACCACAGTGGGTACTGTAACGGATGCTAATGGAAAATTTTCCCTTACCTTACCGGATAATGCAACCCATCTTGCCGTCTCTTTCATTGGTTACGAAACCAAAGAGGTTCCGGTATCCTCTAAACAGATGAGAATAATCCTTCAGGAATCAATTCAGGATCTACAAGAAGTGACGTTTGCTTCCGAGACTATTAGTACTATAGAATTTAGAGATAATTATGCAAGCAGTGCGACAGGTGTAAGAATTCAAAAAGGCAGAACTAAACCCTCAGCTTACGAAAGCCTGCCCATCCCCTTCAGTAAAATAGAAAAACAAACTTCGGTAGATTTTGAGATTCAAACGCCCTATACCATTAAGTCGGATAACAAAAGCTACACGGTGGATATGGTCAACTATGCCGTGCCTGCGGAATACCAGTATTATGCCGTGCCAAAAATTGAAGAAACGGCTTATCTGCTTGCCAATATTGTGGAATGGGAACAATACAATCTGCTGGAAGGCGAAGCCACCATCTTTTTCGAGGGTACTTATGTAGGAAAATCCATCCTCGATGTGCGTTATGTGAGCGATACCCTGCAGCTTTCCCTGGGCCGGGACAAAAACGTATCCGTGCATCGGGAAAAAGTAAAAGATTTTACCCAACGGCAGTTTATTGGCAATAAAAAAGAAGAAACCCGGGCCTGGCGCATCCTTGTAAAAAACAACAAATCCCAAAAAATTGACATTCGTGTGATGGACCAGGTACCCGTATCTACCCTGGAAGAGATTGAAATTGATGTACAAAAAACATCAGGTGCCAGCCATAAACAGGAAACCGGTAACCTGACATGGATGTTCTCCCTCAAGCCCGGGGAAGAAGAATCTGTTGAGCTGCGATATTCAGTGAAATATCCGAAACACAGGAATTTGGTGATTGAGTAAAACCATAAAACCTTCAAGGTTTTCAAAACCTTGAAGGTTTGAGTTTCGTTTATTTATTACTTTGTAACAATCATCCGCTGTGTTTTAAAGCCTATATCGGTGCGGATCACTACAAGAGGGTGAGATCAACGATATGAAACAAGATTATTGCTTCCGAAACTTTCTGTGGAAGGTTCATTATCTTCTCATAGATGAGCCGGTATTCTGCGACATACTCGGGGTTTTGGGTAATGTCAACAATTTCATTTAGATCGGCTTCATCGATATCACCCCTGAATATCATCCGGCGGAACTTCTTTTTGGATAAGTTGCTTGCAATAGTAAAAATGTATGCTTTAAAAGATGCCCGGTCACGAATTTTTTCAAAGTTTTGCAAGGCATTTAAAACCGTATCATTTACTAAATCTTCGGCATCCTGCAGGTTAGGGGCTATGGTCCGGCAAAACCTGAGAAGCGGTTCGTGTACCGGTTCATAACATGCTAAAAATTCGGTTTGTCTGTTTTTGTCCACGATTTATTGTTTGTTTCTTACCTGTAAGTTCCATGAGCCGGACAAAAAGTTAGGTTGGGTTTAATATTTTTACCACGAAGGGCACAAAGGTATTTCACGAAGGTTCACTAATTACTTCACACTAAACCAAGAATACCCTTTGTGCCATAACTTCGAGCCCTTTGTGGTTAATCGTTTCCTCTTCTACTCCGGTTTACCGGTAATAACAGGCAACCTTGTATCTCCAAAGGCCACGTTCTGTTTTCCCTGAATAGTTACCTCATCGCCTTCAAAAGCCAGGTTAAATGTAAAATAGTAAGGGGTTTCATACAGGTAGCTGCGGACCTGAAGCGTATCCGGGGCTATCCAGCCTGCTGATGTTGCAATTTTTTGTTCTCCAAGGGAAGAAATGCTGTTTTCGGTGGGGAAGGGAAAGGCAACCCGCTTCATCTCACCAAAACCCACAGGAACCGTTACTTTTTCGCCATTTACTGTAAAGGTGACCAATGCCTCCCTGTCATCAATATTTAACACACCGGCTGTGATTCCCATATTGTTGTCACTTATTGCAAATGTTTTTTCTGCTATTTCATTCTCAAGATAAGATGTACTGTCACCTTCAACAACAGATAAAGACAAATCCGCGAGCTTTTCCTGCAAAGCCTCATAAGCCGATGGATTTTCAGGTAATGACTCTTCTTGCATCGCCGGCATCAGGTGTTCCCATACCAGGTTCATAATAGCCTGCATATCGCTGGTACCGGATGTAATAGCCACAACGGCATCAAGTTCAGGCATAACAATACAATACTGACCGAAAGCACCATCACCGCGGTAAACACCGGTTTTGCAGCGCCAGAACTGGTAGCCATAGCCGTGCTCCCAGTCGCTATCCGGATTGCTGCCATTGGAGGTCTGCAGGGTTGTTGCTTCCTCAACCCATGCTGCAGGAATGAGTTGCTCACCCTTCCATGCTCCCTTTTGCAGGTAAAGCTGCCCAAAACTTGCAATATCTTTTGTACGGATATTGAGCCCCCATCCGCCAAAAGAGATGTCATTCATGTTTTGTTCCCAAACAGGGTTATCAATTCCTAACGGTTTAAATAACCTCGGTGTAAGGTATTCAACCAGGTTTTCACCGGTCACCTTCTGAATGATAGCTGAAAGCATAAATGTAGCGGCAGTATTGTATACAAAGTGGGTGCCTGGTTTATGCTCCACTGGCAGTTCCAGAAATCCTTTTACCCAACTTTCCTGGTTTTGCAGCATGGGTCCCAGGGCGTCATTCTGATGACCGGTTGTCATTCTCAATAAATCACGAATACGCATGGCTTGCAGATTTTCAGAAGGATTTTCAGGAGTTTCTTCCGGAAAGAATGAAATCACCGGATCATTGATGCTCAATAATCCTTCGGCCTGGGCCATACCAGTGGCTGTGGAGGTAAAACTTTTACTTAGTGAGTACAACATGTGGTTGCTCTCAGGGTTATAGGGATTCCAATAGCCTTCTGCCAGCTTTTTGCCATGGCGCATCAGTATAAAACTGTGCAAATCATCCGGACGTTCGGTTTCAGCGGCCTGAATGAAATCCAGAATCGCCTGGGAGGAAATACCCTGTGATTCCGGAGTTATGGTTTCTGTTGATGGGGATGTATGGCTGTTGTTACATCCAATGAACAGGATGCATGGCAGGATCAGTAAAAAAGCAAAGGTTCTCATTAGTTCTTGTATTTAGTTTATGAAATATAAAGGTATTAATCAACGTTTTGCAGGATAAAGCTAATCATTTTTTGCACACATTGTTATTCGGAAATAATTTGCCGGGAAAACTATTTTGTCTATTTTTGCAACGCTCACGAAATGCCGGATGAATTTGGTTTGCAATGAGTACACTGGTTTTTGGTAAGACGGCCTCATAGTTCAAGGGATAGAACAAAAGTTTCCTAAACTTTAGATCCAGGTTCGAGTCCTGGTGAGGCTACAATTTTTTTTTTAATTTTCCCCGCTGTTTGTCAGTTAGGCAGGCAGCGGGGTTTTTATTGGTTGTCACTTGTGCTTATAAAACCTGAATCTCCTATCCCCTGAGATAAATCAGGTGACTTTTTTATCAAATACAAGTATATTTATCACTTAAACGGTTTACCGATCAAAACAAATAAATGAATCATTGCTATGAATTGTCTGATAAAACCTATCGTTTTTTCCTGCCTGCTGCTTTTAGTATCAGGATTGGGATTTTCACAGGAAACCCCAAGCATAAAAGACTTTGATGAAACCCTCCAACATCGGCTCGACCGACTGGAGAAAATGGTGGATGACCTTATGTGGCATGAAAAACTTGGCGACGTAGCCTGGGTTGATAAGCAGTATATTTATGGCCCGCCCCAATGGAAAGATGAAAACAAAGATGCCATGGGTTATGGCAACCCTGTAAAATTCTGGACGTATGTTTTTATTCCTAAAAACATTGATGCCAGTAAAAAGTACCCCTTAATGGTATTGCCCCATGGCGGTGTGCATGCCGATTTTACGACCTACTACAGCCACATTGTACGCGAGTTGGTTGTACAGGGCTATGTGGTTGTTGCAGCAGAATACCGGGGTAGCACGGGCTATGGAAAAAGCCATTATGAAAAAATCGATTATGGCGGGCGCGAAACCGAAGACGTCTATGCCAGCCGGAATCATGTGTTGGCCAATTATGATTTTGTGGATGAAACACGGGTAGGTATCATGGGTTGGAGCCATGGGGGGATGATTGCCCTCCATAATATTTTTGAGTACCCAAAGGCTTATCAATGCGCGTTTGCAGGAGTGCCTGTGAGCGATATTATTTCGCGGATGGGTTACATGACGGACAGTTACCGCGATTTATTTTCGGCCGACCACCATATCGGGCAAACGGTCAATGAGAATGTACAGGAATACCGCCGCCGGTCACCGGCCTGGAATGTACATAAGTTTCAGAATACCCCCCTGCTTATTCATACCAACACCAATGACGATGACGTGAATGTGCTTGAAGTGGAGCACCTGATAAAATCCTTAAAAGCAGAGGATAAAAAATTTGAATACAAAATATTTGAGGACGTTCCCGGAGGGCATTCTTTTGACCGGATGGACACCAAAGAAGGCAAAGAAATACGGGTAGCTGTATATAAGCATTTGAATGAATACCTGAGGCCTGAAAATCCCATTCAAAATGTAAGGGATTTACACCAGGCGGGTTATGTATTTTGGGAATAACCCTTGAAAATGAATAATACATGCAGAGGGCCTTGATTCTCTGCATGCTTCAAATTTCGATTTTATTCTAAATTATTTATCTATCGTAACATTAAAAGCAGCAGGGCCGCGATCGCCCATTTCCACTTCAAAGATAACTTTATTGCCTTCGCGTATGTCGTCTTCGGCATTGTTGATGTGCACAAAAATGCTTTCCTGGGTTTCAGCGTCTTTAATAAAACCAAAACCCTTGGCATCATTAAAAAACGTAATAGTTCCTTTGCGGATAGGATCATTGCTGACGGTATCTTCTTTTTTTGGGATCCCCACAACAATGTCTTCTGCGTTAACTTCTTCTTTTTTATCCGGATCTGGTGGTGTATCTGTGATTTGACCAAATTCGTCCACGTAAGCAATCATATCATCCAGACTGCTTTTTTTGTCATTATCTTTTTTGGCAAGGCGTTTTTTTTCCTTCTCTTTCCTTTTCTTTTCTTTTTTGTTTCTGACTTCTTTTTTGTTAAATGTTTCCTGAGATCTACCCATAAATTTAATTTAGTGAATTAATAATATACTATTTTTCCAGAAAGGCTACATTGCCCTTCAGGAGGCCCTTTAGCTTTATCAAACCTCTGTTCCGGATTTGCCTTACACGCTCAGAGGACATGTTATATTTTTTTCCTATGTCGTGCAAAGAGAGGACTGGGGTATTTGATAATCCAAAGGATAAAGTTAATACATCTGATTCTCTTTTTGAAAGTTTGTTCAATGCCCGTTGAATATTTATCGTCATGGATTCAAACATGACTTCATTATCCGGGGATGGAATATTTCCTGTTTGGACCAGATCGTAAAGGTTAAAATCGCTTGACTCATCATTTGAAAGTGGCATGTCAAATGAAATCTGCCGTTTTTTAATGCTATTTGCAATTTCAACCTCTTCGCTTGATAAATCAAGATGTTCGGCCAGCTCCGCATCTGTTGGCTCTCTTCCCAGTTCTTGTTCAAGATAAGGAATAGCCTTTGTTATTTTGTTAATGGAAGCCAGCTTGTTTAGCGGAAGCCGAACAATTCTTGTTTGTTCGGAAATTGCCTGAATAATGGATTGCCTTATCCACCATACAGCATAAGAAATAAATTTAAAACCCCGGGTTTCATCAAACTTTTTAGCGGCTTTTACAAGGCCAACATTGCCCTCATTAATCAAATCAGGAAATGAAAGTCCCTGATCCTGGTATTGCTTGGCCACAGATATCACAAAACGCAGATTAGCTAAAACGAGTTTGTTCAGGGCCGCTTCATCTCCTTGTTTTATTCTGACCGAAAGCTCAACTTCCTCTTCAGCCGATATCATCGAATATTTATTGATATCCTGAAAATACCGGTTGATTGACTCTTCCCCCCGCCGGGTAATCTGTTTTGTAATTTTAAGCTGCCTCATGGCATAAACTGTCATTTGTTTTGTTTGCCGTCTGATATTCCTGTTCTAATTCGTTGAATACCTGTTCGACTGTTGAGATTTCCCTGATTCTGGATCCGTTTACCCCTGTAAAGGCAAATCCATCGGATAATCTTCCCTGGTATGCAGCCAGCAGCGCTTCCGAAATGCAATAGGCAGTAGTTTTTGGGTCGCAAGACTTGATGCAGTTATGCCTGCATACTTTTGGCCTGCGTTTTCCCTCATACGCTTCAAGCAGAAACTGATTGAAGATGGTTCTGCCGGGCATGCCCACCGGACTTTTTATAATCTTGATATCGGCATCACTGGCATTGACAAAAGCATGTTTAAATTCAATGGCAGCATCACATTCTGTTGTAGCTACAAATCTTGTGCCCATTTGTACAGCAGAAGCACCAAGGGTTAGGATATCATGAACATCCTGACCGGAAAAAATACCTCCTGCTGCAATAACAGGAATTTTCCTGTTATGTTCTTTTTCTATTTCTTTAGTTACTTCCAGTACCTCTGTAACAATGGTTTCCAGCCGATTGCTTTCTTCGTCAAGGGCATTGGGCTTGTAGCCGAGATGCCCTCCTGCTTTTGGGCCTTCAACAACAAAGGCATCCGGGACATAGTTGAAGTTTTGTTTCCATTTTTTATACAAAAGTGACGCGGCGCGGGCGGAAGAAACAATAGGTACCAGCTTGGTTTTAACACCTTCGGATAAATATTTCGGCAGATCAAGGGGCAGACCAGCACCTGAAAATATCACATCAATGCCTTCTTCAATGGATGTTTTAACCATATCAGAAAAATTTGTGATGACCGACATGATATTTACGCCCAGGACTCCTTTTGTTTTTTCACGCGCTTTTCTTACTTCTTTTCGAATAGCGTCGATATTCCTTTGACGGTAACCGGACTTAACAGAATCATCGATAAGGCCTATTCCTACAGTTGAAATAACACCAATGCCGCCCATATTGGCTACAGCTGATGCTAATCCGGACAAGGAAATACCAATACCCATGCCGCCCTGAACAACAGGAACGGGTATAAATAAATCCCCAATATTAAATGAATTCAAATGTTTTTTTTTAAAATGATTAATTATCTTTTCTTGGACGTGCCTCATTCACCTTCATCTCGCGATTTGCAAGGGTGGTCCCATTCAATTCCTTTACTGCCTTGCTGGCTTCGCCTTCGTCATCCATAATTACAAATCCAAAACCTTTGCTTCTTCCACTGTATTTATCGGAAATAACCTTGGCAGATTCAACGGTACCATACTCTTCAAAGATTTCTCTTAAATCGTCTTCTACAACCTGATAATCCAGGTTTCCTACATAAATATTCATAATGCTTAATATTTAATTGTTCTTCTCTTATGCCTGTGTTATATAATAGCTGCATCAATCCGGTTTAAGGGATTTAATAGCAGGATAATGCATTTTCACACAGGCAAAAAAGCTTTTTAATTGATCCAAAAATGAGAGCTGAGATAAACTAATAAGGAAAGGAGATTAGTAAACAAAAGCACAAATAATCAAATCAGTATTTTGTACAAAGGTACATAAAATTTTGAGGAAGCAATTGAATTATTGGTTTTTGTAAAAGGATTCAACTTCGTGATTCATGAAAGAAAAACGTTTAAATCAGTTCAATTAACACGATTCCTGATTTATTATCACTAACTGCCATGGAAAAATTATCTTCCTGCCAGAATTCTGCTGTGTAAAAATCCAGCAGGTAACTTTTAATTCCTGCTCCGGAAGCAAGCAATAAATCTTCGGCCCTGCCCAGGCTTTGATGTTCAGTGGTATCTTCGGCATTTGACAGTGCCAATACATCATTGCCGGTACCGGATTTTTTCCAGATAAAAACATTCCGGGAAGCCAGGTATAGCAGTCGTTGATTTCTGTTAACAGATAAAACTGCCAGCGGAAGTGTTGAAGTATCAAGATGAACACCAGCTTCATTTGCCCACTGGTTAAGGGTTTCCAGGATTCCATTTAACAGGTGATCCGGTCCTTTTTCCGTATATTTCTCAGCCAGCTGATAAAAAGCAATTTCCGACAGCAAAGCAATTTCAGGCATGTATTCAATCTGGGGATGGACATACATGCCCAGCATTTCTCCA
>CAZZBU010000099.1:0-15045 GCA_964652315.1 uncultured Bacteroidales bacterium
TTTCAATTAAAAACAGAGAATATATACCCCTAATGTTATTTATGGATTTTTTATTGGCCTGACGGCTATGAGCCTGACTGCCGAACAGGCAGGCGGGACGCTACGCCTAAATTAGGTGGTCATTACAAGCGGGCAGGTGATAAATAAAGACAAAAAAAAGATGTCTTAAAAGGATTGTCATTCTGAGCCCCAGGAATCATGCTTGTTTCAAAATTTCAAGTTCTTCGACAGACTCAGTATGATTGGCAAAACCTTTTAAGACATATACTCATCTTGCACTGTATTAAATCAGTTTTCGATTTCAAATGAAATTTTGGCATTGACGCCGTAAGAAACGATTCTGTTGTTTTCAACATTGGCATTCATTTCTTTTACATAAATCGACCTAATGTTTTTCAATGTTTTAGATGCTTCTTTTAGCGCATTTTCTGTTGCTTCTGAAAATCCTTTATCAGAAGAGGCAATGACTTCAATTACTTTAATCATATCATGTAAATTTTAAAAGTTAATAAAACTATTTTATTTTGAAAATAAACTGATCATTCGATGGTTATTTCGTCTATTACATCTTTCACCCCGGCGGTATACATGGCTATTTCAATCGCTTCGTTTTTAATGGCATAATTGGCTACACTACCGGTCAGTCGCACGGTTCCACCTTCAACGGCCACCTTTATTTTATCTTCATCAATCAGTATACTGCGCTTATAGGCATTTTTTATGTCTGTTTCAATATCATAATCAAATACGGTTTTGATAAGTGAAACAGCCAGCAGATTATTAACACCAACTACTCCCCGGGTTGAACTGGCAATGTCTTCTGCAAGGTTTTTCTCCCAATACGTACCAACCTTACCGCTAAGCGTTACCACCCCCCGGTTTGTCGATACCGATACATCTGAAGAAATAATCTTACCGTGTAAAAACAACATGCTGTTGATGTGATCGGTAATCTCCTGATCTGACGGCAGGGTTGATTTTGGAGGAAACTCAACTTCAAGGTAGTTTTCTACCCTTTTAACACCAGATACAAACCGGGCGTCCCGTTCCGCAGCAAGTTTAGCAATGTAATTGGGCACTTTTCCTTTAAGCTGAACTGTATTGTCAGTAACCTCAACAATAACATCATTGGCGTTTACCGAATCATCCCAGGTTAACTGATCGATAATATCCTGCTTTATTAATTCTTCCATATGTGGTGCCATACTATAGTGATTTAAACGTTCAACGATAATTCATTCTGTAACATGCTAATGCCTTTGTTATGTTTTAATATCATTTCCAATCATGAAGCGGCATGCTCGGGTTGTACTTTAAGCACATTTATGATCTTTTTCAGGAAAGCCGGTATATCTCCGGGATTCCGGCTGGTAATCAGATTACCGGATTCTACCACCGTTGCATCCCGCCATTTGGCTCCGGCATTGATCAAATCTGTTTTTACAGAAAAGAAACTTGTAACCTCACGGCCTTCCACAATACCTGCTTCGATAAGCATTTGCGGGCCATGGCAAATGGCGGCAATAGGTTTTCCGGTTTCATTAAACTGACGGACAAACTCCACGGCATCGGCATTGCGCCTTAATAAATCAGGATTAATCGTGCCACCGGGCAGGATAAGCATATCATAGTCTTTGATATCTGCATTATCAAGCAACTGGTCGGTGTTAAATTCCTCGCCCCAGTCGCGGTCTTTCCATGATTTAATTTTCCCCTTATCGGATACTATATGTACTGTAGCACCATTGGATTTTAACTCATCATAAGGCGCTTTCAATTCTATTTCTTCAAAGCCGTCTGTGACAAGTATTGCCACTTTTTTGTTTTTTAAGTTTTGTACCTGATCCATAATTATATCTAATTTAAAAATTTCAAAATTTCAGCATCCACACTCAAATCATCACGCTTTACAAAAAATGATTTCAGTTGTCTGATAATAAACCTGTATTACAACCTTGAAAGAATCATACCAAAACGGATTCTATGGATAACGTTCGTATTTATGGCTTTGTGTGAGGCAATAAATCCATACCGGCTGTAGAATTTTTCATCAGTTATCGGGTTTTTATTATCCATATTAAATACCTCCAATAACAGTAAATATCATGTAATGAACCTAATTATTATAAACCCGCTATATCTGGCACGCGATTATCATTGCATACATCAGGTAAATGAAACGTTGTTTAACCTTAATCTTTTTATTATGGATTATTTAGGTATTTTTTATTTTATTTTTCTTGCATTGGCAATCACAGCCTTATTTAGTTATGGATTTCGCTCAAGAGGTCCCTGGGGTAGTTTCTGGACGTTTTTTTTAATTTTGTTTTTAGCTATCTGGGCAGCTGATGTCTGGATTGCACCGACAGGCCCTTATTGGGGTGATATATATTGGTTTCCGCCACTGGCTGTAGGATTACTCATTGCCCTTTTGCTGGCAGCGGCAACACCAAGTCCACGCGCCCGTGCCGAAGCAGATGTTTCAGCCTCAGAGGATGAAACAGACGCAGTGGTAGCAATAGGAGGATTTTTCTGGATAATACTGATTTTATTATTTATTGCTGCTATTGCAGGCTTATTTATAAATGCATAATGCCCCTTCACAACCAAAAACCGTGATAATCAACAGGATTATCACGGTTTTACAATTTAAACTACAGGAAAAACAACAAAAATTATTTATTTCTTTTTCTTTTTTTGTCAAGCTTAAACGAAGCAGCATCATTTTTATCAAAGATCTTCTCCTGGCCGCGCACATTAATTACAACAGGATCAGCCCAGCCTTTATCAAATTCCACATCAATCTTTTTATGATTTATAAATAGCTTAATCCAATGACTACGGTATATTATACTAAATTTCAGGCATTTAATATTCTCCGGAAGCCTTGGGTTAAGCCACAGCATTTCATCGCGAAATTCAAGCCCGGTGTAACAGCGCTGGATTAAATCAACAGTACCGGCCATAGCCCCCAGGTGAATTCCTTCCGGGGTTGTCCCACCTTGCACATCCTTAAAATCGCTTACAAGGGCGGTTTCAAAGCTTTTCCATGAATGGTCCCTGTCAGAACGCGCATATACCCATGAATGAATGACCTGACTTAAGGTAGAGCCATGGGAAGTAACTTTTTGATAATAATCGATGTTTTTTGGAATATAATCCGGCTTGAATGTATAGCCCAGTTTTTTAAACAATTTCACAAGATTATCAGAAGAAAATAAATAGAAAAGCATTAACACATCGGCTTGTTTTGACACTCGATAGCGGTTTGGGGTATCCCCTTCTTTTTCAAGGATACGGTCGAGCCGCATGATTTTTCCGTATTTTTCATGATATTTATCCCAATCCAGTTCTTTTAGTTTTTCAAACCCTTCAAACTGCAGTATAATATCATCATCAAGAAAAGGAACAAACATTTTTTCAGTAATCTCCTTCCAGCGTTTGATATCACTTTCACCAAAACCAACCTTTTTCGCCAGTTCTTTATTGACATTTTTATCGAACATGTCCAATAGCTCCAGGGCCTTTTCCATAACCCATACGGCCATTACATTGGTGTAGGCATTATTATTCAGGCCCTGTGCGTCCGAATCAGGGTATTTGGTGTGATACTCATCCGGGCCCATCACACCATGAATCTCATAGCGTCCGCGTTTGGGGTTCATCCTGGCAATGCTTGACCAGAATAAGGCAGTATTGAAAATAATTTCTGCTCCGTAAGTAGTTAAAAAATCCTGGTCGTTGGTAGCCTGGTAATACTGCCACACATTATACGGTATGGCCGCGTTGATATGCCTCTGTAAATGAGAATTGTCGGGCACCCAACGGCCTGATTTGGGATTAAGGTGGATTACCTGGCTTTCCTCCCGTCCATTGCTGCCGCTTTGCCAGGGATACATGGCACCACAATACCCGCTTTTTTGGGCAAGTTCACGGGCTTCATTAAGCCTCCGGTAGCGATACATAAGCAGAGACCGCGCCAATTGGGGAATATGTACATTGAGAAAAGGAAAAATATACAATTCATCCCAGAATATGTGCCCCCTGTAAGCTTCTCCGTGCCATCCCCTGGAGGGTACACCCATATCAAGCCCAATGCTGTTTTGCGACACAGTCTGGTACAGATGGAAGATATGGGCCCGAAGAATTAAGAGGTCCTTGTTCTCACTATCCATTTCAATATCGGAACGCTGCCATATCTGATCCCATGCCAGTTTATGCTTTTCAAATATTTTGGTAAATGAACCGAGCCTTGACAATTTATTCTGACACTCGGTTATGGGATCACTAATGGCAAAATCCTTTGAAGTAAAAAGGGCTACCAGCTTCTCCACGCTGATGGGCTGAAGCTTTTCACATTTAAATGTAATGTCCTGGTAAAGTGCTTCTTTTTCCTTAACAATTTCTCTGGTTACACTAGTTTCCTTCTCATTAAGGAAGACAGTGGTTCTGCACCCCTGACACATCAAAATACGGGACTGCTTCGTCCTGCTTACCAGGAAGAGGGAATTTTCAGAAAATACATTTTTATCAATAATTTCCAGGTGTTTGCTTTTTAAATCACGGTAACGGGCAACGCCATTATTTTCAACGCTGCCATCAATGCCGGTGCGTATAGTTATGTTACCTGACCAGTTTTGTGGTATAAGTTGCCATTTTATGGCTGCCACGTGACTATCATACATGCTTACTATCCTGCGGCTCAGCAATGTGCTTTCATGTCCGTTATTATCCCGTAGCTGAAATTTCCGTTCAAGTACTCCTTCGCGGAGGTTAAGCTCCAGTTTAAAATCAAGCACTTCCATCTTATCGAGGTCAAGCCAGTCGCCATCATCTACTTTGAATGAAAGCGGCAGCCAGTTTGGCCAGTTTACCAAATCTTCGTTTTCAATATCTTTATCATGTACCCTCGAGGTTAGCCGGTTATACCCGCCAGCCAGGTAGGTGCCGGGATAATTATTTTGATCTGCATGTTTTTCCTCGGCAGCACCACGGGTTACAAAATAACCGTTACCAAGAGCCAAAAGCGCTTCACGCAAGGGTTGCTTTTCAGGTTCATACTTATCGTACTGTACTGTCCAATCCTGCATGTTACCAATTATTTGTGTTTATTAAAAGCCTGTAAAAATCGCCTCAACTGAAAAGCATTCTTTAATGCATACCGGGCGGCAGTGGGACTGCTATGCGAACCTATCAGCACGCCCAGCCCATCGTCAGCCAGTGTATTGAACCCATCTTCATCCGTTATATCATCGCCAAAATAAATAGGCAGAATATTTTCTTTTCCTTCAAGATCAAGCTTTTTAAGGATCCAGCGGATGGCTTTACCCTTGTGCCAGTCCAAGTTGGGTTTTATTTCGAGTATCATTTTTCCTTCGGTTACTTTTAACTCATTATAATCTGCTGCCAGGGAATGTACTCTATCAATCACCTCATCAATGTGTTTTTTTTCAACATTACGGTAATGTACAGCTACAGCATAGCGCTTCCGGTCTATTTTTGAGCCTGTAATATGTTGTTCTATTTTTTCTTTTAACAGCTTTTCAACCTTATCAAGTTGTGGTTTTATTTTTTGAGCTTCTTCATGCTCCATAAACAACCCATTTGGCCCGCTTATCCGAAATCCATGGCTTCCGGCATAAATTAAAGTTTCGAGATTTACAAGCGACTTGACATCGTCCATATCTCTTCCGCTGACAATAGCTACCGTATGTTTTTTAGCCAGGTCGTGCAACACCATCCTCATTTCTTTTGAAAGCTGCGCATCCTGAGGTTTCCTGACAATGGGCGTCAGGGTACCATCGTAGTCAAAAAAGAACACCGGGATGCGATTTTTAAAGATGCTGTTGGTTTTATTAAATTCAGTGAACAGCGAAGGCAACTTCTGTGTAAAATAAGGTTCCATCTCCGGATTATTAAAAATATCCAGTTCAAGGAGGTTGCTAAACACCACATCGGCACCATTTTCAAGCAAGGCTTCTTTATTTTTATTACGGTCAACTCCCACAACAAATGCAAAATCTCCATTGTCACCTGCCTGCACGCCCTGAATGGCATCCTCAAAAACAACTGATCTATCAGGGGTAACTTTTAGTTCCTTGGCTGCTTCCAGAAAAATATCCGGCGCAGGTTTCCCTTTCAACCCGCGTTGCTCAGAATCCACCCCATCAAGTACCACATCGAATATATTTATTATTCCTGCCCGGGTAAGGATTTCACGGCAGTTTTTGCTGGATGAAATAACGGCTGTCTTTATCCCATGCTTTCGGTAATCATTGATTTGATTGACAGCATCAGTGTAAATCTCCACTCCTTCATAATCAATCAAATTCAAAAAAATGCGGTTCTTACGATTACCTAAACCACAGATGGTATTTTTATTTTCATCGTCCGAGGGATCGCCATAGGGCAATTCAATATCCCGTGATTTGAGAAAGCCCGATACCCCATCGTACCGGGGAATGCCGTCAATATACTTTTTATAGTCGTCATCAGAGAAAGGCCGTTTTTTCTTTTCATCCTTTACTTCTGAGTTCAAAAAATCATCGAATAATTGTTTCCAGGCACGTTTATGAATCCTGGCTGTTTTGGTCACCACGCCGTCCATATCGAATATGGCAGCGTCCATGCCTGATATTTTTAGATTTTGTGTAATCATGTTCCTACAGTTTAAAAATATGCTTCACTGCCTGAATTAATAAGATGGGCAGGATGCTTGCTACAGATACAATAATCCACATAGTAGCATCAAGCTGTTGGAATGAAAGGGTTGTTTTAAGAAGGGGAATATTATAAGCAACGAATAACACTGCAAAACATAAGATCAGGGCAAACCATACATATTTATTGCGGGTAACCTGATTTAAAAAAACAGGCTCGTTAGCTTCCCGCATATCAAACACGTGCAGTAACTGTGCAAAAGCCAGGCTGAAAAAGGTTATTGTATTGCATATTTCCTGTGAATAATCGCGGGCATAATATGAATACACATACACCCCGCCAATCACAATTGCAATAATGAATCCATAAATGCCTGTAATATACCATTGATGTTTTGTAATAATAGGTTCTGCCGGGTCCTTTGGCGGTAATTTCATAATGTGGGGTGTTCCTTTGCCAATACCCAGTGCCAGGGCTGGAAACACATCGGATAAAAGATTCAGAAACAGCAACTGCAGGGGCAGGAGCGGCAATTGAAACATACCAAAACTAATGCCTGCAATTATGATAATCTCCGACAGGTGATAAGATAACTGATACATGATAAACTTGCGGATGTTTCCGAAAATAATGCGGCCCTGCTCAATGGCTTTCACTATGGAGGGGAAAGCATCATCCTGCAACACCATATCGGCCACTTCCTGGGCAACCTGGGTACCACGTTTACCCATGGCTATGCCAATATCTGCTTTTTTCAAAGCCGGGGCATCGTTTACCCCGTCACCGGTCATACCCACAATATCACCGTTTTTCCGGAACAATTCCACAAGTTGTAATTTCTGTCGCGGATCCACCCTGGCAAAAACTTTGGCCTTTGCATACTTTTCCAGGTTATCGCCGGGACCATCAATTTTTTCCGGTATATCCCGACCATGAATAACCGTATCATATTCTTCATCGACCAGTTTCACCTTACGGGCTATATTAAGCGCTGTTTCAGGATGGTCGCCGGTAACCATGACCACACTGATTCCTGCCTCCTTACAAATTTCCATGGACCCTGCGATTTCTTGACGAGGAGGATCCATAAAACACACTAATCCGGCAAAAATCATATCGTTTAAAAAATCATCTTGATTCTGAAGCGTCCCCTTCTCTGATTTATCAGCCACCTGGTAGGCAAAAGCCAATACACGCAAGCCTTCGGCGGAAAGCTCATTGTTTTTTTCTATCCACTTTTTACGAAAGTCCTCATCAATTTCATGTTGCTTATCCTGATCAAGGTAATGCGTACAGTTTTCAATGATTGACTCTACAGCGCCTTTACCGGCAATATAAAGTCCTTCGTCCGTTTCATAAATGGTTCCCATTTTTTTTGATTCCGAATCAAAAGGATCTTCATGGACTCGTTTATCGGAATAATAGTCATCGTATTTTTCCTGCCGGGTATCTTTTGCAAACTTAAGCAAAGCTATCTCCAGGGGATCGCCTGAGTTACCATCTTCTTCATCAAGTTCAGCATCGTTGCAATATACTGCTATTCTGAAAATCTGCTCAAGGTTTTTATCCTCCAGGTTGAATTCATCCTCATCAAGGTTGACGCGATTTTCCGGGTATACGACTGAACTGACAGACAGGATGTTTTCGGTCAAAGTACCTGTTTTATCAGTAAAAATGGTGGTAGTCTCACCCAGGGTTTCCACTGCAGCCAGCTTTTTCACCAACACCTGCTGACGGCTTAAGCGAATCATTCCTCTGGCCAGAGCAATGCTGGCCACAATAGCAAGCCCTTCGGGTATGGCTGCCACTGTCCATGCAATGGCTGTTTGCAATAAATCATAGATCTGCTTTCCGGCGATCCATCCGATAACAAAGAATGCCGCTGCCAACCCCAGGGTTACCCAGATAAGCTTATGCGTAAGCTTGCGAAGCTTTTTGTTGAGGGGAATTTCATCTTCCTCAGATTCACTCACCATCTGTGAAATATGCCCAATCTGGGTCTGCATACCGGTGGAAGTGACCACAGCTTTTCCCTTCCCGGTACTAATGGCCGTGCCCTTGAAGAGCATATTTGTACGGTCAGCAAGCTGCACATCATCCTCCAGGGGTTCGGCATTTTTATTCACCGGCACAGATTCTCCGGTTAGGGGAGATTCATCAACCGATAATTCTGATGCCTCAATGATGCGGGCATCAGCCGGAGTGAGTGCTCCTGCCTCAAGTTCAAGGATGTCTCCGGGAACAAGTTTCTCAGCATCAACGGTAGTTGTTTCTCCGTTGCGAATGACCCGGGCCGTAAGCTTATCCATTTTCTTCAGGGTTTCCATGGAAAGCTGAGCCTGATACTCCATCCAGAAGCCAATGATGGTATTCAAAACAATCACCACAATTATGGCAATGGCTTCGGGAATATCACCGAAAATAAACGAAATGGTAGCAGCAGCGACCAAAAGATATATCACAGGATTGTTTAACTGACTCAGAATAAGGGTAAGAATGCTCTTTTTTTTACCTTCTACTAACTTATTAAACCCATGTTCTTTTAGTCGCTTATCAATTTCCTTATCATTAAGACCTTCCGGCTGACTCCCAAGGGAACTTAAGACCTCCTGGACCGGCAACGCATGAAAAGATTTTTCCTGCTGTTGGTTATGATTATGATTTTTACTCATTAAATAGGAAAGCAGTTTTCAAAAATGATTTATTTGTCAGGTTATATTTACTGTTTCACGTGGACTTTCATTGTTTTTTTAACATTTAGTGCCCTTGAAACCGGACAGTTTTCACGGGCATCTACTGCAAGTTTCATGAAAAGGGCTTCGGTAATTCCAGGCACTTTGGCTTCTGTGTTGATTTCGCTTTCATAAATCACAGGTGTTCCGTCGCGCATCTCCAATTTTACGGTAACAGTTGTTTCAATATATTCAGGATCAAAATCCTGCTTTGTCAGCAATTCACTCAATGCCATGCTAAAACAACCGGCATGTGCTGCAGCAATAAGTTCCTCCGGATTAGTACCTTTGGCATTTTCAAATCTTGAACTAAAAGTATAACTTACTTCTTTACCAAGGGTGGGTAAAGACATAGTACCTTTTCCATCTTTAATTTTACCCTGCCATTTGGCTTTTGCATTATTTGTAATCATAGTATTACGATTTTTTGGTTATACATACACATTGTTAAGCAAGGCGTATGCCAAAAGAAACAGATAAGCTTTGTTCCAAAGCTGAAACAGACACACTACATACTTAATTTGCAGCAGGTTGATTTAAAACTACATGTAGTATAAGGTTTACAGTGAAAATCAAATATGCTACTTCATGTACCATTAAAAACCACAGAGGGGGCTTATTAGCAATTCATTTTTCACTGCCTTTTTCATTGAGCCGGTTTGGTGCTTTTTTTATTAAAACCTGACGAGGAAAATTATCACCCCTGTGACTTTTTTCCACAACTTTTTTCATTCTGGTGTTAGTGGCAGCTTTTGATAAGGAAACATGCACTCAACGCCTAAGCGGCGATTTTAGCTGTTAATTTTTGGTTCTGGCATAATCTTATCATTGATATAAGCCTTTGATAATAAAACAAAACATCATTATGAATGCATTAAAAACATTACATAAAGATAAATTATTACAGGTTACAAAGAATCAAAAAAAGGATATACTGTATTTGACATGGACCAATCAATGCACCAATGTTTTGAAGGAAGATTTAAAAGGCAGACTTGACGCAATAAACAAGATATTACAAAAACACCATCCCACCAGGATTTTAATTAACCTTTACTTTTGTGACTATTTTATTGAACCCGATAATTACAGATGGTATGAAAAAACCATGTTTTCCATTATCGATCTTGACAAACAGGTTAGACTGGCCATTGTAGTCCCTCAGAATTTATTTGTACATGCTTCTTTTGAAGCCACACGTATTGCCCTTGAAAAAGAGAAGCTGCCGGTACAGTATTTTATTGATTCTGAAAAAGCCGAACACTGGTTGATGATAGCCTAAACAAAAAACGCCGGGAATTACGATCAAAAAACGTCGAATTCCCGGCGAACCATCTAATTGTTAGCATAGTAATTAATTTTGGGCTATGGTAGCCCCAATTGCCTAGTTCTGACTAATCCATTCCATGGCATTCAGTTGTTCACTCATGGGAAAATATTTAATCTCACCTGCCACAAAGGGATTGGTGAGTTTTGCCACAGGTTTATACCATGATTTATCGCTGAGTACTGCTACATTGTTAATCTGATTTTTATACTTTGCATACGTCACAATATCGTCCCACATAGCTTTGGGCTGTATTCCCTTGATTTCATCCATCTCAATATACAGATTGATATAATCGTATTCTTTGGCAGACTTTTCGAGCAGCGGATTTAATTTTTCATAATCTGATTTCTCAATACGTCCTTCGATTCGCAAAGCAATAAGATTATCTTTTGTTTGATCCAATATCCTAAACATAACTAATAGTATTTAAACTTAAACACAAGAAAAATTTCACTACAAACCACGTTAGAATCCGTTTTGTGAGGTATTCTGCGAATAAGCTACTACAAGTCTATTATTTACAGTAACAGCCCCGCCCTGCATGGCATTTCTTTCAGCTGCCTCACGTTCCATTTCAGTATCCACCTGACCGGTGAGGGTAGCATTACCATTTTCTACAGTAACTTTTATTTCATTTTCGTTTACAAAAGGCGACCAGTAAAGCTGCTTTTCAATTTGCTCTTTTATTTCAGCATCTGTTTTAGTAGTCTCTGTAGCTGTTAATTCTTCCTGTTCATCAGTAACAGGAGCCTGAACAGCACCGGCCACCTCTTCATTTGCTTCTATTTCAAGGTAGTTCTCAACTGTTACCACACCTGGCATTCCGGATGCTACGTCTTCCGCCTGTTTCTTGTCAAAGGAAGACCCCACAACTCCATAAAGTTCAACATCCCCTTCATCCACATTTACACGAATATCATAGCGATCAAGGTAAGGATGTAGCTGAATTGTTTTACGCACCTGATCAGCCAGGGCTTTATTGTTGACAAATTCCACCGGGCGTACTTCCAGGTCGTTGTTAACACGCCACACTCCTACTACATTTTTAGCATCTTCAGCGGCTACCTTTTTGGCTTTCAAGTTATCCACATTGCCTTTCAGGGTTACCACTCCCGAATTTACTTCAACATCAATCATGAAACTATTTACCCGGTAATCGTTTATCAGGGCAGCCTGTACAGCAAGTTCTATTTCTTCGTCGGTCTTATCCACATATTTTTCCTGCCGCATCTGTGGATCGCGGGCCCAGGTTTCCACTTCAAGGTTATCGGCATTGACATCATTCACACCTGCGGCCCAGGCATTAGAGATTGTTCTCGACTTTTCAGCAACTGAACCTACCGTGCCAGACAAGGTAACCTCCCCATTGTCCACCGTAACATCTATAAGAGCATCATCTACCCGCACATCATTACGAAGCGCTGAAGCAATATCGCGGGCAACCTCATCATCAGGACGCGGCGTTTCGGGATAAGCAAAATTAATTTTATCATCCACAGCCCTCACTCCTCTGACTGATTTTGTCACATTAACAGCCTGCATTTCTTCCTGCCATGAATCTACCGTTCCAGATAGCTGAACTTCACCATCATCTACTTCAACTAGAATCTCATACTTGTCTGTTACTGTGTTTTGCCGTAACATCTGCACTACTTCATCCTTTAATTGCCCATCCGGAATATCCGGTACATCCACATTAATCTGATTGATTATGGCACGTACGCCTTTTATGGCCCCTGCTATTTCTTCCGCTTCATCACGGATAAGAAGATTTTTCACGTCGCCGCTTAGGGTTACTATACCTTGCGCTGATTCTACACTAATATTATCTGCCGGAATATTTGAATGAAACATCATTTCAGTTTCCACTCCTTCAATAATAAGACTGTCTGTCAACTCCCAGTGTTGATAAGCCGTAACTTCTTCTTTATTTTCTTCTTTTTTTTCAGTGCCATTACAACCGGCAGATATTATTATAAGCAAAACCAAACATACCACTATACCGGATAAACTTCGATTAAATATATTACTGTTTGTTTTCATAATGTTGATATATTTATAATTCATCATTTCTCGGGTATTTCTTAAAAAACTATTTATTGAAGTATTAACCATGAAGAATTATGCCAGCCTGTTTCGAAAATTTTGTAATGACACATAAGCTCAGTCAATATCTTATAATATAGCAGATTATAATAGCATATTTGATGTTGTTGATTTGCGGATTTTTTTTCACATAGCCGGGATTTTTCACCACGCTTTATTGAGCTCTAATCAGGATAACGCCAGGGAATCACCATAGTTTTGAACATTTTAAAAAATAAACCCTATATATAATACCTGTAAGATTACCGCTTTTGATATAAGTATTGCTATCCACATTGAAAATGTTATTAATAAGTATTATTCCGGGGAATGATGTTTGTTAAAACTAAACATACGAAGGGATAAGGAGAGAGGCAAATATAAACGGACTGCCTGCTGGCAAACTTGGTTTTGCATATTCATGCAAAAACGGAAGTCACATCATAACCCTCAGATAAAAACGATTGCTTTCTTAAACACCCGCCTAACAAGGCCAAAGGCACGATGAAATTTCGTCGTGCCTTTGTTTTTATAATAGAAAACTGTGGAAATAACCTGTGATTATTTTGAACAATCTGTGGTTATAATTCCCAATTCAAAAATCGTGAATATGGCAAATAAAGAGTATTACAGCTATTAATAAGAGTTTTTAACCCTTTCTGAAAGTTTGGCACAATCTTTTTAAAGAGAACTACAGACTTTATAAAAAAATGTTGTTAAACGATTAAAATATAGAGACACATGACTACCCCCGAGTTTTCTTACAAAATCAGTTCGTATAACGAACCATTAATGCGGTTTGCGAAGTATTTGACATCAAACAAGGAGGATGCAGAAGACCTGGTTCAGGAAACATATTACAAAGCATTGTCCAATAAAGACAAGTTCCTAAACCGTCCGATAAATCTGAAAGCGTGGTTGACAACGATTCTGAAAAACACTTTTATTAATCAGTATCATAAAACAAACAGGCAAAACACGATTAAGGATAACTCAGATGACAGTTATCTTCTTAACAGTTTTGTGAATGAAAATCATTTGGATCCGGAGACAAAATACACCTTAAAAGAATTGGAAGATTCGCTGAATCTTCTTGATAATAAACATAAAACTCCTTTGAGGATGTACCTTACGGGATACAAATATCACGAAATTGCCGAAAAGCTGGATTTAACGCTTGGTACTGTTAAAAGCCGAATCTTCTTTTCGAGAAAATTCCTCAAAGAATCAGTAAGAAATTAAATTTTTCCTCTGTTCTGTAAACTTGCGTAAAAGGTGTGATTATTTTTCTACAGTTATGTAGATAATTTTCACACCTTTTTAATGAAAAATCACTCCTGCTGGATAAGTGTTTTATTGTTGCCCCCATATTTTCAAAGATTAATGACAGTGGGTTATATAGCAATAATAGACACAGTATCTATGGATAGTATAACAGATGGTAATCATTTACAGCAATCCTTAATCATTTTAAGCTAATATGTATGATTCATAAATACTAACATCGATATATACCTCGACATTGATTCATGTATGCAACCCATCGTTTGATAAAAAAATAAAAGGACTGATAATATATGGCATGTATTTTAATCTATGTAATAAAAGATAACCTAATAAATTATTGGAAAAAATGCATACTCGGGAAGTAAATAAGAATGATCAGATTAAACAACAAATCATTGAATTATTAAAGGAAAAAGGGAATTTGGCCTTTGGAGATTTAATCCAGGAACTGTCATTGCCTTATGAAGCCGTACTTAAAAATGTTTTGGAATTAAAAAGGCAGGGATTGATAGAAAAGCGGCAGGAAAACGGGCATTTTGCCTTATTGTAAAACAATTCAAAATATTTAGCTATGCGTAAAGAAACAAATATTGATAAAAAAATGGTAGCCCGGGCTATTATTCAAAAAATTGAAGAAGAGAATAAACCCGAAAAGATACGGACAGATTTTTTGCCCGGATATGATACTCCGGACAAAATAACGCTTAAAACCACAAATAATAATCAACCTGAGATTCATAAACCGGATATCGAGGTTGTTTTGGATGGTAAAACTAATTTATATGAAATTGAGCTTGACGATAAAAACAAAGAGGATAAATGGAGATTGCTGTCATTATTTGCCAAAAAAAACAATGGAAAATTTTTCCTGGTTGTACCAGACTGGATGCGTCAACCTATGGTTGACCAATTAAAAAACAATAAAATAAATGCCAGTCTGATTTATTTCAA